>DJOQ01000012.1 GCA_002437245.1 Ruminococcaceae bacterium UBA6434
TGAAATTACACTACTCTCAAACCTCAAATAAACTGCGCCACTACAATGCACAGGGTAATAATATAAGGTACTTTTATTATACTACCTATGTTATGCCATCGTCAATAACGCAAAGATCATCATCGACAATATACACCTTTTCACCGTCGCGAGGCGCTTTGGGCGCCGTGTTTTCCACCATTAAAAGGTTTATATGCTCAAGCGATAAATCCTTTAACAGCGACGATATTTCATCGGGTGAAAAGTAAAGGCTAATATTTGCGGCAACAAATACCTTTGTCTTGAGGTATTTTGCCGACAGCTTCAAGAAATCAGCAAAATTCTGTAAAACCGAATCCGATTCCGCAGAAAACCTGAAGTCAATCAGCTTTATGATTGCAGAGGTATCCGTTTCATCAGAATATTCGCAGTCGAAATCGCAAAATGTCGCAAGCTTATCCGCAAGCCTTGCAATCGCCGCTTTTACTTCTGCCGTTTCCTCGGCAAATTCGTCATTTGCCGTCTGCTGCATATATCCGTCGAGTTTTCCGAGGAGCTTTCTGCTGTTCAAATCGACAAAAATCGGATCGGAGATAAAGCAACCGTATTTGGGAAATTCAAACGGCTTAAAGTTTTCGGAAAAGACAAAATAATTTTCTTCGCAAGAGGTCAAAAAAGACGACAAAACCTCTCTGTAAAGCTTTTTGTTTTCTATTACGAGCACAGAAAAAACGCCATCGCCTATCTCTATGCACTCATCCATATATGAAAACTTTGCTCTCATAATATCAACAGCCTTTCATCCGAATCTACAATGTTGCTGTGACTTTTGCCGACAATCATTTCCATTTTAGCGAACTGCTTTTCGGTAACGGTAAGCATTTGCACAAGACCCGACGGCGGTTTCTGCTTTTTTACCGAGTCGCAAATACCCGTTGCGACATTTTTGTTAAGCGCTATTTTGGAGTATACGGATTCCTGCATCATCATAAATCCGCTTTTAATCAAAAATTTACGAAACTTGGCATATTCGCGCCGTTCGCTTTTGGTAGTTGTCGGCAAATCAAAAAATACAATTACTCTCATAAATCTATAACTCATACTTCACTTCCGCAAACTTCACAAGCGAAGCGTCATTTTGTTCTATTGCGGCAAATACGCTTTTTACATAGAGCTTTATTACATTCATAAGCGTATTTGCCTTGCCGTCCACCAAGAATTCTTTATTCAGTAAGCCTATCAGCGTGCTCTTCTGCTCCTTGCCGAATTCCTCGGGCATCATGGATTTCACACAAAAATCGACTATCGGACGAAACGGCTCCATTAAATCGCAGCCCAAATTAAATTGATTAAACATATTATCGTGAAATATACCGAGCTGTGTCAAATAACCGCTGCAAACTATTTCGCGGTTAACGCATGACAAAATCAAGCTGTAACCGTAATTCAACGCGGCGTTTATGGGAATATCGTCGTTTCTGCCGAAATCCTTGCCGAAAAGGGCGTTGAAATACACCTTTGCGGCGTGCCCCTCGCGATTTGTTTCATCGTTGAATTCAAGCTCGTTTATGTACCCCTCAAGGAGCTTATACTGCTCAAGCCCGTAATGCTTTAAAAGCAGAGCCTGATTTTTGATTTTTTCGGCAACTATATTTGTCCACACAAGCTTTTTTGCATCGTCTGCCCAGGATATTTGGGTTTTCAGCTTCTGACTGCAATCATGACAGCCGTAATATGAGACGAGCTCCGAGGACGGATTTCGTTTTTCATCGCAGAATATCACCTTGATTTTTCGTTCGGTTAATTGGCTGAGCAGCGCCGCGGTAACGGAGCTTGCCGTATTCTCAACTATCAGAACGGAAATCTCGTCGAGGTGGACGCGCATTGTTTTTTCGACATCACGCACCGCCAAATAGCCCATGGAATAATCAAGCTTAGAGGGATTTGTAACAACAACCACACGCCAGCCCATAACAACTCCCCCTTATTTCAGCAGGTCAATTTCCTGCTCAAAAAGACCCGTTACCGACTGGTTAATAAGCTTTATGCTGCCGACGTTTTTAATTCCTGTAAACTGAACGTTAGTTACCATTACGCCTGCCTGTCCGCTTTCCCCTATAAGCCTAAGGTCTCCCGACAATACATTAGCGTGAAGGATTTTCAGAATTTCGTTTAAAACGTAGCATTGCTCCTCCGGTGAACAGAGCACAAATTTTTCGCGGCGGTTTTCGAGCTTTTTACCGATGCCGCTGAATTTTACTCTCAAAACCGTATTGAGCATTTTGCCCGTTAAGATATCGTAAAGCTCGATATTTTCTTCTGCCGAAATATTGTCCCTCGAAATAATCTCCCTGTCCTTATACTTTGTTAAATAATTTTCGATATTTCTGATATACCTTTCATATTTATACCCCAAAACAAGCTGTATTCCGGGCTTGTATCCTATCTGATTTCCGGTTTTGTTACTTATATACATTCTGCAGCCGTCAAAGGATATACAGGCGTCATATTTAACGCATGGAATGAGAATTTTTACGCTTGAAGCACCGTCTATACGGTTTGCAACAAAGCCCTGCATATCGGCTTCATATTCTTTCACCTCATACAGATTGACGGGGAACATCTGACGCACGGTTTTACCCTTTTTATCGGTATACTCCACATACGAAAAATATGCCGAGGTCGCTTTATCGTATCCGCCGTATTTTTCTATACAGCTTCTTGCGCCCGAAGCCTTCAGCGGGACCTGGCCTTTTCCTTTTTTCAAAGGATTGATTTTAAACAGTCCTCCTTGCTTTTTGCGCGGAAACCTTGTATAGCGAATATTGTTTTTATTCATAAATCTGCGGACGGTATTCATACTGTCTTTGACCGACCACGCGCCCGGTATATCGTAATTAAAAAAGTTTTCGGGATTTACGGTATATCTCTTGTCGTTGTTTTGCAGACCCTTTATGAAATTTATTTTATTATGAGTGACCTTTACATTGTATGCATTGCCGACCACAATATTGAGGTAAGCGTCCTTTGCATGATGCAAATCGTTCACTTCACGGCACTTGAGCATATCATTTTTTTGCCTGAAAGCATGAGCCAAAGCCGCTTTAACATATACTATTTCGGTTTTCGGTTTCGGGTACAGCTGCTCTAATATATGCGCGACGGCCTTTGTAGACTGCTGCGTTTCGGTGAGCTGCCTTGACACAAACGCGGAGAGCTCGTCATCGGTAAGCGGCGTTTTACGCGTAAGGCGCTTATATGTTTCCTCGCTTATCAGTCCGCTGTTACGAAGCATCTGCCAATATGAACTCATTTTGCTCTGTACAGCCGCATCAATGGGATAAACATTGGTTTTACCGGCATTTACGGTTTTATTGACAAGGACTCTGTTTGTAAGGCTGTCGTCCTTTATCTTTGACTGAGGATAAATATGGTCTATATCAAAGCGGCTGTTGCCGTTCAACAGCTCGCCGAGCGATATTTCGTCGCCCGTATACATACATCTGCCGAGCTGAATATAGTAGAAATAAAGCTTGTCGCTTCTGAGCCTTGATTCGTCCTCATCGTTTAGAGATTTACTTAAAACGTCGAAATCCGGGCAGAATTTTTCGGCTTCTTTTTTACAGCTTTTGTATAATTCCATAAGCCTGTTTTTTCTTGAATCCCTGTGTCTTTCTTCTCTGTTATCAATACCTCTTGCAACTTCTATAAATATCTTTTTCGGAGGTTTGCCCTGTATCTTTTCTATTTCTTTAGCTATTAACAGCGACCTTAATATCGGGCGCTTAACCTTCGGTGAAACGTAAAGCGAATCAACGAGTTCGCGCATGGAATGTTCTTTTCCGTCGGAGGAAAGTTCATTGATTTTATCGTTGACCGTCTTTTTTTCGTCGTCTCCGGGGCAAAAATCCTCGGAATAAAGAATCTGCATCAAATTGAAGTTGGTCTCCCAAAGAGCCGTTATGATATTCATAACCTCGCCGGTCTTTTTGTATGTAAACTCAACATCACATAAAAATTCCTTTGACAGACGACTCCAGCCGCTGTATTTTAGCTTGCATATTTTTTTGATGTCATCATCCGTCAGCTTTTCGGGGAAAAGCTTTTTCAGCCTTTTTTTGAGTAATTTTTTATCGTCGCCGAAAATTACCGATGACGCAATGATATCCTCTTTATCTTTAGGCGACAAATTTTCGTAATCCTTAAAATCCAAATACGGCTTTAGGGAGGATTTTATGTTTGCGTCTATGCCGCTCAACACATCATCGTTTTTAAGGCAGCCCAAGGATTTAAGATAGTCTTTGAGCTTACTTACGGTGACCTTACGGCGAGTCATAAACAAATCGTTATAAATTCTCTGCTTTAATTCAACCGGAATATCCTCACCGTTGATTTTAAGATTATTTATCTCGTTGAGAACCGCAAATTTCGAATAGAGAAGCGAGTCCTTCGGAATAACGTCGCACTGCGGCAAATAAGTGCATTTGCTCGTAAGATTGTTTATGAACTTCTCGGCGGAAGCGTCAACATCGACAACGTCGTTAAAGTTCCACGGATATATTTTTTCACCGTCTTTTCTTTTGAGCCAGCTTTTTTGGGTATGAGTGTTAAGCGGTCCGACATAATACGGAATGCGATACTCAAATATTTTGATTATTTTATCGTATACGGAAACACCGTTTTCATCGCACGAATTTAAAAACGGTAAATATTCTTTGGCGTTGTCCAAAACAGCCTTCAGCTCTTCCTCATTTATCTGCATGGGAATGACGCCGTTATCCTTTGTCACCTGTTTCGGCATAAAGGTCTTATTCTCGATTTCGTCAAACATTTCTTTGTATGACGGGTCGGCGTTTTTACCGAGCTTCTTTTTAAGATAATCGCAGAACTGCTCGCAATTACAGGCCTTTTTAAGTTCACCCGTTTTGCCGCTTTCTTTAATGTGGCCGGAATACGCCGCATAATTGTCACATTTTCCGTCGCTTATTTTAAATATCTCGTTATACTCTTCGGGTAAATATGTTTTGACATATTTTTTAAGCGTTTTTAAATCATTTTTATGTTTTTCATATACGGCGACCTTTGCCTCGGAGATATACTTTTTGCCGTCTAAAATATCGGCGAGCACAGCCCAATCGTATACCGCCTTTAAAAGCTCGACAAGCTCAAAGCGATCGCCTAAAACGGACGCGTATGTTTCTTCGTTTTCTTCGTAGCCGCTTTTAAACGATATACTGTTCTTCTCTGCGGTTTTGAGTTCGTCATCGTCAAACAAGTCGCACATCTTAACAGTCGAGCCGCTTAAAACCGCCATTACGGCGTAAGAAACGGGGTCGGATTTTTTTTGTGATACCGAAAAGCGAAGCAAGATTTTTTGTCTTTTCGATTTTACCCTGATGCCTGTCCTTTAATATGTCTTTAAACTGCTCGATATCGGAACAATTAAGCTGTATTTCGTTGTCGCCGAGATAAGAACACAAAGCGCCATATGCCGAATCGAAGTCCTTGGCCGACGACAGGGAATCAAAGAGGAAATGTCCCCTGTTTTTTATGATATGGTGTAGGGCTAAAAAGACCAGCCTTACATCATGCGGTTCTTTATTTTTAATAAGCTCGTATCTCAGGTGATATATTGTCGGATATTCCTTACAGAAGTCCTTATCGGTATAATTTTCGTCTGCAAAAACGGCATATTTATCATCGCCGGACTTGTCCTCCGGCCACAAATTACTCTCGTGAAGCCGTCTGAAAAACGTACAGTCCTTTTTGCAAATTTCTTCATCAAAAAGCATTTCCAAAAGCGACAAACGCTCTTTTTTTCGCTGAGTTCGCCTTCTTGCACTTCTGAAGCCCCTGCGTTCAGCCGAGGTTTGACCCTCATCAAAAAGATGAACGCCCCACATAGCATTTCCGTTGAACTTCGGAATGACGTAATCCGCGTCGGTTACAGCCCATCCCACAGAATCGGACCCGATGTCAAGACCCAAATAATAATCGTAATCCACATTCCGCAATTTTTTACCCATAAAAATTCTCCTTTAAAAATATATTACACTCATCGAATGAAAAACGGTGTTGACAAAACCTAAACAAGATGTTATGATGTAGATAATCTCAGTACCGAGATTACACTACGAGTTCAAATAAAAATTTATTCTAACCGTTGCTTCGGCAACCTCACAGTGTGTGAGTTAGACCTGCTTTTGGCAGGTCTTTTTATTTTTTTCGGGATTGCGCCGAAAGGCGTTGACACGGCAATACCGCGCCCGACACAGACCGCACTGTTGTTATTTTATCATATAAAACAGCCTGTGTAAACCGAATTTTGTGTTTAAACATATCAAACGTCCGCATTTGCGGACATATTAAAGACCGTCCCGAAAAAAACGGAACGGTCTTTATTTTATATATTTACATATGGGTACAAGTTCTGTGGCAAAAAGAAGCCGCACCCAAAGGTTGAGCGTTTATAAGGAAGTATTGGTTTCTCGCATAAAAATCCCTTATGCTTTTGTCAAAAAGCCTCGCAAGGCGACAGCCTTGCTTCGTTTCTTGACTTCGGCATAAAAAATTTTTATAGCTATGAAACTGCGTAGCACTTCAAAACGATATCGTTTTTGATACCGGAAAAGGCAAACCCATCAGATAAGTCGTGGCTCATCTGATGGGTTTAACGCATTATTGTGCAAAGATGTTGTTTTGAAGCAAAACTGCCTTATAAACACTCAGCCAATCAGCGCATTTTTTTGTTACATCTTGTATCAAAGCTCGGATTAAAGGCGTAGAAGTTCTTTTCGTTCAGCTTGTCGGTGGCAATTCTGAGTCCTTCGCCGAATCGCTGATAATGGACTATCTCGCGCTCGCGCAGGAATTTTATGACGTCTCTGACATCGGGGTCGTCAACAAGCCTCAGAATGTTGTCATATGTGGTTCGCGCCTTTTGTTCAGCCGCCATATTTTCGTGAAGGTCTGTTATGACATCTCCCTTAGCCGCTATGGAGCCGGCGTTAAACGGCATACCGTTTGCACCTGCCGGGTACACTCCCGTTGTATGGTTTACAAAGTACGCGTCGAACCCACCTTGCTTAATTTGTTCCTGAGTAAGATTTCGCGTAAGCTGATAAACTATTGCACCTATCATTTCGAGGTGCCCGAGCTCCTCGGTACCGATATCGGTGAGAAGTCCTTTAAGCTCGGGATAAGGCATTGAAAAACGCTGTGAAAGATAACGCAGCGAAGCGCCGAGCTCTCCGTCGGGACCGCCGTACTGTTCTAATACTATCTGAGCGTATTTGGGATTTGGATTTTTTATATTTACCGGGTATTGCAGCATTTTTTCATACGAAAACATTATTTAACACACTCCTCTTGTTTTTCCCAAGGCCACGGTGATTTCAACCATTTTGCACCGTTGCCCTCTAAGGGGCTCAGCGGTCCGTATTTCTCCGAAAATTCGGCTCTCACTTCATCGTAGCATTTTTTATACCCCCGGTAACGCGCCTCGGCGGCGGTATCCATAGGATGCGTATCGAGATAGAGATGCAGTTCCCAAAGCGAGAATTGAAGAGAACCGAGCTTTAAAAGCATGGCTTTTCTCGTATTCATATACATCTTCCCCCTAAGAACGGCTTATTAAGGTCCGTAAACACAGTACCGTTTTTATATCCTGTTTCAACATCGTACATCGTCGTATTTGTCTGAAACGGAACGTAAGCCATTGTAGTTACCGTATTTTTCGGCAGGGGCGATGTGCCGAGGTACTCGCTCGACGGATTTACCGGGCAGCAGTCGCCTGAGTCTTCGGCTCTGAGAGATTTTTCGCAGAAATCCAAAAATTCGTTCAACAGATATTTCTCCTTATAATTTATTTGTGCAACCTTTCGATACCATATTATTCGGACGAGACATCAAAAGTGACAAAAAACCGATCCTCCGCGGCTGAGCCGTTTCGGACCGGTTTATTTGGGAGCAAAGTTAAAAATCAGGCGTCAAGACGAGCGACTTTATTGTTTTTATCGCTGCTTTTCCAAGTGTGTATAACCTTCGGATTTGCAAATATTTCATCAAGCTTTTTAAGGAAAGGAACTATGTCGCCGAAATCAAGCGCACGATGGTCAAAGGCTATGCAGATGGGGAGCACCTTGCGCGCTTCTATCGTTTTGTTGCCGAGGCTGTCGGTCATAACCATGGGCTTATCCTGAACGGCGCCTACGCCGAACGCCGTAACCTGCGGCGGTATTATTTCAAGTAAAGCAGCCGCACCGGACTGTTCGCGGTAAAGCGAGCCGAGGTTTGATATTGTGGTTGTGCCCTGCTCTATATCGTGTTTTGTGAGGCGCTCCGTTTCGGGTATAGCTTCATACTCTTTTTTTTCCTCGCCCTTTAAGGTTTTAACCTTATGCTTGCCTGTTTTGGAGCCTATAAGGCGGTATATAGCCTGCATAAATTTACCCTTTTTAAGAGCGGTGAGAGTATTATCTAATGATACGTCAAACATAGCTTCGTCAAGATTTGTGTTTTCCGCTCTTCTTTTTACATCGTTTACGGCGTCGGTCATCTCGTCAAGATTTTTATTTTCAAAGCCGCGAAGATTTACGGTCATCATTTCACCGCTCGGAAGAATCATCGGCATAGAAATGTTTATATCCTCAAAAGTATCGATTCTGCCGCGTACAAGCTTACGGTCGAATTCTATATGAGAATTCATAACGGGAGCTGCTTTAAGTCCCTCTGTAATGATTTTCATTATTACGGTATTGAGCGTTATCCTGCTGTCACGGTCACGGTCGAGATTCAATTTTTTACACTCGTGCATAAGCTTTGTAACATCCGGCTCATACATATATGTCACGTGAGGGATTGTTTCCCAGCTTTCGCTTGTCATATTTGAAACTATCTTTCTCTGTATTCCGAAGTGGATTGTATTTGTTTTTTTCATGGTTGTTTACTCCTTTTGTGTCGTTCTGTTTTTATTTATTAGATGCGTTCGTTTTTCGCTTCCGTTGCCAAAATAATACACAAAAGAGTGCGGTTGCGCTATACATTTTAGTTTTCAATTCGGTTTACAAGGGGGAAAAAATCGGTTGCGGGCACGCTGTTTCAACAAACACGGGCAGTTGCCGTAAATTTAAGGATAGAAAAAACGAGCCCCACGGATAATGCCGACGCATATCCGTGGGGTTCGGATTTATTATTGCTTTCCTAAGTAAAAAACATTATGAACATTCAGCCGAATTACAGCCTGTCTTTAAAAATGAGAATAACGAAAATTGAATTTGATTAAATCCGATTATACCTTTGCTATAATCTCAACCTCTACAAGTGCGTTTTTCGGAAGGTCACCTACGCCGACGCAGGAACGTGCCGGTTTTGATGAAAAATACTCGCCGTAAACTTCATTGAATACGCCGAAGTCGGAAATATTTTTTAAAAAGCAGGTGGTCTTTATAACGCTGTCGAAGTCAGCTCCCGCCTCTTTCAAAATCGCCGCGATATTCTCGCAAACTCTTTTGGTCTGACCCTCGATTGTATCTTCCTCTATGTTGCCCGTTGCGGGATTTATTGCTATCTGACCCGAAGCAAAGAGAAATCCGTCAACGATTTTGCCCTGTGAATAAGGACCTATTGCGGCAGGTGCCGATGAAGTGTGAAGTGTTTTTATCATTTGATTTTCCTCCTTAATATGACTTGATGATAAATCCGGCGTCGGTCAGCGCTTTTTTTATCTGAGCGATATGGTCAAAGTTTTTGGTTTCGAGAACAATGCGAAGATAGCAGCCGTTAATATCGGAGCCCTCGGACGCACGCTCATGATGAATTGAAATAACATTGCCGCCCTCTTTTGCAATGATGTCGGCAACGCCTTTTAACTGACCCGGCTTGTCAAGAAGTTCGATTGTGAGCGAGTATGTTCTGCCCGATTTCAAAAGTCCGCGCTTAATAACTCGTGAAAGTATGGTAACGTCGATATTACCGCCCGAAAGGAGGCAACAAGCCTTTTTTCCCTTGATGTCCACCTTGTTAAACATAGCCGCCGCAACCGAAACGGCACCCGCACCCTCGGTAATGAGCTTTTGCTGCTCGATAAGCGCAAGTATTGCCGCGGCTATTTCGTCATCGGAAACTGTCACAATACCGTCAACATATTTTTGACACATTGCAAAGGTAACGTCGCCCGGCTCTTTAACGGCTATACCGTCGGCTATGGTTGAAACGGAATCGAGCTTTTCGATTTTTCCGTCCTCAACGGATTTTAACATACTAGGAGCGCCCGAAGCCTGAACGCCGTATACCTTAACATTGGGATTGAGCTCTTTTATCGCAAAAGCCACGCCGGAAATAAGTCCGCCGCCGCCTATGGGAACTATAACAACGTCAACGTCGGGTATCTGGTCGAGTATTTCAAGTCCTATGGTGCCCTGACCTGCTATAACATCCTCATCGTTAAACGGGTGAATGAAGGTATAGCCTTTTTCCTCTTTAAGCTCAAGAGCTTTATTATATGCGTCGTCATAAACGCCCTCTACAAGACAAATATCCGCACCGTATTTTCTGGTTGCCTCCACCTTTGATATGGGAGCGCCGTCTGGCAGGCAGATAAGTGATTTAATACCGTTTTTGGTAGCTGCCAAAGCAACGCCCTGCGCGTGGTTACCTGCCGAGCAGGCAATTACGCCGCGTGCTTTTTCCTCATCCGAGAGCTGTGATATTTTGTATGCGGCGCCTCTGACTTTAAACGAACCTGTAACCTGTAAATTTTCGGTCTTGAGATGTATTTCACTTTCGGGATTTATGTTCGGCGCCAAAATCATATCCGTTTTACGAATTATGTTTTTTAAAACAAATGAAGCGTGATAGACTTTGTCGAGTGTTAACATCTTTTATCTCTTCTTTCAAAAAATAGTATATATTAGTATATCACGTTACGGACAAAAAGCAACAAAAAGGTTGTTTTTGACGCTTCGGCGCAAAAAAATAATCCCCGAAGACAGGGCTGAGCCAAAGCTTCGGGGATGTGAAAATTTAAAATTATTTCTGAGGTCCGTTAAAACCGTTAGCCTGCTGGAACTTATCTATTTTGTCGATAACTCCGAGAAGTACGTCAAAACCGTCACCGACAGTTTCAAGCTCAAAACGCTCGGGCATATCGTGCCATGTGTGATAATAATAGGTAAGTGTGGGATCCTGAGCGGCAAAGGTAACTGATTTTACGCCTGCCTTTGTCATAGGCGTGCTGTCGCAACCGCCTACAGGGTTATGTATGCAGCCGTTTGTTTTGCTGACTATACCGAGCTCGTTAAAGGTGTCCTTAAACATTTTTTCAAGGTCGGTATCGAAACGGCAGAACTGCCAGTCGTCCTTGATAACAACTTCAAAGAAATCTTTATCGGCAACTGAGTCGATATTGATGTTCCAAGTGTTTTCAAGTATCGGCTCGCCCTTATGCTCACGTGTAAACGCGAGAGAACCGCGAAGACCTGCCTCCTCGGAACCGCAGTTAAAGTCGATTATACGGCAGTTCTTCGGCATCTTTTCGGGATGATCATGGAAGTATTTTGTAACGGCAAAGCTGAGAGCGCAGCCGGTAGCGTTATCCATAGCGCCTCTTGAAGCGTTGCGCGGATTCGGGTCAGCCCACATAATTATAAACATACAGCCTATTGCAGTAACAACGGGAAGGAAGTGCATAGCAAAAAGGAAGTTTGCAAAGGATGCCGAATTAGCAGTTTTGATAGCCCAAACCTCGCCGAAGTAAACACCGCTTGAAATAACGGTCATAGCTATTGAAGCGGCGGTAAGGAAAAGGAAGCATACAACACCGAAACCCACTTTTGCGAAAGTAGCCACCAGACCCATGGCGGGTTTTGTATTTTTAAACTTTGAAGCATGAGCGGAATGTCTCCAGCACCAGCTTGTATCGGTGTGACCCGAAAGAATTATGGTGTAGTCATATTTTCCGTCCGGCGGTAAAAGTTCACCGTAAGTATTCTGCGATATTTCCTGCTTAAAGAACATATCAAACCATGTCTTATAAAGGAAAACGCTTAAAATAAGCCAAACCCAGCATACAACCGAAGCGAGCGCCATACCGTACCAAACCGCACTGAGATGCAGAGCCACGTAAACGAGAGCGCTCATGATAAGTCCGAGATAACCTGCATACGGAATACCGCCTATCGACGCTCTCGGAGATACGGCAAATTCCTCACGTACCGGCTCAATACCGATACTTCTGAGTTTGTCCCCCATATATGCCGCGTACTCTTTTTCGCCGTCGGAGCCCGGCAGACGAGAGCCGATTTTTTTGGCAGCGTGCTCGACTATTTCGAAAGCTTCCTCGGCATACTTTCTGTTTTCTTCTTTCATAGAATAAACCTCCCAAATAAAATACATAGATAAATATATTGCATTTTTGCAACAAATGCAAGGGCAAAATGCAAAAAACTGCCAATTTCGGCGCTAAAAAAGCTTAATAGGGTTCAAAATGAATTGTTTGGCAAAAAGCGAACCGAAATTCACCTTTTTAATCGACAATTCGAGAGATTTATGTCAAGTAAAAATTTACCAAAAAATTAACGCGGCACAGATTATTTTTAGTAAAATCTATGCCGCGTCGGTATTTAATTATGTTTTATTCAGTTCAATTTATTTATTGCGTCGATAAGGGCTTTTGAAGCGTTCGGATTAGTTACGAGCGAAGCTGCTCTTAACGCCTCCTCCTTATCTGCGGCAAGCCCCGTTTTTATGTAACGTGTTATTTTTTCCTCGGCGTTAACAAACGACAGGAAATCGTCGGACGATGCCGTTACCATAACATTTTTTCCTCTCTCCGACATATCGCTGCCACTCGCGTAATCATAGTACGCTATGTCAAGGTCGGCGTATTCGCTTTGAATTCCGTTTAAATCGCCCTTGCTTGTATACTGCCATATATTATAGGGATATTTGAAATCCGTTACTGACGAAGTATAATGTGCGAGCCAGATTTCATAGCTCTTGCTTTGTAAAGCGGCATAATCAAGATTATCATAAAAGAATGATTTACTCGCATATACGCCCGCCTTATAGCCTGCACTTCTGACTGTTTCGCAAAAGGCCACCGCCAAAGAAGTTCGCTCCGCTTTTGTCAAGCCGTCCGCTCTGCCCGTGCGGTTCGGAGCTCCCGAATACTCGGAATCGAAATATACGGGCAATTTAATATCGTAACCCTTAATTATGTCAAGCGCTCTTTCCGCTTCCTCCACGGCTTCTTCGGTTGTAACAGCCTGGCTGAACACATAAATTCCGACGTCGATATTCTGAGATAATGCGCCTTTAATGTTTGCCGCTATTTGCGAATCGGTCACCAAATTGCCCGAGTCGCCCCAGCCGCGTACTGCCGCTCTGAGAATTACAAATTCCAAACCCGACTGCTTCACCTTTGCCCAGTCCACAGTTCCCTGATATTTGGAAAAATCAGCTCCGACCAAAGACGCCTTGGCGCCGTTTGCGTTAAAGAAATATCTTCTGCCGTCTATATATTGGTTTCCGTACAGCGGCCTGCCGTCACTTCCGATATAATATGTATTGTCGCCGTAATCATACCAACCCGTTTTACCGTCGGCGTAAACGAGATTATAGTCGGTGTACTTTGACTTATATGTTCCGTTTTGAGCAATACTCCCGACAAAAACATATTTGATGCCGTTGTAATCCGCAGTGCCGTCATAATCCCAAGTTATCTGACTGCCGCTCACATAATAAACAGTGCCGTTATACAAAACAGCTCCGTAGAAATTCCAATTAAGTGCGCTTTTCTCGACGTAAAACCATCTGCCGCAAAAGTACACAAGACCCGTATAGTCGTTTTTAACCGCTCCGTTTTCGGCATAATACCACTTGTCGCTGCCTAAGAGTGCAAGTCCCGTATAATCCCAATTGAGAATGCCGTTTTCCACATAATACTTTGTGCCGTAATAATCGGTAAGTCCCGTAAAGTTCCAATTCAGGATACTGTTTTCGACATAGTACCATGTACCGTAATATTTTGTAAGCCCCGTATAATTCCAGTTAAGGGCGCTTTTCTCGACGTAAAACCATCTACCGCAAAAGTACACAAGACCCGTATAGTCATTTTTTACCGCTCCGTTTTCGACATAATACCACTCGTCGCTGCCTAAGAGTGCAAGTCCCGTATAATCCCAATTGAGAACGCCGTTTTCCACATAATACTTTGTGCCGTAATAATCGGTAAGACCCGTAAAGTTCCAATTCAGGATACTGTTTTCGACATAGTACCATGTACCGTAATACTTTGTAAGCCCCGTATAATTCCAATTAAGGGCGCTTTTCTCGACGTAAAACCATCTGCCGCACAAGTACACAAGACCCGTATAGTCGTTTTTAACCGCTCCGTTTTCGGCATAATACCACTTGTCGCTGCCTAAGAGTGCAAGTCCCGTATAATCCCAATTGAGAACACCGTTTTCCACATAATACTTTGTGCCGTAATAATCGGTTAGACCGGTAAAATTCCAATTAAGCTCACCGTTTTCCACATAGTACCATGTGCCGTAGTAATTCACAAGACTTGTAAATGTGGTATCCTTTACACCGTCTTTGGTATAAATCCATTTACCGTTAACTTTTTTCAGCCCGTCGTCCGCCGCAGATGAGGCAAATGCCGAAGTGAAAAGCAATAATGTCACCGCCAAAACGATGCCGAATACCGTAATAATCCTTTTTTTCATTTTCCGTATCCTTTCATTATAAAAATTTTTAAGATTAAACGAACCGAATGTAATTTTATTCAGCGTGTATCCGAATTGTTGTATTTATGCCGTTTACGATGAAAAAGCAGCGACTTCGCCGCATATGTCGCGGCAAAAATGACGCTCATAAGAAAAGAAAATACCGTAAGCAATATAAACGCTCCGCTTAAATTCACGAGCAGTAACGAAAAAATCGAAGCATAAAACGACAGAGCCGCAAGGCGTATATATTTTTTCGGCGACGCGGCGGATTGTTTTTGCTTTGCACCATGTGTAAAGTATATATCCTTTCCGGTCGAGCTTTCCAAAAACTCGCCGCACAGCTCCCAAAGCAACAGCCGTTCGCGTTTCGACGGCTTAAAAACTCTGTATTTTTTCCCGTCACGATACCTGACCGGGGCAGACGCCGCCTTTGCCGAAACGCGGCAAATATTAAAAAGCCTGTTTGCCGCCGAAGCTATATCGGCATTTTTATCGCGCATACTTTGCGGCACGGAATTCAATGTAAACGCCGACAATTCCGCAAGTTTTTTTAAAGAGGCAAATCTGTGTTCCGCCCCGTAAATATTTGAATAACAAAAGCGTTCGAAATAATCCGAATTCTGCCGCGAAAAGCGGCTTGCAAAATAATTTTCGGTGTAGGCGCACACAGTTGCAAGCGCAGACAGGTAAAGCTCTTCGGCTCTTTCGGGTGCTTTGTTTGCCGCAATAACCAACGAGTTTACTCTTGCGGATAACACCTGTATATCATAAAAGACATCGTTTACGAATTTCGGTGAAATTTCCGTCAAAATGCCGTCGTCCATAAAACATCGACTCCGTAATATGTATTTATTACATACTACGCAAAAAAAGTCAATACGCCAACCGCCGATAAAAGAAGTCAGAGTGAGTGTGTTTTATTCTCTTCGGTCATCATAATATTTAAAACCTTAAGGCAAATCGGCATTGAGAACAGGAAAGCCCCTGCATCCGCTACTGCCTGGCTTATTTCAACTCCCGTAAGTCCGAAGAAATGCACAAGCAATAACAGTGCCGGGACAAAAAACAAAAATTGCCTCGACATTGCCGTTAAGGTGGCTGCCTTTGCCCTGCCTATTGTCTGAAGATACATATTTGCCATAACTATAAAGCCCAAAAGCGGAAGAGATATACACTGAGCCCTGAACGCAAACGAACCGATTGCGATTACGTCGGCGTCATCGCGTCTGAATACGGCTATGACATACGGCGACAAAACAAATCCTATAACGGCTGCCGCGGTTAAAAATACGGTAGTCACCTTGACGGAAAACCAAAACGCCTTTTTAACTCTGTCATATTTTTTTGCGCCGTAATTGAAACCGCATACGGGCTGAAATCCCTGACCGAAGCCTATTACGGCGGCTCCGACAAAATTCATTATCTTTGAAACTATGGACATAGCGGCTATTGCAGCGTCGCCGTAACCGCCCGCAAGACGGTTCATAGCCACCATGGCAAGCGACGAAAGCCCCTGTCTTGCAAGGGACGGAACTCCGCCGCGGAATATTTCTTTACAGAGCTGTTTTTCAAATCGGAAGTTTTTAAACGATATGCGGATATTTCCCTTTTTAGTACAGCCTATGAGCAATATCACGAAGCCGATTGCCTGGCTCAGCATTGTGGCGCACCCGGCTCCGCCGACGCCCATTTTAAATACAAATATAAATATAGGGTCAAGCAAAATATTAAGTACGCCGCCTGCCGTAACGCCTATCATACCGTTTACCGCACTGCCCTGAAAGCGAAGCTGATTATTCAGTACGAGCGAGCTCATCATAAACGGCGTTCCGCAGAGAATGTAAAAAAGATACTGCTTTGTGTACGGCAAAATGGTATCGGTTGAGCCGAGCAGCCTTGACAGGGGCGAAATAAAGATTATACCCAAAACGCCTATTATAACACCTACGGCAAACGACGAGAAAAATCCCGTGGACGCCATCACGGACGCCTCTTTTATATTTTGCTCGCCGAGTTTGCGTGACATATAGTTTCCCGAACCGTGGCCGAAGAAAAATCCGCACGCCTGGATTATCGCCATAAAAGAAAAGACGACACCTACAGCGCCGGTGGCGCTGGTGCCTATCTTTCCCACAAAATATGTATCAGCCATATTGTATATAGCCGACACAAGCATTGTAACTATTGTAGGGACAGCCATTTTGCAAATCAGCTTATTTACCGGCATTTGCGTCATCATGGTAAATTTACGACTGTTTGATTCTTCTTTGTTTTTCATTTTCCCGTTTCTCCGAATTCGGTCTTACAGACCGGAAGATTTAAAAATATCATTCATAAGCTTTTTGTTTTTGTCAGTCAATGAACCGAGCTCTTTCGACTTATCCTTAGCCTTGCCGCCCTTTTTCACAATTCTTATAAGCCAGAAAAGCGGCAGTAAAAACGGCAGTTTTTTGAGCACGGGATAATTTTTCACCATAACCTTGAGCGGCGGAAACGCCATTCGCATAAACGCCGAAAAGCGCGAGCTCCCGATGTTTTCGGCTACCGCGCCAGCGTTTTGTATGGGCGGACCCAAAACTATATACTGCTGCATTACAAACAAAGCCTTGTCGTCCTTTGCGTTGCCGAACCAGATTTCGCCGACCTTCTTTATATTTTCCGCAAAGCGCAAAAGCCCGATTTTTTTAAGCTCTCCGCCTATATACGCAAAATCAAGCTCTTCGCTTTTAAGGCGGTTAAGCATAAAAATATCCATAGTTGGTCTGAAGCACGCGCCGCCGTCTTTATAATGCTCTGCCAAATGTGCCGTAACATATATATATAGGTCATTGTCGGTCATTTTATATTCGTGCTCGCCGCATTTTTGGGCTCTTTTCCAAACGTCGGTAAAATAGTCGTGCCGACTGTCGCCCTCAATAAAGAGCATATTGTGAAGCTCCACGGTTAAAAACGGCGGATTTATAAGAACTATATCCTTACCGTTGTTCATTTCGCGTGAAAATCCGCGTTCCGTCAACAGTTTTTCCGCGCGCAAAACGTCCTTCTCTTTTACGAGGATATCCATATCCACCATAAAGCGCATTTCCGGCATAGGATAAAGGGCTTTGAGGTGCGCTCCCTTTAGGCACATAAAATCTATGTTGTTTTCCGTAAAGGCTTTTCTTATGAAGTTAAGCTCGTTTTGCTGAGCGCTCTCGCGGAGAACCGCCGCCTTATACGAACGCTCAAGCTTTGACATATATTCCTGCGGCAAAACCCCGGGCTTATCTTTAAAAGCAAGGTAAAGTATGACCTGAACGCTGTTGCGGTAAGCGAGTTTTACGAGGAAAACCTTGTCGGTGCCCTCGGGTACATCGGGCAAGGGCTCCGAGAGCAGAGCCGAACGAACCACGGAGCAAAGATATTCTCTTGCAAGCGTTTTTCCGGTCATCTTTTTTATCCTTTCATTAAATACGGTATCAGTCTGTAAGCGACAATTTAACGGCAATCGGGAAATGGTCGCTCGGATACACTCCGTCATATGTGTTTTTCACAATCTCAAAGCTATGCGCCGTAATGCCCGTCTTTGAAACCATAAAATAGTCTATACAGCTTCTGTCAAGCGCTTTGCCGAAATTCTGATATGTGCAGGAGTTGTCGGGATTATCCGTAAGGTACTTGGCGTCGTTAAAGTTTTCGGTCGCCATTTTGTATGTTTCGCTGTCCTCTTCGGCGTTAAAATCGCCCATAATTATCGACGGCTTGCCTCCGAACTGCGCTATTTTATCAAGCACAACGCGAATCCCGTTTATGCGCGCCTCATCGCTTATATGGTCAAGGTGAGTGTTAAACACAACAAAGTCCTTGCCGGTCTGTTTTTCTTTAAGTATAACATAGCTGCAAACTCTGTAACAAGCCGCACCCCAATCCTTGCTCATAATCTCGGGAGTTTCGGAAAGCCAAAACGAGCCCTTATCCTCGAGTTCGAATTTTTCGGTGCTGTAAAATATGGGACACCCTTCCGAGAGATATGTATTATCGCGATACTCTATAACGCTGTCATATCCTTTAAGCGTATTTTGCAAATATGCGTAATGGAACTTTGTGACCTCTTGAAAGCCTATGACATCCGGCATAACCGAAGCCACATTTTCAATTACGAGACCCGCGCGGTAGCACCAACTCTTTTTGCCCACATCCGTAGGGCTGAAGCAACGCACATTGGCGCTCATAACGGTTATTTCGTCCGTTTCCGCTTTTGACGATATATCAAACGGCTGTTTTTCGGTTTTCTTATACTTCGGATAATACCAAAAATCCATTGCCGCAACCGCAATTATAAAAACAAGAATCACCGAAAGAACAATACAGAATATTTTTAATCCCTTTTTCTTTGTTTTTGCCAAGGAAAGCACCCTTTTTCACGTAACTTCTATAAATAAAATAATAGCATAAAAGGGCTTAAAAGTCTATATGTTTGTTGACGGCGGCGGCAGGAAAAAAACGGCTTTAATCCTTGTGTTGCACTCGGGCAATTTATGGTATACAATAGCAATAAAGAAGGGGTGATTTTATGCACACCGAAAACTGGATGAAGAACATCGCCGACGAAACCTTACTGTCGATGATAAACATTCCCGGAACGCATGACAGCGCAGCAAGATTTGTAACCGCTCCGACACCTCAGATATTTTGCTGTCAGGATATGTCCGTAAAAAAACAGCTGTTGTCCGGAGCGAGATTTCTCGACATACGGCTTGTACTGAGTCGCAAAAAATTCAAAGCGGTACACTATATAATGAGATGCCGCAAAAATAAAGAGCTGTCGGGCGGAACGCTGCTTTTTGACGACATACTTCGCGACACAGCCGAGTTTTTAAAGGAAAACCCGACCGAAACCGTTATCGTGAGCGTAAAAATGGATTTCGGCGTCAATGTAAGGGACTTTTACCAAAGCTTTGTGCATCGATACATAGAGCCGCAAAAAGAGCTTTGGTACACAGAAAACAAAATACCGAGTCTCGGTGCGGTTCGCGGCAAAATAGTGCTTATGAGGCGCTGTATGCTCGGCACAAACGACCTTTCCTCTGTTGACAACGGACTTGATTTTTCGTATTGGGAGGATCAGAAAGGGACGGACAATCCCCTACCGCTCCCATGCTGGTTCGGAAACGAGGAAAACGAAAAAGCAATAATACAAGACAGATACGCTCTTACAAAAGAAGAGAAATGGCGCTCTGCCGTAACTACCATGCTCGGCGATTACCGACCGCACAAAAATATTATGGCATTGAACTTTTTGAGCACAAGGGGCAATCCGAGAGAAAATGCCGATTACATAAACAAAAAGTTCTCGGAATACCCTCTGCCCGACAAGCCGCTCGGCATAATCATATTTGACTTTTTGACCGAGGCTCTTGCCGAAAAAGTCATCAACACCAACACGGAGGCGAAAAAATGAGTCTGATATTCGAAGAGACGAAAACTCTGACCCCTGACGACACAAAGACCAATGTTCCGCTGCAATTTTATGTTGCGGAGGAGCTCGAAAAAATGGAGATTGAATTTTCGTATTCGCCGAAAAACCTCGACGATGAAGAAAAGGCGCACAAATACATAGACGACGGGTTTGAAAAGTACGCTCCGGAGCCGTACAGAAAAGGCTATAAACCATGGTATGAATACCTGCCCGTCAAAAATCTGCTCACGGTATCGCTTGACAGCCCCGACGGCTATATAGGCTGCGCACACAGGCAGGACAGCCGCCAAACGCACATTATTTCGGAGAAAGAAAGCTCCCGCGGATTTATAAAAACGAAGCTTCCGAGCGGCCTTTACAGAATAACGATAAACGTACACGCGTTAGTTACCGACGAATGTACGTTTAATATAAAAGTTTTCGGCGAGGTGAAAAGCAATGCTTAAATGGTTTCCGTGCGAAATGCACTGTCATACCCTACACAGCGACGGCAAATTCACCGTCGAGTCGCTTATGCAAACAGCCAAGGAATACGGGCTCTCGGGTATAGCCCTTACAGATCACAACACCGTTTCCGGTTGGGACGAAATAACCGAGGAAAGAGAAAGGAAATATGTTTCAGTTCTGAAAGGAATAGAATGGACTACCTTTTTCGGACATATGCTTGTCACCGACTGCAAAGAATTTGTAGACTGGCGCGACGCCGTTCCCGACAATATAGATGAAAAAATCGCCGAGGTCAAAAAGCGCGGCGGTATGGTAGGAATAGCACACCCGTATGAGCTGGGAAGCCCGATGTGCACCGGTTGCTTTTGGGACTATCACGTTAAAAAATGGGAAAATGTGGACTATATCGAGGTGTGGTCAAAGCCGTTTCCGCCGTCAAAATCGGCAAACGAGCGCGCATTTGCACTTTGGACGGGTCTTCTTGACAAGGGGTATCACCTTGCCGCAACCTACGGCAAAGACTGGCACATGAAATCCGACGAAACGGAGCCTTACGGCTGCACTTACATAGGCACAGAAAGCGAAACGCTCACCGGCGCGGAAATAAAAAAAGCAGTACAAAACGGAAGAACGTCAATTACCATGGGTCCTTTGATTACCCTCACGGCGCTGCGCGGTGAAAAGGAATATAATGTTGGTGATGTTTTGGATGAAGGCAAGGCAAAAATTAAAATAGAAGTTTTTCCGGAAACAAGAAAAGAGCATTGGGAGAAATTCAACATCACCTCAGAGTCGGTAAGGTTAATAAGGAACGGCTGTCAGACCGTATTCGAGTCAAAATACGGCGGCGACGCTCTGGCGTTTAACTTAAACTGCGAACCAGGCTGGTATATTGCCGAGCTTTGGGGCAAAGTAAACGGCAAAAGATATATGATAGGATTTACAAGTCCCATTTATTTTACCGCGGAAAAATAATGCTGCGGTGCGAAAAAACAACAAAGCTGCTGTAAATGACAAACCTTTACAGCAGCTTTGTTAATATTCAATTTGTGTTACGGTCACAAATCCGCTTTGCCGCATATATGATACCATTGACAGTCGCCGCATACAAAGCGGAGCATATCTTTTTTTATGATATTATTTTCGACAAGCGAATAAAGACAGCCGTACTCATACACCTTGTCAAAATCAAGATTGCACAAGCTTATTACAGAGCAGTCGTATCTTTTAACCTTTTCACTTTCAAAGCACATATTTTTACTGTTATTTGGGCATTTTAGGCAGATGTCGTCACAGCCGCCCGTCAAAACAACTTCGCTGTCGTTTTTCAGATTTGATATTACATACCGCATATTTTCGCTGAATTCGTCGGAATATCCGTATCCTTTAAAATAGCGCATACACAAAAGATGATGCGGTCTAATCGAAAATTTTGACATATTTCGGAACAGTCCTTGTTATGATAACTGCGAGCACAATTTTAAGTGCGTCGGGAATCAAAAACGGTACCACGCATTTACTGAGAGCCAAGGCAAGACCTACGGGTTCGGCTCTGTGGGCATATACCGCTATAAACCAAATTGTGCCGAAAGTGTAACACGCTAAAAGCCCGAGAACCATTCCGAGTATTATCGACCAAAGCTTTTTGCCGAAAACCAACGTTATGAGCCAATAGACGAGCGCCGTGAAAATAAATCCCATTATATAGCCGCCCGTTACACCGAAGAGCGTTCCAATTCCGCTTGAAAAGCCCGAAAAAACAGGTATACCGACAGCTCCGAGCAACACATATATAAGGACGGACAGAGTACCTCTTTTTCCGCCGAGCAAGCCGACGGCGCAGAAAACACCGAAGGTCTGAAGCGTAAACGGTATGACCATAGGCACCGAGATCCACGAGCAAACGGCAATAATTACGGCAAATACGGCTATATATACCATATCAAGCGTTTTTTGCCCGACACTTTTTTTCGGTTTTGTTTTAACATTGTTTTCAGCCATAAAAATACTCCTTTAAGCGTGAACTTAAAGGAGTATATCATTATGCCGGTTGATTGTCAACCTAAAATTCAATCTTGGGTGACAATATATTTTTTGAGCATATCGCGTACCATCTGCTCGACGGTTTCCTTAACCTCGGCAAGCGGGACTTTTTTGCTGACGGATTTGTCTCTCGTAACGACCTCGCAGACATTTTCGCCCATATTTCTGGGGCTTACTATCACACGAACCGGCACACCGAGCAAATCGGCGTCGGAGAACATAACGCCCGGACGCACGTTTCTGTCGTCATATATAACCTCAATGCCGTCGTTCTGCAAATCGTTATATAACGAGTCCGCAAAGCTCTTGGCGTTCTCGTCGTCGGAACGCAGGCAGCAGAGATGAACCTGCCACGGAGCTATTGACATAGGCCAAATAGGACCGTAATCATCATGGTGAGCCTCGCAAACGGACGCGGCAAGTCTGCCGACGCCTATTCCGTAGCAGCCCATTATCGGGTACTGAGAATTACCGTCTTTATCAAGATAAGTCATATTCATGGTCTTTGTATACTTCGTGCCGAGCTGGAATATATTTCCGACCTCTATGCCGCGCGAAATATTTATTGTATGCTTACCGCACTTCGGACAAATACCGCCTGCGGTGATTTTGGCAACATCCGCATACTCCGCGTCGGGTATGTCGCGCTCCATACAAAGCCCCGTATAGTGGTAGCCCTCTTTATTGGCTCCGCACGACAGATTGTTAGTGCCTTTAAGCGAGCGGTCGTAAACTACTTTGAAATCGCCGTTTAAGTTGTACGGTCCTATAAATCCGGCTTTAAGTCCGCACTCTTCGGTAATAACACCCGGGTGGATGTTTTCACGGAGATAATTTGTAAGCTTGGTTTCGTTCACATCGAGATCGCCTCTTATGAACACAACCACAAATTTATCGTCCGAATTCTGCTGATATACAACAGCCTTGCAGGACTTTTCAAGCGGCGTTTTGAGAAAATCGCAAATATCCTCTATTGTATGGATATTCGGTGTTTCGACAAGCTCCAAATTTTCGCTTACATCGTCTTTCTTGTTTTCGATAATGCTCTCGGCAGCCTCCATATTTGCCCTGTAACCGCACTCGGAGCAATAAGCGATTGTATCTTCGCCTACCGGAGTTAAAAGCATATATTCGTGCGAGACGCTGCCGCCCATCATACCGGAATCCGATTTTACGGCAACAACCTCCGGCAATCCGGCACGCGCAAAAATGCGGTTGTACGCTTCGTAAACCTCCATATAGTATTTTTCGAGGTCTTCCTGCGAAGTGTGGAAAGAATATGCGTCCTTCATTGTAAATTCACGAACACGTATAAGACCTGCACGCGGTCTTGCCTCGTCACGGAATTTGGTCTGAATCTGATATATCATAAACGGATATTTGGAGTAGGAATTTGCATACTCGCGAACAAGCTGCACCGCGGCTTCCTCGTGAGTCATACCGAGAACAAGACGCGCATTGTTACGGTCGGTAAAACGCATAAGCTCGCTTCCTACGCTTTCATATCTGCCGGACTCGTCCCAAAGGCTCGCCGGAAGAACCACCGGGAATTTTACCTCCTGACCGCCTACCTTATCCATCTCATCGCGGAGTATATCCTCGATTTTACGGCATATACGGTTAAGCGGAGTAAACTGAGAATAAATACCGTTTGCGACGCCCTTCATATATCCGCCGCGCAGCATCAACGCGTGGCTGTCAATAACGCAGTCGGACGGTTTTTCTTTGAATCTCTCGCCTACGAGCTTATCAAGTTTCATTACATTTTCCTCCGATTTAACAAAAAATAAATCCCGAACGAAGCTTTGGCTTCATTCAGGACAAACTAACAAAATAGCCTGCGGTACCACCTGTATTCGGAAAATCCGCTCTCATTTGTCTGTAACGGGACACCCGCCGCGTTCTGCGCGGAGCTTAAAGACGGGTTCGATAATACCGCCGCAGGGCTTTCACCGACCGCCCGCTCTCTGAAACGACAAATACTATCTACTGTTTCTCATCAACGCTTTTTTAAATATATCGGATATTATACTTCCGCAATCGGAATTTGTCAAATCATATCATTTTTTTTCCGCTTTATCCGCCGCATTTTCGGTACTTTCGTTTTTCTTGCGTTTTTTATCTGCCACGTTTTTGATTATAACGGCTATAACTATTACGGGAATGGCAAAAAGGCATACGGTCATTATGAGTTTCATCGGGATGTAATCATATATCTTGTCGCCGAGAATCGTAAACAATATAACGCGCGGAGCAAGCCCAAGGAACGAAAACAGAATATACTTCCCGAAATTGTACTTACTGCTGCCGAGAAACAGACTTACGAAATCGAGTGGAAACACGGTTATAAAACGCATAAGGAAAACTGACGCGTCCTTTTTATTTTCCTGCATTTCAAGTATCTTTTTGCCGTATTTCTGCTTTTGCATCATCTTATTTATATAATCGCCGCCGAGGAACAGCCCGAAAAGATATGACGCCGTAAATTCCACAAGTATTCCGGCGATATTCACAAGCACAGCCGTCATCGGAGAGAAAGCCATACCGACCGAAATATAGACGAGCGACGCGGGAATAACAAGCACAAGCCCCTTTACAAAATATACCGCAAGGACCGACAGAACAGCCGGCAAAAGCGACGGAGCCGCCGAAACGATTTCGCGCACGTCTATATTTACAAGCTTTTTATAGTTTATAAGCACAAAAACAAACACGGCGAGAGCCACTGTGATTTTTGAAATAAGCTTTATAAGTTCTTTTTTATTTTCTTTCATATACTGCTTTTTCACTTTCGTTTTTTATAGCGTCGTACAAAACAGCGGCACCGTTGTGCGCTCTATGGAGACAACGGTAGTATACCACAGAAAAGCGATTTAGCAAACAAAAAGAATAAATATGTATATAAATTCAGTGCTGCCCCCCAAAAAGGGAGACAACACTGTGAGGGGGAAAAACACTGTGTGGGAAACAATACTGCTTCTACCGGTTCTCGGAGTATAAAGCATACTCCTCCTTAACGCCTCTGTACTTCTTTTGCGGAACCGAAATTTCGCTTCCGTCGCTCAGCCTTACGGCATACGGATATATCGCGGTAACATAGTCAAAGTTGACAACATAGCTTTTGTGTATGCGTACAAAATTCGACGGCAGAAGATTTGTAATATCGCTTATCTTTATATATGATATATAAGTGCCCGAGAGCGTATGAACAACAAGCCTTCGTCCGGCGCTCTCACAGTATTTGATTTCGTTTGTATTCAGCACGGTAACACAGTTGTCATAATTCAAGGTTATATACGACGAACGCACCTTAGTTACATTTTGCACGGCACGTGTGAGGACGAGCTGTAAATTGTCGGCATTCAAAGGCGTCACAAGGAAGTCCGCATATTTCACGGTGTAAATATTGCGCGCATTTTCCACATATGCGGTAACTAAAATCATCTGCATTTCCGGGAAACGGTCCGTTAATTTTAAAGAGAGTGCAAGTCCGCTTTTGCTGTCGGGGTCAATACTGAGAAAAGCTATGTCACAGACATTGCCCTTTGCAAAAACGAAATCCGAAAGACCTTTTCCGTCCTCAAACGAAAATATTTTATGCTCTACCGAGCATTTCTTTAAAATTATATCTGCCAGCTCGGCAATATGTTTTCTTTGTAAACTGTCGCTGTCGCAAATCGCAACGGTAATCAAAAAAACACCCCTGTTTATTCCGTATTATATAAATTATTTTTAAAACGCCCGAATGTAATCAAAAGCCCATTCATTGCAGCAAAAAACATTTTATAAAATTATATACGTGTTTTTAGCGGAAATCTATTCTCTGTTTGAGTACAAAAAACGACATTTTATTGGATTCAAGAGCCGCTTTTTCTCGTCAAAAAAGCGCGATATATCACCGTTTTACTTGACAAAGCAATGTTTTTTGGGTATTTTATATATAGACATTTTGTTGCGGATTGATTTCTTTTTTTACAGCTTTTAAAAAGTCCTTTAATTGCGGCAAAATGGAACGAAAGGGGTATTTTGCAATGTCGGTATCGGGTATAAAAACCGCGGAGAAAAACACAAATGACCTTATGGAAGAATTAAGCGACGACAAAGTATCAATCGAAAATTATATTAAAGATAATACCGATTCCTTTGTAAACGTCGATTTAAGTAATTTCTGGAAAGGAATAATAAGAAAATCAGGAATGACGAAGTCGGATATTATCAACAAGTCGGACTTCAGTTATGTATACTTTTACGATGTAATAAACGGCAGAAAAACCCCGTCGCGTGATAAGATAATCCGCCTTGCTTTGGCGCTCAAGCTTTCGCTTGACGAATGTCAAACGGCGCTTAAATTTTGCGGTAGGTCGCAGCTTTATCCGCGAATCAAGCGCGACAGCATTATAATTCACGGCATTAACCGAAATCTCTGCATATATGAGGTTTCGGACAATCTTTTATCTTTGGGAGAAGAAGATTTAAAATAATTTCTGTTTAAAGGATGGGGAAAAGTATGGCAAAAAAATGTCCGTTTTGTCAGAAAGAAATGCCGGATGAGGCTAATTTCTGTCTTAACTGTTTCTCGGCGCTCGGCACAAAGGCATCACCGGAGAGTTGCGGCGCAAAAAACGGCAATCACGACGAAAAGCCGTCGCATAAGCACACCAAAAAGCATATAAGTAAGTCTAAAGTAAAAAATGCTTTGCCGACGGGCAGAAAAAAAGCACGCAGAAAAGCATTTACGGCGGCTGTTCTTGTATGCACTTTTTTGTTGTGCGGAATTATTGCCGGACTCACCAGAAAACAAATACGCACCGCTCTCTCGGGCGAACCCGAAACCATGGCGGTTCTCGTTACCGATGAAAGCGGGGAAGCCGTTACCGATGAAAACGGCGACAATGTTTACGAATACGTTGAAGTACCGCAAGAGGAAACAGGCTTTTTCGGAAAGCTTTTCAGCAGTTTTACGCATAATAAAGACGACGCCGAAGGCTCCGACAATACATATACCGAAAACGGCGATGCAGGCGAAACGGCATCGGATAAAGCCACCGATTCCGTACCTTCGACAGAAAATACGGTTCCCGTAGGCAAAGACAGTAACGAAACACCCGATGTCACCGAAGAAGAGGTTATCGACAATTCTCCGCCCTCATCGGAGGGGCTGAAATATGAGACGATAAGCACAATTGACAGTACGTATATACAAATAGTCGGCTACGAGGGACACAGTGCAAATGTGCTTGTGCCCGCATTCATAAATGACATTCCCGTAACATATATCGCAAGCGGTGCGTTTAAAAACAACGATGTAATACGGACTATAACATTTGAGGGCGCCGACGACCTCTCCAAACGTCAATTCTATTTACCGGCTTCTTCAAATTGCGCTACAGCCGTTTTTTACAATCTGCCGAACCTTACAAAAATCACATTTCCGTATGAATTGTCATTCGGACGTTTTTTAGCCGACCATTCATTATATTCCTATGCCGAATCCTGGAGTTATCTTTTTGAAGGTACCCCAAAGCTTGCGGCAATCGAAACTACGCCGAAGCCGTCAAAAGCCGAAACCTTCGGCCGCAGATATGCTTATATGACGTCAAAGGACGGAGTATTGTATGACTCTGATTTAGACGGCTTATACTTTTATCCCTATGCAAAAAAAGACAAGTCCTTTACCGTTCCTTACAAGACGTGGTACGTTTTTATAAATGACTGCTTTTATCTTGAGGAGCTTCGCATAAACGCTACCCCGTCGCATTACTTCACCTTCCATATTTTGTCGTCGAATACCCATTTGAAAAAGGTTGTCGCGGAGGGCGGAAAGCCTTTTAAAACAAGATACTGGACAGACGGAGACGTTCTTTTTTCCATGCAGGAAAGTTCAACCGCCAATCCGAGGGCGGTCTATGTTTCGTATTATCCGCAAGCAAAGAAGGATAAGACCTACCGTTTGCCTGATATTCCGGATGGATATTATTACGAAACCTTACGATCATTTAACCTGAATATATACCTTGAGGAGCTTTATGTTCCGGCACGGGCGAATGTGTGGTCGGGAATGACGGAAAAATCATATCGTCCGCCTAGCCTCAGAGCCATACATCTGCAGGAAGGCAATCCGATGTCGCAAAATGACATTTACAATTTTACGCGAAACGGAGTTAGCATCGACTACAATTACTGATACCGAAACGGAGTTATTTAACGTGAGTGATTTAAGCAATTATATAGACGAATACCTTAAAACAGAATACACGTTAAAAAGCACACTTAAAGACTCTGTGCAGTCGAGGGTTTATCTGTATCAAAAAAATGATTCGGAAAAGCAAATTATTAAGATAAGTCAAAAGAACCGCAACGACCACGTCTTGCGACGTCTCAGAGGGCAACACCACAAAAATACGGCAACGGTATACGAAGTGTGTTCAAATGACAATGACGTAACCTTACTCGAAGAATATATACACGGCGTATCGCTCGGCAGCATAGTAAAAAAGAGCGGCGGAACACTCGAAAATGAGCTTGCCGTAAAATATGCTCTCGACATTTGCATGGGGCTTGTATTTATGCACTCGCTCGGTATAATACACCGCGATATAAAGCCGTCAAACATAATAATCAACGAGCAGGGTGAAGCGGTTATCATAGACTTCGGTATAGCAAGGCTTATCGATGATAACAAATACTCTGACACAAAAAACCTGGGTACTGCCGGATATGCGGCACCGGAGCAATTCGGAATTTATCAATCGGGTCCCGTTACCGACATTTACGCCGTGGGGGTTCTTTTAAACGAGCTGATTCTCGGGGTTCACCCCACAATCGACACGCCGAACGGCAAGCTCGGCAAAATAATAAACAAGTGCATTATGGCGCAGATGTCAAAGAGGTATCAACACGTTTCGGAGCTTGCGGAAGTGTTAAACAAGCTTTTATAAAAAAACAGATAAAAAACAAACCGTCCGTTGGGAGACCGGACGGTTTGTTTTTTGCTTTTAAGAAGGGGGAGAAAGTAATGAAAAAGTCTAAAAAGATTTGACAATCTTTTTATCAAATCAACAGTTTATGTCGCTCTCTTGATTTGATGTCTTTAGTATAAACATCAAATGTTTCGGCAAAAAGTACTTTTGATTAACATTTTGTAAACAGATTATTTAGATTTCTTAATAACTTCCCCCAAAGGATTTAATCACAACACTTCGGAATAACTGCCGAGATACGTAAAATCGTCGATGCTGCCCGACAGCTCGGTAATAACGCGTGAAAAACCGTCGGAGTGAACGGGCGACTCAATGTCAAAGTAAAACATAAATTCAAAATCCCTGTCCTTTAAAGGTCGGCTTTCGAGCTTTAAAAGGTTTATATCGTAAGCAAAAAATCTCGCAAGGATATTGTAAAGCGAGCCGGGTTCGTGCGGCAAGGTCATCATAAGGCTTGTTTTATCGGCACCGGGGTAAACCTCAAGGTCCTTACAGATACATATAAAACGCGTGTAATTGTTGCCGGTATCCTGTATATCCGAGGACAGCGAGCATAGCCCGTACAGCCCTGCACAGTCCGCCGAAGATATTGCCGCAACATCGCGGCGGTCGCTCTCGGCAACCATTTTGGCAGCCATTGCCGTATTGGCGCAAACGGTGACCTTGACTCCGCTTAAAGAATTTAAAAATCCGGAGCACTGATTTATTGCCTGCTCGTGAGAAAAAATCTCTTTTACATCGGTAAGCGCCGTTCCCTTTTTGGCAAGCAGCGAATGGTCGACCTTGAGACGTATACTGCGTACTATATAGAATTCATTTTTGCTCATAAGGTCGTAGACCTTATTTACGGAGCCTGCCGTGCTGTTTTCGATAGGCAGCACGCCGTAGCGGCAAAGCCCGTTTTGAACGGCCGAAAAGACACCGTCGAAGCTGTCAAAAAACATTATATCGGGATAACGGAACAGCTTTTCGCAGGCGAGGCTCGAATATGCTCCCTCTACGCCCTGACACGCGACAACGGCTTCGCTCGGAAAAACATCGGCGGTATTTGCGGCCGCCGACAGTATTTTTTCGGACAGAGCGGAAGTATTGTCAAGAAATCTGTGCTGATATGAACGCGAGAGATTTAATACGGTGGAATAAAGAAGCCTTGTATATGTTTTCATATCGTCGCCCGACATTTTTGCCACGCGATTTAAAAGTTCGCGCTCACGGGCACGGTCAAGCACCGGCATACCGGTTTTTTTCTTATACTCAGCTACCGACAGCGAAACGCCCATACGCTTTATAAAAAGCTCAACAAATTCGCGGTCGATATCGTTTATCTCGCTTCTTAATTCGTTAATATCCTTATCCATTGCCACTATCCTTTCGGAATTTTTTAAAGAATTATATCAAGCATTGTCACAGCCGTTACCGCTTCGACTGCGGGTACGGCACGCGGCACTATGCACGGGTCGTGCCTGCCCTTTATCAAAAGCTCCTCTTCCTCCATCGTTTCAAGGTTTACGCTCTGTTGAGGCTTGCCTATGGACGGAGTAGGCTTTATTGCCACTCGGAAAACTATGGGCATACCGCTTGTTATACCGCCGAGAATTCCCCCGTGATTATTTGTTTTGGTTCGTACTGCACCGTCCGATACCGTAAATTCATCGTTATTTTCGCTTCCGCGCAGCAGTGCCGATGAAAATCCCCTGCCGAACTCTATACCCTTTACGGCAGGTATTCCGAAAACGGCGGCGGCAAGGCGGTTTTCAATACCGTCAAACATAGGCTCTCCGAAACCTGCTTTTACACCGGTTACGGCACACTCTATAATTCCGCCGACCGAGTCAGAGTCAAGTCTCGCCTTTTCTATTTCCGCTTTCATCTTTTCTCCGGCATCGTCGTTTATAACGGGGAATTCTTTTTCCGCGATATTTTCGCTTGTTATGTTAACGGGGTCGAATTTTTCATCTTCTACGCCGCCTACGGACGCTATATGAGCCTTAATATTTATGCCGTTTTGCTTTAAAATCTGCATACAAACGCTTCCGGCAAAGCAAAGCGGCGCAGTCAGCCTGCCCGAGAAGTGTCCACCGCCCGCAATATCATTAAAGCTGTTATACTTTACAGCCGCGACATAGTCGGAATGACCGGGGCGCGGAAGAGTACGTATATTGCCGTAGTCGCCCGAACGCGTATTTGTATTCGCAATCATCATAGCAAGAGGCGCGCCGCACGTAGTATTATCAACAAGTCCCGACAATATTACGGGCTTATCCGCCTCGCGGCGCGTTGTCGAATATTTATTGCGACCCGGCGCTCTTCTCTGCATAAATTTTTCTATTGACAAGGTGTCAAGCTTTACCCCTGCCGGCAGTCCGTCAATAACACAACCTATCGCTTCGGAGTGTGACTGACCGAAAACCGAGACATTTATCTTGTTTCCTCTAAGAATTGATGACATTGTAACTACCTCCGAGCGAAGAAAAATCTTCAAAGAAATTCGGGTAAGATTTATTTACCGCTTCTGCTCCGCGCAAAATAATATCGCCGCTTGAAACAGCGGACAAAACGGAAAGTGCCATAACCATACGGTGGTCGTTATATCCGCTGACAGCGCCGCCGCCGACAAAGCCCGTTCCGTTTATCACAAGTCCGTCGTCCGTCTTTGATACATTAACTCCGAGAGCTTTAAGGCTTTCGTAAACTGCCGTAAGTCTGTCGGATTCCTTTATTTTAAGTCTTTCGGCACCTGTTATCACGGTCTTGCCGTCATTTGCCGCGGCTGCTGCCACGGAAATTATAGGAACAAGGTCGGGAATATTTCGCGCGTCGATATTTGTACCGTGTAAATTGCCTTTTTCGACGGTTATACCGTCGCGGCTTAAGGATATTTCGGCTCCCATTTCTTTAAGAATTGTGAGTATTTGTTTATCGCCCTGAACGGACGAAAGGTCAAGCCCGGTCACGGTGACCTTGCCGGAAACGGCGCCTGCCGTCAGGAAAAATGCCGAATTTGACCAATCGCCTTGTGATACGGCAGTACCCGGGGACACATACTTTTGCCCTCCGGGTATAAAGAACCGATTATTATCTTCTTTTACGCTTATTCCGAATTTTTTTAACGTATTAAGCGTCATATCTATATACGGTCTCGATTCGACGGGCGGTATAACGTTAATAACGCTGTCGCCGTTTAAAAGCGGCAGCGCAAACAGAAGCCCCGTAATAAACTGAGAACTTATATTTCCCTTAATCGTAAATTCGCCCGATGTCATTTCGCCGCTTATTTTAACGGGAAATACATTTATCGGCGAAAAGACGACATTATGAGCCTCCATTTGCTCACGCAGCGGAGACAACGGACGTTCCGGAAGTCTGCCGCCGCCGGTAAACTCGGCGTTTGTTCCGAGCGCTGCGGCAACAGGGAGTAAAAATCTGATGGTCGAGCCGCTCTCATTACAATCGAGTACGGCGTTTTTTCTTCTTTCTTTGATGGGGTTAACCGAAATACCGCCGTCAACGAATTCTATATCCGCTCCGAGCGAATTAAGGCAATTCACCGTTGCCGTTATATCGGCGGAACGGGTGTTGCACCTTATGAAAGTCGGCTTGTCGCTGAGCGCCGAGGCTATTAAAAGCCTGTGGGCGTCCGATTTTGACGACAGAGCCTTGACTTCACCGCAAAAGCGGCACGGTTTTAGCCTTATATCCATTAACTGAGTCCCTCGCTGATTATTTTTTCAAGCTCCGAAGTCGGTACACTTTTTATAACACAGTTACCGAGAGTTTCGGGAATTATCAATTTTATGCTGTCACCCGACCGTTTTTTGTCTGCCATTGCCGCGGACGAAAGCTCTTTTGCGGAAAAAACGGTGCTGACGGGCAAAGAATATTTTTTATTGAGCGACGCTATAATATCGGCGTAATTTTCGCCGCAGAAGGAGCATTTATATGCCGCTCTCGATATTATTACCATTCCGACGGCAACCGCACTTCCGTGTGAAATTTTATATCCGCTGCATTTTTCTATGGCGTGACCTACTGTGTGGCCGAAATTCAGGAGCGCCCTGACGCCTTTTTCTTTTTCGTCGGCATTTACAATGTCGCGCTTTAACTCCACACAGCGCGTTATTACATATTCGAGATTGTCTTTTGCCTCGTTATTGCGCAGAAACTCAAAAAACGCTTTGTCAAAAATCACTCCGTACTTAATGACTTCAGCCATTCCGTCGGCAAAAATCCCGTCGGTAAGTGTGGAGAGAGTCCCGAAATCCACTATAACGAGCTTCGGCTGATAAAATGCGCCGGCAAGATTTTTACCTGCCTTTATGTCTATTGCGGTTTTTCCGCCCACGGACGAATCAACGCACGCCAAAAGCGTGGTCGGTATCTGAATAAAATCTATACCTCGCAGATAGCTTGCGGCGGCAAATCCCGCGACGTCGCCGACAACTCCGCCGCCGAGCGCCACCAAGGCGTCGGTTCTTGTAAGTCCGCTCTCGGCTAAAAATTCAAGTATCGAAGAAAAAGTTGATATATTTTTTGATTTTTCCCCGTGCGGAAATACAAATTTAAAGGTTTCAAAGCCTGCGTCGGAGAGCGACTTCATAACGACGTCCGAATAAAGCTTATCTACGGTATCGTCGGTTATCACAGCCACCCTTTCGGCGGCAGTGACATCTTTTATCATATCGCCGCTTTTCGGCAAAATGCCCTTGTCAATTACAATATTATAACGCACGCCAGCGTCTACTTCAACTGTTTTCATAATGCCTCCGAATCGACGATTTTAGTTTTTATACATACCGTCTATCTTTTCTTTGCGCTCGCGACCCTCTTTTAAAAGAGCCTTCAGCGTGACGGCATCGCGCTCTTTGAGAGCCTTTGAATACTTTTGCAGGTTTGCTATAATGCCGTCTACCTCGTTTATGAGATTATCCTCATTTTCAAGGAAAAGCTCTGTCCACATAGTCTCATTGAGCTTTGCGACGCGCGTTAAATCCTTGTAGCTGCCCGCCGAAAATCCTTTGTGCACTTCTGCCTCGGGACTTTTAACATATGCGTTTGAAACGACGTGGGCAAGCTGAGAAGTATAGGCTATTATCTTGTCGTGCTCCTCGGGAGTCGATATCTGAATATTTGTAAATCCGAGTTTGAGATACAGCTTTTTCACTTCCTCCAAATCCTCGATTTTAACGTCCTTTGAAGGAACAATTATCATGGAAGCATCCGAGAACATACCGACGTCGGAATATTCAAATCCCGAGAAGTGAAGTCCTGCCATAGGGTGCGCTCCGATGAACGTAAATCCGTTTTCGGAAGCAACCTTCCAGAGAGGCTCGCAGACAACGCGCTTTACACCGCAGGAATCCATAACTATGGCGCCTTTTTTTATCTTATCCGCATGAGTGCGTACAAATTCGAGCGTATCATTAGGATAAAGACCCAAAATCACCATATCGCACGTCGGGAGAATATCATTTGTGAGCTCTTCGTCAACCGCACCCAAAAGCTTTGCTTTAAGCAAAACTCCGCGGTCGATGTCATAGCCGTAAACGGTATTATCCGTATTGTATTTGATTGCCTTGGCTATTGAACCGCCGATAAGTCCCAAACCTACTATTGCTATATTCATCTTTATCGCCTCACAAAATTACAGATTGTTTACTGTTTCTCTTATAGCGTTAACGCCTCTTGTTACCTCAGCGAATTCCTCCGGACGAAGAGCCTGGGGTCCGTCGCAAAGAGCCTTTGCAGGGTCGTTGTGAACCTCTATCATAAGACCGTCTGCACCGCAGGCGGCAGCCGCAAAGGACATCGGCTTTACAAGTCTTGCAATACCCGAAGCATGGCTCGGGTCAACAACTACGGGGAGATGCGTCATCTCGTGGAGCATTGCGACAGCCGAAAGGTCGAGAGTATTTCTCGTGGCGGTCTCAAAGGTTCTTATGCCGCGCTCACAGAGTATAACCTTTTGGTTACCCTCAGCCATAATGTATTCGGCGCTCATAAGGAATTCCTGAAGTGTGGCGCAAAGTCCGCGCTTTAAGAAAATGGGCTTGTCTATTCTGCCGAGCTCCTTTAAAAGCTCGAAGTTCTGCATATTTCTTGCTCCGACCTGAATTATGTCTACGTTTTCAAACAAATCAAGGTGAGACGCGTCCATAATTTCGGTAACTATCGGCATACCGGTTTCTTTTTTTGCCTCAAGCAAAAGCTCAAGTCCCTCGGCGCGCATTCCCTGGAAAGCATAGGGTGAAGTGCGCGGCTTGAAAGCACCGCCTCTTAAAATATTGGCGCCTGCCTTTTTGACGTCTTTTGCTATCGAGATTATCTGTTCACGGCTCTCAACAGAGCAAGGACCTGCAAAATACTGGAAGTTGCCGCCGCCTATTTTATGTCCGCCGACATCAATAATTGTATCGTCGGGGTGGAACTTTCTGTTGGCGTTTTTATACGGCTCGGAAATTCTTTTTACCTTTTCAACTATGTCGAGTCCCTGTATAAGGTCGATGTCGATTTTGCTTGTATCGCCGATAAGGCCTAAAATCGTCTGGTACTCGCCTATAACCTTATGAACCGAAATTTTCTGATTTTCGAGCCAGTCGGTAAGATTTTTTACCTTTTTACTGTCTGCGCCGTCCTTCAAAATTACTACCATTGTTTTTGCTCCTTACTCTGAAAAATAAAAAGTCCCGCAGCGAATTTCACTGCGGGACGCATTTACCAAAATACCTTAAATCTCAGCACGCTATCTGTTTTGCAGCAAAATTCATACTGGCCTTACCAAAAAAGTTGATAAAGTAAAAGTAATAGTATGAAGCTGTAAAGACAAGATTACGCATTTAATTATTACCTCAATATTTTAGCGGTTTAAAGTATAATAATACCAAAGATTTGATTTGTCAACACTTTTTATAAAACTTTTGAAAGAAAATCTTTCAGCCTCGGATTTTGCGGATTCGTAAAAAGCTCCTCGGGAGTATTTTCTTCAAGAATTTTACCGTCGTCCATAAACAGAACTCTGTCGCCGACCTCGCGGGCAAATCCCATTTCGTGAGTAACAACAACCATGGTCATACCCTCTTTAGCAAGTTCTTTCATAACCTCAAGTACCTCGCCTACCATTTCGGGGTCAAGGGCGCTTGTGGGCTCGTCAAAAAGAATGACGTCGGGATTCATGGCGAGCGCGCGGACTATTGCCACACGCTGCTTTTGGCCGCCCGAAAGCTGTGACGGATAAACATCCGCTTTATCGGCAAGACCTATTCTGTTAAGCAGCTCAAGAGCGTTTTTGCGAGCTTCCTCTTTTATCTGTTTAGAGGTTTTTACAGGCTCTTTGGTCGTAGCTTTGCCGAACATATTTTGACAGCGGAGCTGCCTCATTCTGCGTTTCTCGCAGAGCACGGGCGACAACATTATATTCTCTATAACGGTTTTGTTGTTAAAGAGATTAAAGTGCTGAAAGACCATTCCTATTTTTTCGCGCTGTCTGTTTATATTGACTTTCATATCCGTAAGGTCTACGCCGTGGTAAAGCACCTTGCCGGAGGTGGGATCCTCCATACAGTTAAGGCATCGAAGCAGCGTACTTTTACCCGAACCCGACGGTCCTATTATAACCACTTTTTCGCCCTGCTCTATTTTAAGGTTTATACCCTTTAATACGGAGAGGTCGCCGAAGCTTTTGCAAAGATCAATGACTTCTATCACTCTTCTTCAGGCTCCTTTCCATAATCTTGATGAAGAAGCTGATTATCAGCACCATCAAAATATAAATGATTGCCATAACAAGGTACGGCACCATAAATTCATAACTGTTGCTGCCTATATAGTTGAATGCAACATACAGGTCCGTAGCGCCGACAAAGCTTACTACCGAGGTCTCTTTGATAAGAGAGATAAACTCATTGCCGAGGGTGGGCAAAATGTTTTTTATCGCCTGCGGAATGATAATCTTCATCATCGTGGTTCCGTAACTCATACCTACGGCTCTGCCGCCCTCCATTTGACCGGGGTCAACAGACTGTATGCCGCTTCGCATTATCTCGGAAACATATGCCGCGCTGTTAAGCCCGAATACACATACGGATACCGCAACAGACGTCATTTTAATATTCAGAAGCGGCAAAAGCACGTAATAAAATACAAGAAGCTGTACAACTACGGGTGTTCCTCTGAAAAGGCTTACATAAAAACTGCAAAAGCCGTTTAAAATGCGCGGCAGTTTTCTGTATTTCGGCAAGACCCTGACTGTGGCTATAAGAGTACCTATCAGTATGCCGATAACGAGACCCAAGACGGCTATTATAAGAGTATTTTTAAGGCCTAACAGTACCTTATTATAGGCGCCTGCGTTTATAAACACATCAATAAAACGCTTGACCTTAATATCAAAATTACCCATGTATCAAATTCCTTACTTTAATATAAACAATGCCCCACTTTTATTAGGTGAGGCATTGAAGTGTTAAGTCTTAACAGTAATTCAGTTTACTTCGTTTATAGACTGAGCAATACAAGCCGCGGGAGCAGCATCAATTATAACATAATTGATATTGCCGTTAATCATATCCTGAACAGCAAGAGAACCGCTCTTGTAGCCTACGCAAACAGCGTTAAGTCCGGGGAATTCCATCTCGGCGTCGCCCTCGCAGTAAAGCTGAGCTGTGGTGCCGTTCTGAACACCGATTTTTACGCTGCTGTCAAACGTTTTAAGAATAGCCTCAACCGAAGCGGCATCCGTGCAGCTGTCAAACTTGGTGTCGGTGCCCTTAACGATAAGTCTCTGAGAAGCCTTGTAATAAGGAGTCGAGAATGTAACATACTCTTCTCTCTCGGGCTTTACGGTAAGACCTGCCATTGCAATATCGCACTTATGCTGACCTACCGAAAGGCAAACCGAGTCAAAGTCCATATTCTGGATAACAAGTTCCTTACCGAGAGAATCGGCAAGAGCCTTTGCAATTTCCATATCAATGCCGCTGTAGCCGTCGCCGTTTGTGTACTCAAACGGTTCAAAAGCCGCGTTGGTGGCAACTACGAGCTGATCCTTGGTAGAATCAAGAGCTGCCGACTTGATTACATCGGGAGTGCCGCCGGCGAAATATTTATTGCATATTGCGTCGAAAGTACCGTTAGATTTGATTTCGGCAATAAAGCTGTTTACCTTTTCGAGAAGCTCGGGCTGATTTTTGTCAACGCCGAATGCATAATCTTCATCGGTTAGGTTGATTTCGATTACCTTAACTGCCGGTGTTTTTGTTTCCTTAGTCGTATCCGGACCGGTTGCGGCGTCATCTTTGCTGCCACAAGCCGCAAATGACATAACCATCAAAACGGCTACGAGCATAAGCGAAATAACTTTTAATGCTTTTTTCATTACGATTCCTCCGTAATAATTTAATGGATATATAATATCACTTCATGTCAAATTATGCAAGTACAATGTATAATTATTCGATTTTGCACGAATTACATACGCAAAGCACCGTATTATTATGTTTATTTGACGGATTCTGCCTCTTCTTTTGCAAGTGACTCCGCGTGTCTTTCGGCAAGGTCCTTTTCAACCTGCGCACGCTGAGCCTTTGAATAGCGTATGCATAAAAACGGGATAAGATAGAGCACGGAACCGAGCGCCGGAAGAAGCATGAAAAGCGGCCACTGAGCCTTATAGAAAGCCTGCGTCTGACCCTCAAGTCCCAAATTCGCATCATATCCGAGCCCGGAGAGCACAAGTCCGCTGAAAATAAGCTTTAACGCATCTACGAATTTATTTGTCAAATTCTGCATGGAGTTTGATATACCCTCGGTGCGCTTGCCCGTTTTCCATTCGGTATAATCTATGGAGTCGCAAAGCAGCGAACGCTGAGCTATACCGACCATATTTGTGGGTATGGACGAAACGGAAATTATGGCGATTACCGCTATCATCTTGGGAAGCGTGTCAAATCCGATAAAGAAAGCCACAACTCTGAAAAGAGCATTCATAACCTGCGCTACTATAACGATATTTTTCATACCGCCGAGCTTATCGGCAAGCTTTACCGCAAAGAACATACTTACGGCGGAAAACGCGCTGACGAGTATACCGTAATAGAATTGCACTGTTTCGCCGTTTATAACCTTACCGCCGATATTTATGCTTACGCAGTATTTAAAGAAATAAATCCAGGCTATGGCGCCGTTGAAGAAATTAAGAATCTGTGCGAGCAAAAGTAAAATGAGAATCTTATTATATCTGAGAAGCGCAATGTCTTTTAAGAGAGACTGTTTCGGCGGTGCGACAAATTCAACACGCTCTTTTGTCTTGTACGCAAGTATGGACATAAGCTCGCCGCCGAAGCCGAACACAATACCGAATATAAGGAACAACAGCTTTTCGCTGATGCCGATTTTTTCTCTTGCACCCATTATCATCGGAATAAGGCTTATGGCGCCCCACGCCGCTCCGACGCCGATGTTGAGCCACTGAGAGACCCTCGCGCGCTCGTGAGGGTGCGGTGAAATCAGCGACATCATACCCCACAGGGCAACATCCTGAAACGAATATGTAAAATCCCAGCCGATGTAAATGCATAGGATTATTACCACAGCCGCGGTTTCACCCACGCCGAAATCCACAAACATAAGAGCTGTCAGTATACCGATAAAAATCGGCAATTTACCGAGATACGGATGCAGCTTCTGACCGTTTTTACATCTTCTGCGGTCTATTATGGCACCTACCAACGGATCGTTGAAAGCGTCCCAAATTCGCGAAAAGCCTGTGAAAAATCCGACTTTTCTGGCACCTATTTTAAGTATGTCGGTGCAGAAATAGAACAGCCACTGCGTTACAAACTGATAAGTGAGATTTTGCCCGGCGAGAGCTGTCGAATAGGCAAAAAGTTCTCTGTTAGGCACATAGCCCTCGTCCGCTTCTTTACTGAAAAGGCCCCGTCTTTTGGTCTTTACGTTTGCCGTATCGACCGATGTACCGCTATTTTGGGTCTCCATAAAAAATTCCTCCAAAAACAATCTTAATACACTTAATACATTTTTCCGTATATATTTTACGGCCGCGAACTATTTTACCCAACCCTTTTTGTAAAGGAGATGAGTGCTGAGAAGTGCTACAACAACACCTACCGGTATGAGCACGCCCGAGCCTATCGAACCGTTTATGAGAAGGATAATGACTATTACGGCAAGCGGTATTATAGAAATCTTCCAATGCTTTCTGAAGTAGCTGATACCGAGTGCGCCGAACAACGCCGGAACAACCTGATTAAATGCCGGGGTAAGCGGCGAATCCTCTGCCGTAATATACGGAAGCAAGGGAGAAAATACAAGCACGCCGAGAGCTATTATTACCGTGGTAACAATAGACGAGGTTGCTATTGCGATTGTGGAAATGACCTCGCCCTCTTCCGAATTTGCGCGGACACCGGCATTTTCCATTGCGTTAAGTCCGCACGGGAGCTTGAGGTTTGTAATGTTGCCGGTTACAAAGCCGAGATATGTTCCGCCCGCACCGAGCAAGGGGGTATATGTAAGAACCTCTATGATTGCCGACGGATAAAATATCATGGCAACGGGTAAAAGACCTTTGAATACATATTTAGCCTCAGGCCATACATTTAAATGAATACAGATGGCAACCGGGATCATCAAGAAGACAAGCAAAGCGGCAATATCCCATATTGTTCCGTAAAAATGCACGCTGTCAAAGTAACTTCTCTTTTTCATACTTAACCCCTCCATTCAAATGTTGCAACGTCTGACGGAAGAACCTTGGCAAGTATCGTTACGAGTATCATTGCAAGTATCATACTAAACGGCATGGCGAACGGCTTCAGCCAGTTTATATTGTGCTTATCTGCCAGCTTTTCGAGAATGAACATAAAGAGCATTGACGAAAGGAGCGCCGTTACGGACATTACGCCTGCACCGTCGCCTACTACGAATTTATCGCCCGAGCCTGCGAGTGCTCTGCCTATAAAAGCGGAAATAAGGCCTATAAAAGCGGCAGCGGACATAAGGTCGGACCATCTGCTGTCCTTGCTTGCAACCTTATTCATACCCTTTTGTATCTTTTTAAGCACAAACGGAACAAGCACAAGCGGCATAACGCTGCCGATAGTCATTACCCACGCGGCGGTCGCAAATATCTTCGGGTCGGTTATCTCCTGCGAAATACCGCTGGAAATGCCGAATGCCTCAACCGCTGCCTCGGCGGCAGGTACCTCATACTGTATTGCGCCTATTACCGAAAGACGTATCCACGGAAGAACTATGCCGAGAGCCTTGGCAAGAGTTATTACCGTAGCGACTATCGCAAGCGCCGGAGCTACCGTGAAAACGGCACTGGACGAGATGGTTTTTTTGACAGTCGAGGTTTCAATTCCGAGCGCCTTTGCCCTCCTCACGGCACGCACAAGGAAAAAAATTGACTGTGCAATGACGAAAAGAACAATACATATGCCCAATCCGTACATGAATGAATCCGATTTAAAATCCATTAAGATTCCCCCAATTAAAATTTTCATTTAATGATAACATAAATATTACCAAAACACAACAAAAAAGTCCTCAAACTGCACAAAACAGTTTAAAGACTTTGTTTTGCCGTCAAGGCAGCGTCAATTCGCGGCAGATTTTAATCTCCGACAACATTCGACGTAAATCGACGTTTCCACAAATTATTTGCCGCAGGTCACAGTACAACTTTTAAGAGTTATAAAATCTTCTACTATATATTGTATATGACACATTTCGGGGTTGCCGGCTCTGAGAAGCTTCAGCAGCTCGTTTATTTCGGTCTCTTCAAGAGTTATTTCCCCTATTTTGAGTGTGGCGGAGCCGTCTATACAGCATATTCCGTACTCCGCAAACCGATGTCCTTCTTCATCTTCCGTATACTCACAAAAAGCAGAAAACCGCAAATTTTCTCCCTCCGATTAAGGCGCGATTCAAAATCCGCAGGAACCGTGCCGTATGAAAATTCGGAATACAGAGATATATTCTGCCGGAAAGATAAAAAGCACCTCCGCCGACAATAGCGGAAGTGCGTTTTTTAGTTTGGTGGAGATAAGCGGGATCGAACCGCTGACCTCTTGAATGCCATTCAAGCGCTCTCCCAGCTGAGCTATACCCCCATATTCAATGACAGTAATAATACCACAGCCCTACACGTTTTACAATAATTTTTTTGAGTTTTCGGCGTATATAAGCAAATATCGTCCGTTTCAACAAAAAGCAGTCTCAGGGCTTGTGTAAAAACACGAAAATGTTTGTATAATAGTACATTTATACTATTATATGTTATAATAACCTCGGTATTTTACCGCAACATTCACAAGGCGAAGTTTATATTTTTCTGCCGCGAATATTAAAATCTCTGTTAAGAGGTGCTTTTATGGAATTTTTGACTAATGAATACACATTTAAATCGGCCTCAGGGCTTTGCGACATATACGCACAGTCGGCTTCGCCTGCCGACTACGGCAGCGTAAAGGGCGTTGTTCAGATAACGCACGGAATGGCCGAACACTCAAACCGCTACGGAAGATTTGCGGTTGAGCTCTGCAAAAGGGGCTACGCCGTATTTATATGCGACCTTTTGGGGCACGGCAATTCCGTCAGCGACGACAGCGAGCTCGGCTACTTCGGCGAAAACGGAGTTGAAAGCCTTGTTGACGATATGAAGCAATTAAACGACATAGCAAGGCGCGAGTATCCAGGGCTTCCGCTGTATCTTTTCGGCCACAGCATGGGCTCTTTCCTCTCGCGCGCATATACGGCGAAATATCCCGACACCACAGACGGTACAATATGGTGCGGCACGAGCGGAGCCAACCCTGCCGCCGGTCTCGGCATAGCTTTGGCTAAAGCGATAGAGAGACGCAGCGGAGATCATCACCGCTCGGGTTTTCTCAATTCGCTTGCTTTCGGAAAATATAACAAGCGCACCGAAAACGAAACACAGTTCGACTGGCTCTCAAAGGACAAAGCGGAAGTTAAGAAGTATATCGACGACGATTACTGCGGCTTTGTTTTCACCGCAAACGGATTTAAGACGCTGTTTTCCCTTTTAAAACAGATTTCGGAAAAAAGCTGGTACCGCGCGGTTCCCGAGGATAAACCGATATTTATGATTGCCGGTGAAAACGACCCCGTCGGTGAATACGGCAAGGGTGTTAACGAGGTATTTTTGACTTTAAAAAAGACCGGTCACAATTCTGTTGACTTGAAGCTTTACCCCGGCGACAGGCACGAGCTGCTCAACGAAACCGACCGCACCGCCGTAATAAAGGACATTACCGACTGGCTTGACGGACAAATCGAAAACGCACACGCCGCAAAAGCCGCCGAAGTCATTTCCGAAAAGTAAGGCGCACTTGTCATTTTAGACAAACGAAGTCAGTTTATTTTGTGATAGTTGTTGATGTATCCAATTTTAAAATTCCGCGGTTTTTTGTATTGATTTTTTGTGTCGTAAAAAGTAAAATTACAGTATAGTTTTTGTGCTGACGGAGGTATGAGAATGCTTTTTATCAAAAGCCTTTACGGAAATGATTTGATAAATTTGCAAATACTCTGTAACTGTGCAAAATTATACCGCCGCAAAATAGGTGCGGTAAAAAAAGCAGAGCGCAATAACTGTGAAAAAATGTACGTTTGAATAGCGGCGTAGTGTAAAACTACGCCGCTTTATATTTTTACCGGAGGAACAAAAGATGAAAAAAGTTGCAATAGTTATGGGTTCGGACAGCGACCTGCCCACAGCCGAAAAAGCGGCAACCGAGCTTAAAAAGCTCGGAATACCCTTTGAGGTTCACGTAATGTCGGCGCACCGCACTCCCGATGAAGCGTCGGAATTTTCAAAAAATGCCGAACAAAACGGATTCGGAGTTATAATTTCAATAGCCGGTATGGCGGCTCATCTCGGCGGGGTACTTGCCGCCAACACCGTTTTGCCGGTAATAGGCGTTCCCGTGGGTTCGTCATTCGGCGGACTCGACGCACTTTTGGCAACGGTACAAATGCCGTCGGGCATCCCCGTAGCCACAGTCGCTCTCGGCGGAGGCAAAAATGCCGCCATACTCGCGGCGCAGATGCTCTCGCTCTCGGACGATACGCTTCGCGAAAAGCTGCGTGATATGCGAAAAGAAATGGCAGAGGCAGTCCGCGAAAAAGACGATATAATTTCAAATCAATTCAAAAACTAATCACAAGGAGATATTATTTATGAAAAAACTCGAACAGCTCTATGAGGGAAAAGCAAAGAAGGTTTTTGCAACGGACGAGGACGGCGTTGTAATAGTTGATTATAAAGACGACGCAACCGCTTTTAACGGCGAAAAAAAAGGCACTATAATGGGCAAGGGCGTAGTAAACAACAAGATGTCAAACTACGTATTCGGTCTGCTTGAAAAAGACGGAGTTCCCACACACTTCATAAAGGAACTCAGCGACCGCGAAACAGCCGTTAAAAAGGTTTCCATAGTTCCGCTTGAGGTAATAGTAAGAAACGTGGCGGCAGGCAGTTTTTCAAAGAGAATGGGCGTACCCGAGGGAAAAGAGCTTCTCTGCCCCATTCTTGAATTCAGCTACAAAAACGATGAGCTCGGCGATCCGTTTATCAACGACGACTACGCGCTTGCTCTCGGCCTTGCGACTCAGGACGAAATCGACACGATAAAGAAATACACAAGAAAAGTAAACGAGTGCCTCAAAAAATATTTTCTCTCTGCCGGAATGAAGCTCATCGACTTCAAAATCGAATTCGGCAGACTTCCCGACGGAACAATAATTCTTGCCGACGAAATATCGCCCGACACATGCCGTCTTTGGGACGTAAAAACAAACGAAAAGCTTGACAAGGACCGTTTCCGCCGCGATCTCGGCAATGTTGAAGAAGCTTACAACGAGGTATTCCGCCGTCTCGGTCTTAAAGACTGAATAGGCTATTAAAGCAAATTACGAGGTATTATATGTTTGACAGTATACATGAAGAGTGCGGCGTTTTCGGTATCTATTCCGAAGAGACCGCAGACGTGGCGTCCGCGGCATATTATGCGCTCTTTGCACTTCAGCACCGCGGTCAGGAGAGCTGCGGAATAGCGGTAAACGACGACGGCATTATTAACTGCTACAAGGACGCAGGGCTTGTAAACGACGTATTCAGCCGTGAAAAGCTCGCTTCGCTCGGCAGGGGGCAAATGGCTGTCGGTCACGTCCGCTACGGAACCACGGGAGGCGGCTCACGTGAGAACGCCCAGCCGATGGTAGTAAATCACATAAAGGGCAGTATGGCTCTCGCTCACAACGGCAACCTTACAAATGCAGCCGAGCTTCGCAGAGAGCTTGAGATGAGCGGTTCTATTTTTCACTCCACAAGCGACACCGAGGTTATTTCATATATCATAACCAAGGAGCGAATTGCCGCTCCGTCAATCGAGGCGGCGGTTTTTTCGGCAATGTACCGTCTCAAGGGAGCTTACTCGCTTATCATAATGTCGCCGTCAAAGCTGATAGCGGCGCGCGATCCGCTCGGATTCCGTCCGCTTTGCATAGGCAAAAAGGGAAACAAAACAATATTCGCTTCGGAATCGTGTGCGCTTTCCACTCTCGGTGCGGAATATGTACGCGATGTGCGTCCCGGTGAAATAGTGGTTATCGACAAATACGGTATGCGCTCAATAGAAGGTCATTGTTCCGACCGCAAAAAGGCTCTTTGCGTATTTGAATTTATATATTTCGCACGCCCGGATTCTGTTATTGAGGGCGCTTCGGTTCACCTTGCAAGGCAAAAGGCGGGAGAATTTCTCGCCGAAGAGCATCCCGTTGACGCAGACGTTGTCATAGGCGTACCGGACAGCGGACTCGACGCCGCAATGGGCTATGCCAAAAAATCGGGAATCCCCTACGGTATGGGATTTATCAAAAACAAATATATAGGCAGGTCGTTTATACAGCCGACTCAAGAGCAGCGCGAAAGCGACGTCAGGATAAAGCTGAATGTAATAGGCTCCACCGTAAGGGGCAAAAGAGTTGTTATGATAGACGACTCAATAGTTCGCGGAACAACAAGTGCAAGAATAGTAAAGCAGCTTCGCGACGCAGGCGCAAAAGAGGTTCATGTGCGTGTTTCGGCGCCTCCGTTCAGGCATCCGTGCTATTTCGGAACCGACATAGACTCGGTCGAAAACCTTATAGCGAACAACCATTCGATAGAGGAAATACGTCAAATAATCGGCGCTGACTCGCTCGGCTACCTCAGCGAAGAGCACGTATTTAAGCTCGCAGACGGCTGCAAGCTCGATTTCTGCGCCGCCTGCTTTAACGGCAAGTACCCCATAGAAATACCTGCCGACACCAACAAAACTCAATTTGAAAAGAAGATAAGCGAAAAGAAAGCAAAGGAGAATTTATAATGGAAAAGAGCTTTTCCGAAAGCTACAAGGCTGCCGGTGTTGACATAACCGCCGGTTACAAGTCAGTTGAGCTTATGAAACAGCATATCAAAAGAACTCTCACTCCGGGAGCTTTATCGGGCATCGGCGGCTTCGGCGGACTCTTTGACCTGTCGGGCGAAAAGTGTTCGGAACCCGTACTTGTCAGCGGCACGGACGGCGTCGGCACAAAGCTTAAAATCGCCATGCTTTTAGACAAGCACGACACCATCGGCATAGACTGCGTTGCAATGTGCGTAAACGATGTCATATGCTGCGGTGCAAAACCTCTCTTCTTTCTTGATTACATCGCCTGCGGCAAGAATATTCCCGAAAAGATTGCCTCAATAGTATCGGGCGTGGCAGAGGGCTGTGTCAGAGCCGAATGTGCTCTGATAGGCGGCGAAACCGCCGAACACCCCGGTATGATGCCCGAGGAGGACTATGACCTTGCGGGATTTACGGTAGGCATAGTTAACAAGCCCGACGTATTTGACAACAAGTCGGTAAAGCACGGCGACGTTATAATTGCCCTGCCCTCAAGCGGCGTACATTCAAACGGATTTTCACTTGTCAGAAAAGTATTCGATTTTGACAAGGGCGGCATAGATAAGAAGTACGACGAACTCGGCACAACCATAGGCGAAGCGCTTTTAACTCCCACCGAAATATATGTAAAGCCCGTGCTTGCTCTCGCAAAAGAGGTAAAAATAAAGGCGGTATCGCACATAACCGGCGGCGGATTTTACGAAAACATACCGAGAAGCCTGCCCGAAGGCATAACCGCTGTTATCGAGAAAAAAGCTCTTAAAATACTTCCTGTATTCGATATAATCGAGAAAACGGGCAACATACCCGAGCGCGATATGTTCAATACCTTTAATATGGGCGTGGGAATGAGCATAACAGTTGCCCCCGAGGACGCCGATAAGGCTGTAAAGGTTCTTCGCGAAAACGGCACAAAAGCGTATATCATAGGCGAAACAGCAAGCGGCGAAGACGGTGTTAAAATATGCTGAAAACAAGAATAGCCGTGTTTGTTTCCGGCGGCGGAACAAATTTTGAGTCTCTTATAAACGCCGAGGAAAACGGTAAGATACCGCACGGCGAGATAGTTTTGGTACTCTCTTCAAACAAGGACGCATACGCGCTCAAAAGAGCCGAAAATCACGGTATAAAATCCGTTGTATGCTCAAAAAAAGAGCTCGGAAGTCAGGAAAACTTTGAAAGAGAGATTTTAAAAAATCTCGAAGAAAACGACATTCAGTTGATTGTCCTTGCGGGATTTATGTCAATACTCTCAAAGGAGTTCACAAAGAAGTACGAAAACCGTATTATAAATGTTCACCCGTCGCTTATACCGTCGTTTTGCGGCGAGGGATATTACGGACTGCGCGTGCACAAGGCGGCTCTTGACTACGGAGTTAAGGTTACGGGCGCTACGGTGCACTTTGTAAATGAAATACCCGACGGCGGAAAAATAATTTATCAAAAGGCGGTTGAGGTCAAAGACTCCGACACTCCCGAAACGCTCCAAAAGCGCGTGATGGAGCAGGCGGAGTGGATAATACTTCCGAAAGCCGCCGAAACCGTATCAAAGAAATTAGCCGAGCAGAAAGGAAGCCGAATATGAAAACCGATAACATCAAAAAGCTACTCTCAGAAAATGCTTATCCCGGCAGAGGAATAATACTCGGAAAGAGTGCCGACGGGAAAAAAGCCGTTATTGCTTATTTCATTATGGGAAGAAGCGTAAACAGCCGCAACCGCATTTTTGAAGAGACGGCGGACGGCATAAAAACAAAGGCGTTTGACGAGAGCAAGCTCTACGACCCGCATCTCATAATATACTCCCCCGTCAGAGTTCTCGGCAACAAGACCATAGTTACAAACGGCGACCAAACCGACACGATTTATGAGCTTATGGACAAACAGCAGACCTTTGAGCAGGCTCTTCGCACACGTGAATACGAAGATGACGCGCCGAATTACACGCCGAGAATTTCGGGTATAGTCCATTCCGGAAACGGGCTTATGAACTACGCGCTCTCCATAATCAAGTCGGCGGACGGCGACCCGTCCTGCACAGAGAGATTCACATATTCATACACAAACCCGTTAAGCGGTGTGGGACACTATATTCACACGTATCTCGGCGACGGAAATCCGTTACCGTCCTTTGAGGGCGAACCCGAAAAGGTTAAAATCGAGGGCGACATAGACACATTTACAAACGATATCTGGGAAAGCCTGAACTGCGACAACAAGGTTTCGCTTTTCGTAAGATTTATCGACATCGAAACAAACGAATATACCCAGAGAATCATCAACAAAAACAAATAAGAAGTAACTTTACGGAGGTCCGAAATGAAAGAGATCGAACTTAAATACGGCTGTAATCCAAATCAAAAACCGTCCAAAATTTTTATGGCGGACGGCAGAGACTTACCGGTTACCGTTTTGAACGGCAGACCAGGCTATATTAACTTCCTCGACGCGCTGAACAGCTATCAGCTTGTGAAAGAATTGAAATCCGCCATCGGTCTTCCCGCGGCTGCTTCATTTAAGCACGTCAGCCCTGCGGGTGCGGCTGTCGGCCTGCCGCTCTCCGATACGCTCAGAAAAATTTACTGGGTTGACGACGATGCCGTTCTCTCCCCTCTCGCCGCGGCATATGCAAGGGCAAGAGGCACCGACAGAATGTCATCTTTCGGCGATTGGATAGCGCTCTCGGACATATGCGACGTTCCCACGGCGCTGCTTATAAAGCATGAGGTTTCCGACGGCATAATTGCTCCCGGATACGAAAAAGAGGCTCTTGAAATCCTCAAATCCAAGAAAAAGGGAAATTACAATATAGTTGAAATAGACCCCGAATACAGACCTGCTCCGATAGAACATAAGGACGTTTACGGCGTTACCTTTGAGCAGGGCAGAAACGAATTAAAGATTGACGAGAGCTCTCTTAATAACATAGTCACCGAAAACAAGGAGCTTCCGGACAGCGCCAAGCGCGACCTTATTATTTCGCTTATAACGCTTAAATACACACAGTCCAACTCCGTATGCTATGCGAAAGACGGTCAGACCATAGGCGTGGGCGCCGGTCAGCAGTCAAGAATACACTGCACACGTTTAGCCGGCGGCAAAGCCGACAACTGGCATTTAAGACAGCATCCGAAGGTTCTCGCTCTCGATTTTACAGACTCGATAGGCAGACCGAGCAGGGACAACGCCATTGATGTTTACATTTCGGACGAATATGAGGACGTAATAGGCGACGACGTTTGGCAAAACACATTTAAGACCCGTCCCGAGCCACTCACCAAAGAAGAGAAAAAGGCATGGCTCGCACAGTTTCACGATGTATCGCTCGGTTCGGACGCATTCTTCCCGTTTGACGACAACATAGAGCGTGCAAGAAGAAGCGGTGTTTCGTATATAGTTGAACCGGGCGGCTCCATACGTGACGACATAGTAATTGACTGCTGCAACAAACACGGTATTACCATGGCGTTCACAGGAATACGTCTTTTCCATCACTGATAAAACAATAAGAGGTTCTTAAAATGAAAATACTTGTAGTAGGCGCGGGCGGAAGAGAACACGCCATAATTAAAAAGCTGAAGGAAAATCCGGAGGTCACCGAAATTTTTGCCTGCCCCGGAAACGGCGGCATAGCAAAAGACGCGGAATGTGTTAACATAAGCGCCACGGACATTGACGGCATCGCGGATTTTGCCGTTAAAATGAACATCGATTTCTGCGTAGTGGCACCAGATGACCCGCTTGTGTTAGGATTGGTTGACGTTCTCGAAGAAAAGGGCATACCTTGCTTCGGTCCGTCAAAGAAAGCGGCGATAATTGAGGGAAGCAAGGTCTTTTCTAAAAATCTTATGAAAAAATACGGCATTCCGACGGCAGATTACGAGGTCTTTTCCGAGCCCGAAAAAGCGCTTTCCTATATAAAAGAAAAAAATGAATATCCGACCGTCATAAAGGCGGACGGTCTCGCTCTCGGCAAGGGCGTTATAATAGCCGAATCCGAAGAGCAGGCAGAGGACGCCATAAAAACAATAATGGAGGATAAAAAGTTCGGCGACAGCGGCAACAACGTCGTTATAGAGGAATTCTTAACAGGTCCCGAAGTTTCCGTTCTCTCATTTACCGACGGAAAGACCATTGTTCCGATGGTTTCGTCCATGGACCACAAGCGCGCTCTTGACGGCGACAAGGGGCTTAACACCGGCGGAATGGGAACAGTTGCGCCGAACCCCTATTACACCGCAGATATAGCAAAGGAATGTACCGAAAAGATATTTCTGCCCACCGTTAAGGCTATGAACAGCGAAAACAGAACCTTTAAGGGCTGCCTTTATTTCGGGCTTATGCTGACACAAAAGGGTCCGAAGGTTATAGAATACAACTGCCGCTTCGGCGACCCCGAAACACAGGTGGTATTACCGCTTCTCAAAACCGACCTCCTCACAATTATGCGTGCGGTACATGATGAAACACTCTCATTTTTAAATGTTGAATTCAAAGACGAAAGCGCGGCGTGCGTGGTTATCGCGTCGGGCGGCTATCCGCTGTCTTACGGCAAAGGATATGAAATAGACTTCGGCGACAGCGAATGTACGGAAAATGTCACGGTATTTCACGCAGGCACAGCCGAAAAAGACGGCAAAATCGTAACCTCGGGCGGCAGAGTTCTCGGAGTTACGGCAACCGGCAAAAATCTTGAAGAGGCGCTCTCTACCGCATACAAAGCGGCGGAGCAGATTAAATTCAAGGATTCGTTTTACAGAAAAGACATAGGTGCGCGCGCTCTTGCCGCACTGAAAAAATAAACAGGAAGTGACGAAATGGTATACAGAATTTACGTTGAGAAGAAAAAACAATTCGCAGACGAGGCAGCGTCGCTTTTATCCGATATACGCTCGCTGCTTATGATAGACTCACTTGAAGAGCTCCGCATTTTCAACAGATACGATGTGGAAAACATCAGCGAAGAGCTTTTCGAGCGCTGTGAAAAAACAGTCTTCTCGGAGCCGCAGCTTGACAACACATATTCTCACCTGCCGCAGACCGACGCCACGGTATTTGCAGTTGAATATCTGCCGGGTCAGTTTGACCAGAGGGCGGACTCCTGCGCTCAGTGTATTCAGATAGTTTCGGAGGGCGACAAGCCGACGGTACGCACGGCAAAGGTATATATGCTTTTCGGAAAAATTACACCGGCACAGCTTACCGCCATCAAAAAATACGTTATCAACCCGGTAGAAAGCCGCGAGGCGTCACTTGAAAAGCCCGATACGTTAAAAACCGATTACGCTGTCCCGACGAGCGTTGAAACTCTCACGGGATTTACGGAGCTTAACGAAAACAAACTCAAGGCATTTATAGATAAATATGCTCTTGCAATGGATCTTGCGGACATAGAATTTTGCCGCAAATACTTTAAAAGCGAACATCGCGACCCGACCATAACGGAAATCAGAATGATTGATACATACTGGTCGGATCATTGCCGCCACACCACGTTTCTCACAACGATAGACGGAGTAAAAACAGAGGACGAAACGGTACAAAAGGCATACGACAGATATGTTTCCATACGCAAGGAGCTCGGCAGAACAAAGCCGCAAAACCTTATGGATTTGGCAACTATCGGTGCGCGTTATTTAAAGCACACGGGCGAGCTCAAAAATCTTGACGAGTCGGATGAAATCAACGCCTGCACGGTAAAAATAAAGGTTGACGTAGACGGCGAGGACGAAGATTGGCTCTTCTTATTCAAAAACGAAACTCACAACCATCCCACGGAAATCGAGCCGTTCGGCGGCGCCGCCACCTGCATAGGCGGTGCTATACGCGACCCGTTATCGGGCAGAGGATATGTTTACCAGGCAATGCGCGTCACGGGTGCGGCAGACCCGTTAAAGCCCGTAAGCGAAACGCTGCCCGGCAAGCTGCCGCAGAGAAAGCTTGTAACAACAGCCGCCGCAGGTTACAGCTCATACGGCAATCAGATAGGACTTGCGACCGGCTCGGTAGACGAAATCTACCACCCCGGTTATGTCGCAAAGCGTCTTGAAATAGGCGCTGTTGTAGGCGCTGTTCCGGCAAAGAACGTACGCCGCGAAGTGCCTGTTCCGGGCGACGCAATAATTCTTCTCGGCGGCAGAACAGGGCGCGACGGTTGCGGCGGTGCGACGGGTTCTTCAAAATCACACAAGCTCTCGTCTTTGGAGCATTGCGGTGCCGAGGTTCAAAAGGGTAACGCTCCCGAAGAGCGAAAATTACAGAGACTTTTCAGGAACAGCGAAGTTACAAAGCTCATAAAAAGATGCAACGACTTCGGTGCGGGCGGCGTATCGGTAGCCATAGGCGAGCTTGCCGACGGTTTGCACATTGATTTGAATAAAGTACCCAAGAAATACGAGGGTCTTGACGGCACCGAGCTTGCGATTTCCGAATCGCAGGAGAGAATGGCTGTTGTAGTTGCAAAAGAGGACGCAGAAAAGTTCCTTGAGCTTGCAAAAACCGAAAATCTTGAGGCCACCGAGGTTGCCGAGGTAACCGACACAAACCGTCTTACAATGGAGTGGAACGGCAAAAAGATAGTCGATATATCACGTGAATTTTTAAATTCAAACGGTGCCGAAAAGCATACGCTTGTTACCGTGACAAAGGCACAGCCCATAACAAAAGAAGTCAAGGGCAAAACCAACGGCGAAAAATTCTTAAATCTCTCGGGTGACCTTAATATTTGCTCAAAGCGCGGACTTTCTGAGCGCTTTGACTCAACAATAGGCGCCAATACCGTGCTTATGCCGTTCGGCGGAAAATATCAGATGACGCCGGCGCAGGGTATGGCGGCAAAAATTCCGGTTCTCAACAAAGACACAAAAACCTGCTCGGTTATGGCTTGGGGATACAATCCTTTCATCACCGAAAAAAATCAGTATCTCGGCGCATACCTTGCGGTTGTGGAATCCGTATCAAAGCTCATAGCCACGGGCGGAAACACGGAAAACTGCTATCTCACATTCCAGGAATATTTTGAGAGAATGACAAGCGACAGCAAACGTTGGGGTCAGCCCACCGCGGCACTTCTCGGCGCACTTACGGCGCAGCTTGAGCTCGGCATAGCGTCAATCGGCGGCAAGGATTCCATGAGCGGCACATTTGAAGATATTGACGTTCCCCCTACTCTCGTTTCATTTGCCGTTTCCGTCGGTTCAAGCGACGACGTTATGTCGCCAGAGTGGAAGCTCCCGTGCTCTAAGGTCTACTACATTGAGCCTAAGAAAAATCCGGACGGCACATTTGATACAGAGAGCCTTAAAGCGGTATTTGCAAGAGTTGAAAAACTCATTAAGGACAAAAAGGCTCTTGCGGTATTTACCCCGTCTTACGGCGGCATAGCAGAGGGCGTTATGAAAGCCTGCTTCGGAAACAAAATAGGCTTCGCCTTTGACAAGAGATTCCCGGCGGACAAGATATATGATTACAATTACGGTTCGTTTGTAATAGAGGCCGCCTGCGAGCTTGACGACGCGGTTCTCCTCGGCGAGACGACCATGGATTATTCCGTAAAGATAGGTATTGAAAAAATCGACCTCAACGAAATCCAAAAAGTATACGAAAACAAGCTTGAGCCCGTATTTGCCTGCAACATAAAGACGTCCGAAAAGGCTGTAAATGCATACAGCTTTACATCAAAGACACACGCTTCGCCCAAAATCGGCATAAAAAAGCCCAAGGTTTTGATTCCTGTATTCCCCGGAACAAACTGCGAATACGATACAACAAGAGCGTTTATTAACGCAGGCGCAGACCCCGAAGTTATGGTAATCAAAAATCTCTCCGCGGCGGACGTAACCGAGAGCGTAAATGTTTTTGCGGAAAAGATAGAGTCTTCGCAAATAATATTTATACCCGGAGGATTTTCCGGCGGCGACGAGCCGGACGGCAGCGGTAAATTTATAACCGCATTCTTCCGCAACCCCGTTATAAAAGAAAAAGTCCACTCGCTGTTAAAAGAACGCGACGGACTTATGGCGGGTATCTGCAACGGCTTCCAGGCGCTTATAAAGCTCGGCCTTGTTCCCTACGGTGAAATTATAGAGCCGAACGCCGACACGCCTACGCTCACCTTTAACACCATAGGCAGGCACCAGTCGAGACTTGTAAACACGAGAGTTGCCTCAAACCTGTCGCCGTGGCTGTCGTCATCAAACGTCGGAGACATACACACGGTTGCAATTTCACACGGAGAGGGCAGATTTGTTTGCCCGAAAGAGCTTTTCCAATCACTCGCGGAAAACGGTCAGATTGCAACGCAGTATGTTGATGAAAACGGAAAGCCTACCATGAACATCAGATACAATCCGAACGGCTCATTTGAGGCTGTCGAGGGCATAACCTCACCCGACGGCAGAGTGTTCGGCAAGATGGGACATTCCGAGCGTTTCTCCGATAACGTGTATAAAAATGTAGACGGCAACAAAGACAATCATATGTTTAAAAACGCCGTAGAATACTTCAAAATCTGATAAATAAAAAAGACCCGCTGTGAAAAAGATTCAAGGAGGAAAGTTCACAGCGAGTCTTATTTTTATCAATTGCCGCCGAAGAGGCAGAGCAAAGGCCGTAAAGTTTTGGCTGAGTGCTTATAAGGCA
>DJOQ01000037.1:0-15536 GCA_002437245.1 Ruminococcaceae bacterium UBA6434
TACTACTTTATTATACGAGGAGTTTTAAAAATGGAATATATGGAAACAAGAGAAGTTATGTGCGATATTTGCCATAAGATGTGGCAGCTCGGCTGGGTTGCGGCAAATGACGGTAACCTCTCGGTGAAATTGCCCGACGGCAACTTCCTTGCAACGCCGACAGGCATCAGTAAAAGCTTTATCACTCCCGAAAAGCTTGTTATAATAAATTCCGAGGGTGAGGTGCTCCAAGCTCTTGACGGCTACAGACCGTCGTCGGAAATCAAAATGCATCTTCGCTGCTATAAAGAGCGCGACGACGTAGGAGCGGTGCTTCACGCTCATCCGCCTACAGCCACGGGATACGCCGTGGCGCACATTCCGCTTGACAGATACACGATGATAGAAACGGTTGCGGCGATAGGCTCGATCCCCGTAACGCCGTACGGTACGCCGTCTACATACGAGGTGCCGGATGCCATTGCCCCGTATCTTCAAGAGCACGATGTGTTGCTTCTTGCAAATCACGGCGCGCTTACAGTCGGTGCCGACGCAATAACCGCATATTACCGTATGGAAACGCTTGAGCTGTTTGCAAAAATCAGCCTTACGGCACATCTTCTCGGCGGAGAAAAGGAAATTTCACGCGAAAATATCGACAAACTGATAGAGCTGCGCAAGTATTACGGCATAACAGGCAGACATCCCGGATACAAGCATTACAGAGAAGACTGAGTTGTCGATTTTAAGCTTTGGGGCTTGATTTATTTTGTTTATATGATATATTTGTGCTGTATCGGATTTACTTTAATCCGATGCGGCACTATTTTTTAACAGATATAAAGGTGTACAGGCAAAAAATGAACAGAGAAACGAAATCACATATAAGCAAAGAAACCATCATTGCGGTCGCCGTTCCGGAATTCAGCGAAAGGGGATATAAAGAAGCGTCTTTAAACAGAATATGCATAAACGGGCGTATATCAAAAGGAAAGCTGTATCATCACTTTAAAAATAAGGATGAACTTTATCTCTCGGTTGTAGAGGAAAGCTACAAGAAACTTACGGAGCACTTACTTGATTTTAAAATTAAATTTCATAAAAATATAGAAGATGTTTTTATGGATTTATACAAGTGGTGGCAAGCCTTTTGGAAAATGTATCCGCTCTATATTGGTATTTTTATAGATTCAAGGCGTAATCCTCCGTTTTGGCTGCGTGAGCAGCTTGTGGAAATGAGACGCGATACCTTTATTAAACCGTTAAAGCTTATGGTAAGGGACATAGTTTTATATTATTATCCGGAAGACATAAAATTGCAGTCGATTTTGGTCGGACTTTTTATTACATTGCTTGATTATACTTCTACTGTCGGATTGTCAAAAATAGATATTTATGATTCAAGCACAAGCTATTTAGACGCGCAGGTGCCGTTATTCAAACGTTTGCTGCTGACTGTGCTGTACGGCGCAGGAGACGACAGGGCAAAAGAGCTTTATTAGGCATAAACATTATGTTCATGCTTTTATACTGCTGTGAAAAACAATTTAATATTTTGTCATTTGAATTTAAGACCCGCTGAGTTTCATAGACCCACGGGTCTTTTTTAAAAACAGACCGCCGAATTCGTTTTTGTTGTATTGTTTGCGAATTGATATAATCCGTCCGAAGGAATATACTGAGAATGTTAAAAAAATCACGTTCTTAGGGAGGAATGGTAATGTATAAGAAAATGTTGAGCGTATTTCTTTCTGTGCTCTTGATACTCTCAAGTATTACCGCAGGACTTGTGGCTTTTGCCGCCGATTCGGCGGCGGATAAGGCTGAAAAAGCTGTTTCCGTCTTATCCGATGCGACGTCTGACGGCGCAGATGATGCAGAAGAGAATACGCCGGCAGCTCAATTGGAGAATGAGTATTCTTATCTTTTGAAAAATGAAGATAAACTCACCAAAGAGCAAAAATCAATGCTCAACGAAATCACGGCAAAAATAGGCGAATTCGGTGAAGAGCTTGTTTCAGGTCTCACATCGGAGGAAGCACAGGAGACTGTGGCGGAGCTTCTCGACAGTATTTCGGAAATCAATTTAAATAAGTTTTATTCAGGAAATACAGGTTCGGTAGCCGCTTTTGAAGAGCAGACACTGGCTTATTCCGGAACGCTGAATACAAAAGAGCCGTCCGAGCAGGATGTTGCCGATTATAACGCTCTTCTTGAAGCCTACAAAAAATTAACGGGCGAGCAGAAAGAGCAAATCGACATAACGGTATTTTCTTGCTTTATGCATCTTATCTTTGTGCGTGAGGCTCAGCTCGCAAAGAACGACGGGCAATCCACATCCAACGCAAACAAAGCGGCTCAAAAAAAGCTTGAAGAATTTTTAGGCGAAGAGGGTCACGGCAGTGAAATAGCACCCGCAAAAGAGCTCGGTGCCGCACTTGAAAATTCAAAGCTCTCGGCAGATGAAAAGCTTGCGGCGTTCGCAGGCACAAGTGAGCACGCAAGGGTTCTTGCAAGCGCATACAATAAATCAAGTAACGCTTTAAGCAACAGCATTTACAATTCTTCAAATGCAGGCAAATCCTTTGTAAATGTTGTAAAGGCTTACGAAACAGAGGGGCTTAAAGCCAATCCGTTTACCGAAAAAGCCCCGACCAGGGTATCTAAGCCGAACGCCTCGAAATACGAACTCGGCGAGCAGGATCCTGAGTACATAAAAGCATTTGCTCTTTACATTGACTATACAAAGGCCGCCGCAGAATATAACGCGAGAAAGGCAAATCATACTTCGGATATCGACAATGCCGCAATCGAAAAAATCGCGGCTGCCGCACCCGAGTATAAAACGCTTGTCGATTACATAAAATCTATGGCAAGCGCATATGACGAGTTTAACGCGACAAAAAATACCTTGCCTGCGAAAAATGCCGTAGGTCAATTTGACAATCTTTCTATTTATTTTCAATCTTATGTTTTGAAAAATACCACACTTAAATACAGAACCGACAGCGTTGAAAACACCTCAAATACAGAGTGGAAGGCTTTGGGTCTGACAGCCGCCGAGCTTTACGCGCAGTGTCAGGCTGCCTCGGAATATGAAAAAGTCACCGAGTTTATCGATTTGGTAAACGGTATAGAACAGCCTTACAACAACAAGCACATAGCTCTTGTCAAGGAAAAATACGAAGCACTTTCTTCCAAACAGGTATCTATGGTTCCGAATTCGGTATTACAGAAATATAAGGATATTTTAGCGTCGGTAACTCCTGACATTCCGTCAACCAACCGGCCTGATTTAACCGTCTTTGCAAAGACGTCGGTTCAATATCCTCTCGGCACAACCCACGATCAGGTGGAAAAAGCAGTTCCGAAAATTCAGTCTTTCCTTACGGATTCCGTATTACCCGTTCTCGGCGTTGAGGGCGGATTAAAGCAGACTGTTCAAAACGGCGTTTACACCAACGCAACCGTTGTTAAGCTTTGTCAGCTGCTGTTTCCGCTGCTTGCAGGTCTTTCCGACGGAGACGGCTTCCCGGCAATAGCCAAAAATTTTGTAAAGATACTTCCCTCAAAGCTTGCAACAGAGCTTCAAAAAACAAAGGATATTGATAATAATAAATATGAAAAAGCTGTTACCGCATTAAATTCCGCCGAGACCACAGGTAAGGAAAACTATAAAAAATATCTCGCAAACGGCGGAACCGCCTCTGCAAAAGCGGAATACGAGTACTATTGGAGCGCGTTTGAGGCAAGCAACGGTCTGTTCGGTTTTGATGACGGAGACAGAGAAGGCTTTATCGATGCGGTTTCCGCCGTGTTCAGAGCGCTTTCGATTGCTACGCTTTTGATAGACTTTGAAAACGTATCAAGCAAAACGAACGGAACTTATACATATAATGCATATGAGGATCTTGTTCCGATTTTTGAACTTCTTGACCTTCGAGGCGTAATGTCGTCTCCCGAATATACCGAGTATGTCAATGAGCAAAAATCAATAAACTCTGCACTTGCCATGGATGCAAGAATCAGACCTATTCTCGTACCGATTTGCAATCTTCTTGACGATTTTGCGGATAATCCGCTTAATACCGTACTTGATATATTGCCGAAACTCGGCTACGGACTTAAATCCAGCGTACTTGAAACTCAGCTTTGGACTTTGCTCGGCAAAGTCGGTATGATAGATGTATCCGGCCTTAATCTTCACCTCACTCCCGAGGGTATTTATAATCTTGTTGCGCCGCTCCTTTCAAATCTTACGATAGGAGAGGGCGACAGCGCCGTAACACTTAATATTGATTTAAATAAAGCCGATTTTCTTAAATTTGTCGATGATATAGGCGGTTGCGCTACGGCGGTATCAAAGGACAGCAAAGCAAGAGGTAACGCTTTCAGATTGGGTCTTGATTCAGACAGAGCGGACTCTTTCGTGGTAACCTTCCGCTATCTGTACGGAGTGCTCACGGAAGACAATAATATGAACGGGATAAAGTCGGTTGTTGACAGCTCGTCTCTCTCTTCCGTCGCAAAGCTTGCCGTTAAGGGCGTTTTGGGTGTGCTCTCAAGAACAAGTGCCGATACGGCTATGTCAATGCTGATAAATTTGGTTGAACCGAATATACCGAAGCTTTCCGATATTATTCCGGGGTTAAATCCGGGCGATAAAGATAATCAACCTGATGATAATCCGGATTCACCTTCGTCGAATACCGAGAAATCAGATAACGGCAAGACCATAACATCGCCGCCGACGGTTCCGAAAACAGGCGGAAAAGCGGCTGCGGCTGTATCTCTTTTAGCGTTGAGCGCAGGAGCGACGGGAGCGTATTACTGCCTCGGCAAGAAGAAAAAACAATAACGTGTTTTGCTCCTTCCTCATTATAAAAGCGCCGTGGACTTAAGTCCACGGCGCTTTTTGCCGTTGATATAATAACAATCGGGTGAATTTTTTTCAATAACGATTTTTTATTGTAAATAACGGCAAAATGCTATATAATTAAAAAATATTATTTTAAATATTTGATTTTGGCAGGTGTATATATGAAACCGTACGGTCTTATACTCGCAGGCGGCGGCGCAAAGGGCGCGTATCAAATAGGTGCCTGGAAAGCAATGCGTGAGCTTAATATCGAATTTGAGGCAATAGCCGGTGTTTCCATAGGCGCAATAAACGGTGCCATGATAGCACAGGGCGATTTTGACGACGCATATGAGCTTTGGAGCAATGTCGAGGTCTCAAGCGGCGTAAATATTCAGGGCGAACTTAAAGACCCGAAAAATTTGTTCAGCTTCAGCAATTTCCCGAAAATCGCACACGAGATAATACGCAACGGCGGGGTGGACGTTACTCCGGCAAAAGAGCTTATAGCCCGCCATATCGACGAAAAAAGGGTGAGGAAGTCGCCTATACCGCTCGGGATAGAAACAATAGACCTCAATTCTTTAAAGCCGATTGAAATGTTTGTGGATGAAATGCCCGAGGGCGAACTTATAGATTACCTTATGGCGTCCGCAAGAGTTCCGGGGCTTAACAGGCAGGGCCCGAAGGACGGAAACTTCCTTGACGGCGGAGTTTATGACAATGCGCCTATAGGGATACTCAGAAAACGCGGAATAAACAGACTTATCATAGTGGATATTTCCGGAATTAAGGGTATAGGTCATAAGCAGGATTTAAGCTGTGCCGATATAGTATATATACGCCCGTATGACGCAAAGGAACTCGGGGAGTCGTTTGAGTTTGACAAAGAGGCTACCGAGCGCCGAATCAATATGGGCTATCTTGACACGAAAAAAGCGTTCGGAAAGCTCTACGGTCAGTTCTACTATTTTTCGGGGAAGGAATACAGAGCATTGCAGGAACATTACGGCTATAAAGCGCTTAATGAATTGGAAATGCTTGCTCTTGAGTATGAGCTGCCGCGCCTTACGGTATATACCGAGCGCAAATTCCTGCGCTCTTTAAAGGCGATTATCAATGAAAAAGACGCGCTCCCGACAGACAACATTGAGGAAGAAAGCAAGTCAAAACTCAAAATGGCAGCCGCGGTTATACAGGAAACTCCTCACATATTGCTTAAAAAGTTTTCGATTTATACAAGAAATAAGAAGTACGCCAATGCGGTTTCTGTCCTTGAGTCGCTTGACGAGAAGAAATAAAACGGTACGGCAGCGCATTCAGTATGCTCTGCCGTTTGCTTTTTCGGTGTATGCGGTTATTACGTATTTGTTGCAAAGCAGAGAAAAAGCATATCTCCCTTTTTCGCAGCAATAATCGGTATCGCAAAATTTAATATTGTCAAAAAATATTCCGCTGTCGTTTATGTCTTTTTCCGCCTCTGCCGATGAAACGCCCATAAGCTCCGATGACAAAGCTATGTACGAGTCATAAAATTCCCTTAGCTCCTGTTCGCCGTAAGAATTTTCGTCGCCGGTTATGGTGGCTGCTATCCCCGTTACCGTTCCGTTTTCATCGGTGTCAAGAGTCAACAGTGCGGTTTTGTCGTCTATTTTGTAAAAGCTGTAAAAACAGCCGTCGCTTTTACATTCCTTAAAAAACTCGTCGTATTTTATTTCGGGTGAATTGTATTCCGAATTGTATCGGCGGCAAAATTCATATGCGTCTATGCTCTCCTGCTTTGAGCAGGCGGTAAGGAAAAGACAGGCAGATACGGTGACCGCCGAAAGAAGCAGCAAAAGCCTTGCGGCACTTAATTTTTTCATTTGGGGAATATTAACCGTTTGTTCATATTTTTTTAACAAAAACATATGGTAATCTATCCTTTATTATTATAAAATTATTGACAGCATTTCATTATCTGATGATATTATATTCCAAGCGAAACGCGAAAGTGGTGGTATTTTGTTTAAGAAATTCAAAAGATTATCCCGAAAAAGGCAGATTTTTACAATTGTAATTACAGTGGTTATAGTTGCGCTTGTAGCCGCACTTCTCTATCAGTCCTTTAAGCCCGACCCGAGACCCGAATATCAGGTGCAGGCGGCTTCTGTCGGCGACATACAGGCGACGTTTGATACAAAGGGAACGGTTGAGTCCACAAGCACCGAAAAATTTACTGCCGCGGCAGGCGTCAAGGTAAGCTCCGTCAATGTGGCTGTAGGCGACAGGGTCAAAGCAGGCGACGTTTTGGCAACCTTTGATGTATCGTCTATCGACGGCACACTCGCAAATTATAAAGGCGCTTACGATAAGGCAAAGGCGGCTTATGATAAAGCAAGCGGCTCCGTAAGCTCCGCAAAAAGCGGTATAAAGACAACCGACCTTCAGATTTCACAGACGGAAAGCGATATTTCGGCACTCAAAAGAGAAATAGCCGCCGCACAGAGCGCTAACATAAAAAATGCCGAGAACGCCAAAAACTATACCGAAGACCAGCTCAAAGCCCTTCGCGAGCAGCTTAAAAACGGCGGATTTACGGAAGATCAGATACAGGAAATAATAAATTCTCTCAAAAATTCTACAGGCAACGTCGATATAGAAAAGGCTGTTTCGGACTCCGTAGCCGCAAAGCAGGTTAAATTGGCTCAGGCAGAAGCGCAGCTCACATCGCTCAAAACTCAGCGCGCGGTTTACGAGGCTCAGACAGACGAAACGATGTCTGACCTTTACAAATCCGTTATGGAGCAAAAGCAAAAGGACTATGAGAGTTATAAAGAGATATATGATTCTCTCAAAAACGGCTGGGTCGCTTCGGCTGACGGTATAATCACCACAGTCAATGTCGAGGCGGGTAGAGAGTTTACTCCTGCACAGACAGGCAGCTCCGGCGTAGACCTCTCTTCAATTGTAAGCTCTATGACAAGCAATTCCGAGATCGCTTCAACTCTTACCGACATACTTTCGTCAACGGCAGGTTCAGCTTCGTCTGTGGGCGACGGTATAGTTCTTGAAAACTACGGCGAGTTTATAGCAAGCTTTACAGTAGGCAAATACGACCTCCTCGGGCTTAAAGTAGGTCAGAGCGCGGTTGTATCGTCTCTCGACTCCGATTATGACGCGGTAGTGTCGTATGTCGGCGCTACGGCTTCCGAAAACGACGGACTTAATATCAGCTCCATTGCCTCAAGCCTTACGGGTTCATCGTCAAATTCGGCGAGCGCGGTTGCAAAGGTCAAGATATTAAACCCCGATGAAAAGATAGTAATCGGCTTTGACGTAGATATAAAAGTCAATACCGAGAAAATAACAAACGTCCTCAAAATACCGGTTGACGCCGTAGCAACAGATGACGCCGTCACTTATGTATATGTATATAATCCCGATAAAAAGACCGTCGAAAAGAGAAACGTCGAGCTCGGTGTATTCTCCGATGACGATTACGAGGTAAAATCCGGGCTTTCCGAGGGCGAAATAGTTGTTATGAACCCCAAAGCGGCTCTCACGGACGGAACAAAAATATCCGTTAAAGGTTAATTTAGGCTGAAAAGGCAGGTGGCTCCGAATTGAATATAAAAGAAAATATAAGGATCGCCATTTTCAGCATTAAGTCGAACCTTATGCGCTCGCTTCTTACAATGCTCGGCATTATAATCGGCGTTGCTTCGGTAATAGCGGTAATAACGGTCGGTAACGGCGGCAGAGATTATATCGTAGGTATGATTCGCGATATGGGCTCAAGTGCCATAAGCATAACCGTAAACGCCGCGAATTCGGACATCTCGAATTCCGATTATATTACGGACGACGATATAAACGCCATTAAATCGCTTGATAACGTTCAGTATGTGTCACCTATGGTAATGACTATGGGCTCGCTCTCGGTAGAGGGTAACGACCAAAGCGCCATAGGAGTTATAGTAGGCGGCAACAGCGATTTAAGATATGTTATGAACGGCGACTGTATATACGGCAGGTACTTCAATAAAACCGAGGTTGAGGCAGGCAGAAGCGTGTGTATAATCGACTCGACAAGTGCCATGCAGCTTTTCGGCAAGAAAAATGTTGTCGGCGAATTTATTTCGTTCAATTACAACGACGTGTCCGTTAGTTTTAAAATAATCGGCGTTACCGATATGATGAGCTCGTTCGGCGGCGACAGCGAAAAGATGCTCGAAAATATGAATTCTCTTACCGGCGGTTCAACGGTGACAAGCGCCATGATAATGGTTCCGTCTACCGTAGCCACTCAGATAATGGGCGGCGAGGCGCGTTACGATACCGTTTATATTATGGCAAAGGATGAAAACGATCTTGAAAGCGCCGGCAATGCGGCAGTAAACCGCATAAAGGCAAGACATAACAATCTTGACCGTGATTGCTACACCGTAACCAATATGGCGACATACATCGACCTTCTTGATACGGTTATAAACGTGTTTACCATATTTATTGCGGCAGTCAGCGCAATATCTCTCGTAGTCGGCGGAATAGGCGTTATGAATATAATGCTCGTCTCCATAACGGAGCGAACGCGAGAAATAGGCATACGAAAGGCATTGGGAGCAAAAACCTCCACAATATTGTTCCAGTTCCTCACGGAGTCAATAATCCTGTGCCTCATCGGCGGACTTATAGGACTGCTGCTCGGTGTTGCCGCGGCGGCGATAGTTTCAAAAATTATGAACGTACCGCTTGAGGTTAAATTCTCGACGGTTGCGCTTGCGATAGGATTTTCTACCGCGATAGGTGTAATATTCGGCGTGTACCCCGCAAAGCGCGCCGCAAAAATGCCTCCCATAGAGGCTCTGAGAAGAGATTGATAATTTTAATTATAAACGGATCGGATAAGCTTCGGCTGACCGGTCCGTTTTTGTTTGTACTTAAAAATTGTCTCTCGATGGGTAATATCCTGCAAAACGGCAATGTATATTTATTTTTGTCGAAAACTCCGCGACAAGACCGTTACTTTACATTTTTGAGTGCGTAAAAACCGCTTAAAACCGAAGTTTTTAACATTATGAACACGGTTTTGAACATTTTGATTGTTAAAAACTTCCGTGGCATAATATGTCAAAACTGCATATTTGTATTGTACGGGGCATTTTTCTTGCATATTTTTTTGAATTTCAAAAGCCGTTGTCCGTCATTTTTCGACTCTTATTGACTAAAACACAAACAGTGTTGTATTTATTTGAACTTTCTGTTACAATAATATTGTACATATTATGATAAAAGGAGTGTATTGCCGTGGGATTTACCGTTACGGGGCTTACCGTTCTTTGGTCGGTGCTTCTCATACTGTTTATAATTGCGGAGGCGGTGACCGTCCAGCTTGTTTCCATCTGGTTTGCCGTAGGCTCTCTTACCGCACTGATCTCAAATCTTTGCGGTGCCGGTACACTTTTACAGGCGGCACTTTTTGTAGGTGTGTCATTTGCGGCACTTTTACTGACTCGTCCGCTCGTCAAAAAATTCTCTTCTCCTAAAATACAGCGCACAAATCTTGACCGCATTATAGGCGAGAGGGCGATAGTCACGGAAGAAATAGATAATCTTCGTGCCATAGGTATCGTAAAAGCCGACGGAAAATCGTGGACCGCACGCTCGGCTGACGGAAGCATTATACCGGCGGGAAGTGTCGTCGAGGTGAAAAAAATCGACGGCGTTAAGCTGATAGTCGGTTTAATACAGAATAAATAAAAGAAAGAGGTATTTTATTATGGCATGGCTCTATGTTGTTTTGGCGATAGTTGTAATCGCACTTGTCGTCGTAATAGCAAATCTGAAAATTGTACCGCAGTCAAAGGCGTATGTTATAGAGCGTCTCGGTGCATATCTCACAACGTGGCAGACAGGTTTCCACGTTAAAATCCCGTTCTTTGAGAGAATAGCCAAGGTCGTTTCCTTAAAAGAGCAGGTCGTTGATTTCGCACCGCAGCCTGTTATCACCAAGGATAACGTAACTATGCAGATAGATACGGTTGTATTCTTCCAGATAACCGATCCCAAGCTTTACACATACGGTGTTGAACATCCGATTTCGGCTATCGAAAATCTTTCGGCAACCACACTTCGTAACATCATCGGCGAGATGGAGCTTGACGCAACTCTTACTTCGCGTGATACCATAAATGCAAAAATACGCGTTATCCTTGATGAAGCCACCGACCCATGGGGCATTAAGGTTAACCGTGTCGAGCTTAAAAACATCATTCCGCCGCGTGAGATTCAGGACGCCATGGAAAAGCAGATGAAGGCAGAGCGCCATCGCCGTGAGGCAATACTCACCGCAGAGGGCGAAAAGGCAAGTAAGATACTTGTGGCAGAGGGCCATAAGGAGTCTCAGATACTCAACGCCGAGGCAGAAAAGCAGGCGGCAATTCTTCACGCCGAAGCTGTTAAAGAAGCTAAAATACGTGAGGCAGAGGGTGAAGCCGAGGCTATACTCGCGGTGCAAAGGGCAAATGCAAAGGCTATCGAGCTTATAAACGAGGCTGCTCCGAGCGACGCCGTTATAGCAATAAAGAGCCTTGAGGCCTTCTCAAAGGCTGCCGACGGTAAGGCTACTAAGATTATTATTCCTTCGGAAATTCAGAGCCTTGCGGGGCTTGCCGCGAGCCTTAAAGAGCTTGTGACGGAGCCTGCCGCCGCAGAGAAAGCCGACTCCGACAAAGAGAAAGCCGAGTAAATTAACAATTTGATTTTAACACCGCCGCAAAAGAACGTTTCCGTGAAAAGCTCTTGCGGCGGCTTTTTTGTAAATTCTCTAAAGTTTCGTATAAGCTCTTGCAATATCGAAAAGATTATATTATAATAATATCACCTTAATTTGGTCGTGTGCCGTGCGGGTCCTGTGCGACAGAGCTCCACGAACCATGTCAGGCGGGGAACCGAGCAGCATTAAGTGGTCAGCCTGTGCGCCACAGTCCGCCTGCACGGTGCATGACCAAGTTAAGGTCTTTATTTTTGTTATGAAGCCGAAAAGTGCCGGCGTTTTTCGTGCGGCACAAAAGCGGGAGGTGTGAAAATGTATCAGGCGTTGTATCGTAAATATCGTCCGCAGACCTTTTCCGACGTCGTCGGGCAGGAGCACGTTACCGAGACTCTCAGGAACGCGGTTAAATCGGGCAGACTGTCACACGCCTATCTTTTCACCGGTTCTCGCGGAACGGGCAAAACCTCCTGCGCCAAAATTCTCGCAAAAGCGGTCAACTGTGAAAATCCCGTGGACGGCAATCCGTGCGGAAAATGTGCCGCCTGCCGCGGTATAGACGACGGCTCGATTTTGGACGTAATCGAAATAGACGCTGCGTCAAATAACGGCGTTGACAATATCAGAGATCTCCGCGAGGAGGCAAATTATACGCCGTCCGCCGTAAAGTACCGCGTGTATATAATAGACGAAGTGCATATGCTCTCCGTCGGCGCGTTTAATGCTCTTTTAAAAACGCTTGAAGAGCCGCCCGAGCACGTCAAATTCATTTTGGCAACCACCGAGGTGCATAAGCTGCCGTCTACGATTTTGTCACGTTGCCAGCGTTTTGATTTTAAACGCATTTCGCCCGAGGATATAGCGAAAAGGCTTTCATTTGTAGCCGATAAAGAAAATATTGATTTAACTCCCGAAGCGGCAATGCTTATATCGCGTATTGCCGACGGTGCGCTCCGTGACGCCTTGTCGCTGCTTGACAGATGCGCATCTTACGGAACCGAAATAACCGAAAAAGTGGCAAGCGACGCCGCAGGCATAGCCGGCAGAGAGCATTTGTTTGAGCTTGTTGACGCCGTAATCTCTCACGATTGCCCAAAGGCGCTCACGATAATAGATGAGCTTTACAATAATTCCTGCGATATGGAACGCCTTTTAAGCGAATTACTCTCTCATTTCCGCAATATGATGGTTGCGCTGACGGTGCCTAATTTCAGAGAACTCGTCATCTGCCCCGATTCCGAAATAGAGATAATACGCCGCCAGGCAAAGAACCTGACCCTTGAGAGCGTTCTCTCGTGTATGGACAGAATCGGCGACTCCATAGCCGAAATCAAAAGGGGAGCCGACAGGCGCACAAGTGCCGAAATGGCTGTTATCCGATTGACAAGCCCGAAGCTTGATACGGATACGGCGGCTGTTTTACGCAGAATTTCTGATATTGAAATGAAGCTTAAAAACGGCGTGTTTAAGCCTTCGCCAGAGTCTCGAGAGTCGGATTTTGCCGCAAATGTATCTCCGGTAAAGCAAAGCGAGCCGAACGAAGCGCAAACGCAGCAGGTTAAAAACGAAGAGCCCGAAAGCAAAGAGGCTTTTCCCGATAAAACGCCTGCCGCTTATGCCGAGTCAAACAATACGGAGCCGAAATCAAATGAGACGCCGCAAGATAAAAACCGTGAAATAAAATCGGACGAAGTGTTTGAAAATTGGGCTGAGGTCGTCGATATATTGTCGCGTACTTCACCGGCACTTACGGGATTTTTAAACGGCTCGACGGCGTTTGTTCATCCGGGCGGATTTTTACTTATAAAATCGTCAAATTCAATACTCGGTCAAATGCTTATGACAGGCAACTTTTCAAATGACATTGTAAAAGCCGTGCATGAGGTCAGCGGCAAAAAATACCGCATCGGCATATATAATGAGAATACCGAGCCCGAGCAAAAAAAAGACCCGTTAGAGGGGCTTTTGAGCAGGGCAAAGGATCTCGGCATCAATGTTATAGATCAATAAATAAGATTAAATTGGAAGGAAATGGTAATAATATGAAAGCAAGAATTCCGAACCAGGGTCCTACCGGAGCCAATATGATGAAAAAGCTCCAGGAAGTTCAAAACAATATGAGCGCGCTTCAGGATGAGCTTGCCGTTGCCGAATACAATGCGTCGGCAGGCGGCGGAGCGGTTGAGGTTACGGTAAACGGCTCGCATGAAATTAAAGCTATCAAAATCAAACCCGAGGTTATCGACCCGGAAGAGCCCGAAATGCTTGAGGATCTTCTTATGGCTTCTCTCAACGAGGCTATGCGTAAAGCCGACGAAACCGCAGAGCGTGAAATGAATAAGCTTACCGGCGGACTTAATATCCCCGGAATGGGCGGTATGTTTTAATGGGATACAATATCCCTGCGCTTGAAAAGCTGATAGACGAATTTCGCAAAATGCCGTCCGTAGGCACAAAATCGGCGGAAAGAATGGCGTTTTATGTGCTCGGACTTGACGATAACGGGACAGCTGAGCTTGCAAATGCCATAGTGACGGCTCACGAAAAAATACATCAGTGCAAAATTTGCTGCAATCTTACCGAAGATGAAATCTGCCCGATTTGCAGTAATGAAAAGCGCGACAGATCCACAATTTGCGTGGTCGAAAGTCCGCGTGACGTCATAGCGTTTGAGCGTACCCACGAATACCGCGGTCTGTATCACGTTCTGCACGGCGTTATTTCACCGATGAACGGTATAGGTCCCGACAACCTCACCGTTAAAGAGCTTCTTTTGCGTATGAATGACAGCGTAAACGAAGTCATTATGGCTACAAACCCCACGGTAGAGGGTGAGGCAACGGCTATGTATATCAGCAAGCTTTTAAAGCCCATCGGCGTAAAAGTAACAAGGCTTGCTTACGGTGTTCCCGTAGGCGCCGACCTTGAGTATGCCGACGAAGTAACTTTGATGCGCGCGCTTGAGGGCAGAAATCTTATATGATTAAAAGATTCGGCAGATAGCTGCCGATAATGTTGACGAAAGGTAAAACTTATGGCTGCCGAGCAAATCAAAAAAATTGCACAAAATAAAAAAGCCTACCACGATTATTTCATTCTCGAAACCTACGAGGCAGGTATAGAGCTTTTCGGCACGGAAGTCAAAAGTATACGCGAGGGCAGGATAAACTTAAAGGATTCCTGGTGCAGTATCGACGGCGGCGAAATATTTGCCAATTCGGTCCATATAAGCCCGTATGATCACGGCAATATTTTTAACCGCGACCCTCTGCGCGTAAAGCGCCTTTTAATGCATAAAAAAGAAATACACAGGCTCTACGGCACAATAAAACAGCAGGGGCTGACACTCATACCGCTGTCGGTGTATTTTAAAAACGGCAGGGCAAAAATGGAAGTCGGTCTTTGTAAGGGCAAAAAGAATTACGATAAGCGTGACGTTGCCGCCAAAAAGGAAGCAACGCGCACTATCGACAGAGAGCTGAAAGAGCGAATGAGATAATATATAAGGGGATGAAAGGATTTCGACGGGGTCTTTGAACCACGATAAGCGAGCAGCGGTGTGGTACCGCTTTAAACAGCCACAGTTTATTAAAAATAAACGACAAAGATTCTAAAGTTTTACTCGCTGCTTAAGTCAGCGGGTCGTTCCCTCCGAAGTACCGCGATCGGATAAGGAGCGTCATCAGCGGTAAATGTGAACGGGTAACCGCCTTGTAACCCGTCACACACAGCAGGGCTACCAAAGCGCATAGACCGCCGTCGGGCGATGTGCCTAGGGAATTTTAAATTGACGGATACGCTCGTAGAAATTTGTGAGGATGAGATTTCGGACGCGGTTTCGATTACCGCCATCTCCACCATAAAAGGCAGCCGAAAGGCTGCCTTTTTTATAAATCCCCAAGCGGTTTAAAAATAAAATGTAATTTGTCTTTTGTCTTTTGTCTT
>DJOQ01000037.1:15603-47654 GCA_002437245.1 Ruminococcaceae bacterium UBA6434
TTGTCTTTTGTCTTTTGTCTTTGACCTTTACTTTTGTCTATGTCTGTGTCTGTGCCTGTGCCTGTGCCTGTGCCTGTACCTGTACCTGTACCTTTGCCTGTGCGCCCGTGCCTGAGTGTCTTTGCAGGCGGTTTTTGCTTGTTACGTATCGACACACTTTAGATATATATCAACTACGCTTGTGCTGATACGTAACACTTTTTCTGCTTGCAGCCGCAAATTCGTCAAATACCGTTTTATTCGACAAAACTGCCCAAAAAACAAATTGACAAACAGGGTAATTTCGGTTAATATTGTTGTGTAAACTTACTTTGTTAATATTTTACAGTGTGCACCCTGTACGGGCGGCGCTGTCGATGTGGATAAAGAAGAGGGCAAGCCCATGCGGCGAATTTCAGGGGGTAATAATAAAAACTTCCAAGTGCGGTAAATTAAAAAATTTTAAATTTACGCACGGATAATATCTATGATATTGTCCGTTTTTCATATTTTCGATACTTTACTTTTTGCGGCAATCAAGTAATTCGGTTGCCAAAAGGGGCTTATATATTGTTCTCTATAATTAACTCTTTAAACACATCGTCATATATTTCTTTAATATTGTTGATAATCACCACACTCACTTTCTATTTAATAAAAGGCAAAATAAATAAACCTGGGCGAATAGTTATTGGTTGTGAAATAATTCCAATGATTATGTTGATTGTAACCAGACTTTTAGAAGAATATAGACCATACGACACTCTTTTATGTAAAATCAGCCTTATTGCAACATTCGTATCCGGTGGAATATTTTTTATTGTACTAATTGTTATGGCATATATTGCAAAGAAAAGCGTTAAAGCGACATTATTATCGGTGCCGTGTGCATTAAAAATTGCAATGACAGGAGAAATGATTTATGAAACGCAGAAGGGTTATATTTATTTTACATATCATTTCTTTGATTGATTTAAGTCTCAATATATGCTCATTTGCCATGAATACGGGTTTTTCAACAAGCGAACCTGACGAAAAAAAGCAACAGGATTTTTTAGCCGGAAATGCCATATCGCTGACGTATGAAGAACCGAAAAAACATATAATTTCGTGTTTTGACGTAAGTGAGAGCGGATTAGTAGCAGTTGGCTCCTCTACTTACGGTAACCAATACATATATGTGTATGATGCAACCGGAAAATTTCAATATGGATATGCTTTTAATAATCCGGGGTCTTACGGCTTGCAATGGGACGGTTCTGATTTGATAATTTATTTTGTTCGCAGCGATATTGCGGCTTTGGTTGATTCAACGGGCAATATCAAAGAATTAAAAGTCATAGACGATACCGAAGCAAACAATTCGTATTGGAACAAATATGTGTTTGCAAAAGAAAGAACACAAAACGGTAATACATATACAATGAAAAGCGATATGGGCTTACTCAATATTGTTGCAACGGGTTATTCGCAAATAATCATAACAGCCCCCGACGGGCAGGAAACAATGATATATGATGTCAGCAAGGCTCAAAAGTCGGGAACCGTCCTTAAAATTACAATTGCGGTGTTGGTTGTGGGCGCGGCAGTATACGGGTTAACGCGTGAATTTTCAAAAGCTAAAAAGCGCGCAAAATAACTGTATCATTTTGCCGATGACAAATACCGATTGTCCTCAAACATTTCAAAGTAGAGATAATAAAAACTTATGCACACCGCACAAGCAATATTAAATGAGAGGTTTTACAATGATTGAATTTACGGGTTATTTAACAGCAAATGCTCTAAAACACTCTCCGCAATGGGAAAAGACGTTCACTTTTTATGACATAAGCCAAGAAAGCGCCGGAGTTTCAACCGTTTATTCTTTTAAAGACAGAAAAATCTGTGGTACCGGTCATAACTTCATAAACGATTTTTTCGTTGACAATACCATTCAGTATATCGGCGGAAAAATCTATGCGTTCGGTGAATGTGCAGATGATTTAGGCGGTGCATATGCTGTTCTTTTGGAATATGATTTACAGCAAAACAAATGGTTGTATGTAACATCTATTTACACGTATAGTCCGGCTTCGGAAGCCTATATCATTCCGTCGGCTTAACCGTAAACGGTACTGAAATAGTATTGCAAAAGCCATAATTTGATACGTTAATAACCAAAAAAACAGTTCCTGCTTTTCCGGGTATCCGCGGGCAGAAACTGTTTTTTTTCGGGCGATTTTGAATTTGTTACCTGTGTGCCTTTTTGACGTATCGGCGCAAAAAGCAATACATATTTGTTTTTTCGGCACGGTTATGGTAAACTAATGGTATAATTTTTTCGGAAAGCTGCGGTGATAAGCTGTGATAGATAAAAAATATGCAGATTACTCATGGGAAAAGGCGAGTGCGCTGTTAAATATCGATTCTCCGACAGGTTTTACTCAAAAAGCCGCCGAATTTGTTAAAAAAGAATTTTCGGCTCTCGGATTTCCTGCCGAATACACGGTAAAGGGCGGCGTTCTTGCCGACCTCGGCGGAAAAGACAAAAACAACGCCTTGCTTTTGGAGGCGCACACAGATACCCTCGGCGGAATGGTCGCCGAAGTCAAGAGCAACGGCAGGCTCAGAATAACGCCCCTCGGCGGTATGAATGCCTGCAATGCCGAAACGGAGAACGTCAAAATATATACCCGTTCGGGCAAAATATATGAGGGCACGCTTCAGCTTTGCAATGCTTCAATTCACGTTAACGGCGATTTTTCGACTGTTTCGCGCACTTGGGACAGCGTCGAAATCGTCATCGACGAGGACGTAAAAACCGATGAGGATACAAGAAATCTCGGTATAGAAACGGGCGATATAGTTTGCTTTGAACCGCGTACACGCCGTACCGAATCCGGGTATTTAAAGAGCAGATTTCTTGATGATAAGCTCTCTGTGGGCATATTGCTCGGTTTTGCAAAATACCTTAAAGACAACGGTATAGTTTTACCGCGGTGTGTGTATGTGCACGTTACCGTTTATGAGGAGGTCGGTCACGGCGGTTCTTCGACGGTGCCGGGTGGAGTTACCGAGGCAATATCGGTCGATATGGGGTGCGTCGGCGACGGATTGAAATGTACGGAAAAGCAGGTGTCCGTCTGCGCTAAGGATTCGGGCGGACCTTACAGCTATGATACCGTAGGCAAACTGATTGAAGCCGCAAAGGCAATGGGTGCCGATTATGCCGTTGATGTATATCCGCATTACGGCTCGGATGTTGAAGCCACATTGCGTTCGGGCGCAGATATACGACACGGGCTGATAGGAGCCGGAGTTTATGCGAGCCACGGCTATGAACGCAGCCATATAGACGGCGTTTACAATACTCTGAAGCTGCTGTGCGGTTATTTGAATGTATAAATATTAACGGGGCTGTAAATTTTTACAGCTCCGTTTTTGCGTGAATCGACTTTATTTTATATCGTCGAAGTATGATTTGAATTCTATCTTCAACGGGCTTTTCGGGAACAGCTCTTTATACAGAGCCAAAAAGTAGTCGTCCGTCATACTTGCTATGTAATCCGTAACTATATCGTTCGGCTCTTCGTCAGAGTATTTTGACTCGCCGTAATATCTTACATTGCTGTTTATAAAGTCGATATGGTGGCGGAATATGAACGAGTTTTTGTCGCCTCGCTTCAGTTCGTCAAGCAGTTTATAATATACCTGCTCAAACATAGGCTTTATGCAGTCGTCATATTCTCTGTTGACGGCGTCGTTTTGGTAAATTACTTTATAATTTTCGCTCTTTGCCGTTACAAGGTCATTATACGCATTTTCGCTCAGGGCTATATAATCCTTGCCGTAGCTGTTGTTTATTATGTCAACCGTCAGATTGTTGATTATTTTAGCATTATTGGTGCCTATAAATTCCGTTTTGAATTCATAATCCTTGTCAACTATTCCGGCGGTTACGGCGTCCTGACGGTCTTTGCCGATATATGCTATCATATCGCATATCCTGACGGTGCACCCCTCAAGCGTCATAGGTATCAGCTTTTTTATTGCCGGGACGCCGTATTTATAGCAGTCCTCGGTTTGACCGTCGTATTTTTCGAATGTCTTTTTGTAATCGGGCTTGTACTCCTGCTGTTCAAATTCTCCGTTGTGGCAAATAATTCCGTCCAGCGTCTGTAAAGTAAGATTTCGGCGAAAAATGCGGTCGAGAACGCGCACGCTGTGGACGTTATGATTAAAGAATCTGCCTGTTTCGTTATTGTATAAATCGTTTAACATTCTTTCGCCGGCATGACCGAACGGTGTGTGCCCTATGTCGTGACCGAGTGCAATCGCCTCGATAAGGTCAAGGTTAAGCCCCAAAACCGCGCCTATGTTACGGGCTATGCGCGACACAAGCTGAACGTGCAGCGCACGCCTTGTTATATCGTCGTTGCAGGTAAACGAAAACACCTGCGTTTTGTCGGCGTATCTGTTGTAGTACGGTAAGTGCAGTATTTTTTCGGTATCGCGTACAAACGTCGGACGCCAAAGATTTGCCCTGTCGCGCGAGTTATCGCGTCTCTCGGCGTTTTCGTTCCTGAAAGCGTAGGGATTTTCCCAATGATTTTTGCGATCCTCAATTATTCTCTTTTGCAAATCTTCGTTTACCTTGTCATATTTGATATCCGTAAAAACCACCTCTTTAAACAGTTTATATATCTTTGTATTTCCGAAAAGCACCGCAGTATTTGAAGTCTACAGGTGCTTTTTTATATATCAGCGTGTTTCATTATTATGCTTTGTTTTTCCGCCGAACAGGCAAAACAACGTCGCAATTACCGAAAGAGCAAGCCAGAATATAATTACGCTGTTCCATGTTTTACTCTGCAAAAGCTCACCTGCCACTTGATTCATGGCGGCGCAGCCTATGTATGCCGTCGCATTGAGTATTCCGGCAGCCGTGCTGACGTTTCCGTGCTTGGCAAAGCGCAGCGGAACAATGGTTATAAGCATTACATTTACCGCAAACATACAGTTTGTAACCGCAACCATCGAGATAAGCGAGAGTATAAGACTTTTTCCGGCGGATATAAACAGGATTATTAAAAATACAAATGACGCAGCAAAAAATACCGCAGATGTTTTGGCTTCGCTGTGAAGCTTGTTGTTGACCTTTTCGGCAATAAATGCGCCCGATACGTTTATAATCGGCAGTATCATTGTAAGAAGAAGCGAAAATGAAACTCCCGAGCCGAATTGCGATGAGAAAAACTCAGGCACCCATTGCGTAACGCTGTCTTTTAAGGTGCCCTGAACTATTATCGGTATCAAAAGTACGGGCACACCGCCGCAAATGAGAATTTTCACGGATTTTCCGAGCTTTATGGGCTCTTTTTTTGCCGTATCTTTTCCGTTTAAATGAAGCTTCCCCGTGCCGAAAAGCCAGACGAATGAAACCGCCGCCAGTATAACACCGCAAACAAGAAAAACATATTTCCACGGCAAAAATAACATCGTGATAAGGCTTACGGCGTAACTCAAAACCGTGCCCACGGGTACGGTTGTTGACATTTGCATACCGAATTTGTCTTTTGTCTCTTCGTCATATTGAAGCGAGGCAAGCTTTAATATCGGCGACCATACAAGCGACTGAAAAAGACCGTTTGCCGCCCACAGGGTCAAAAGAAGAGGGTAGGAGTGAAAAAAGAAAATAAGTATATTGGATATCGATGATAATAGTACACCGCAAAAAACCATATACTTTGTGTCGAGCCTGTCGCCTATAATACCGCTGACTATCTGCCCCAAACCGTAGCATATGAAAAATGCCGACGAAACCGAAGCTATAAGGTTTTCCGAGAGGACGTTACCGGAAATCAGCGACGGAATAACAGATGAAAAATTCAGCCTGCATATGTATGTTGCACTGTATGCGAGCCAGCACAGAAGAAAAATATCCCTGTCTCGCCGAGTTTTATATCCGAGACAAGCTTTCATTCGTGCATCTCCGTTTTGCCGTTATAGTTTTTACCTAAAAATTTAGTGCTTACGGGCTTATTTGTCGCTATCCAGACAGTGCGCTCCTCAAGGCTCTGTCCGCCGTGCCCCTTGCCTTTTCCGCCGTGATCGTTTGAAAAAACAATAAGCCATTCTTCGTTTAAATTCTTTTCGCGTTCCTTTATTATTTCCGTTACCTGATGCGAATATATGTCGCAAAGCAGAGCCGCCGAAGCGTATTCACGGCATTTCGGAGAAAATTCAAATTTGTGCCCTGCGCCGTCTATGCCGTCATATATACCGCAAACAATGTCGTCGCCGTCTTCTATGCGTTTAAGAACATAATCTCTGACAACGGCGTCGCCCAAAAGTGCGTCGGGGGTGACTTTAGGAGCGGTGAAATTTATGAATTCAGCCGAAACCTTACTGCCGGACGGAGCCGTAATGCACTTTTTCTTGCTTGTATCGCAGTATGTCAGTTTCATTTCGGGGTGCTCCATGGCGTATTTTACTTCGGGATAGAGGTTTATATCAAAAAACGGGGACCAGTCAAAATTCAGCGAAACCGAAAGTCCCAGCTTAGCATATTCCGTAAGAAAGGTAAGGTGGTTCATATTTTTTGTGTCGTTGTTTGAATCAACACCGTTATCAACTCCCCAAACGCCCGTAAACTGAGCAGCCCAGCCTGCGGAGGTTGAGGTTACCTGCTGTGTATTTGTGCCGGTTTCACCGCCGCAGTAGGCAAGGTACAGACCGCCGTTTTTCATTACATCTTTAATTCCGCTGTATGTTACGCTGTTTTCGGAACAGTCAAACGCGTTTTTCCTTTCGGCAATACATCTTGCCATATCTGCACGCATACCGTCGTAGCCGAGAAAAAGCACCTTTGCGGTTTTACCGTCCTTTGTTATCGCTTTGCCGTCTTTTAAGATGCAACTGTTAAGAAAATCGTGCACCAACCAATAAACTGTCGTACACGGAGCGGATTCTTCAAATTTGTTGCTCCAAACATCGCCTTTGAGCGAATTTTCAAAGTCAAAGGCGGAGCTTACGGGGCTTATAAGCTTTTTTACGGTGCGCGGAAGCTTTCTGCCGCTTGATAAAAACATCTTAACAAAATTTCTCATAATTTTCCTCCGGGTGCCGTAAAAAATTCGCCTTTTACAGCCCTGATTCATATATTTATAATTATAACAGAACAAAAATAAGTGTCAATCAAACATACATTTTTTCATAAATAATTGTTATTTTCTCGGCAAAATGGTATTATAATTATCTGAACGGAAAAGGGGTCTGTCAATTTGAAAAAACATACAATAGTTATAATTGTTCTCATAGCTGCCGCTGTTTTTGCGGGCGTGTTTGTGCTTATACCTCAGATGGCGTCTCTGTCGGACTACGGCAAAGACGGTGAGGCGGTATTTACCGTAACCGACATCGAAACGGCGGATTATCCGGGCGACGGAACCGTTGACCGCTTCGTCTCTTCATCTAAGGAAAAGAAAGATATTATCGAAAATAAGGAAAATTATGTATTTTTGACCGTGTACGGTGAGGTCGAAAATACGAGCGATAAAATGATTAACTGTATAGAAATTGAGTACTTGTCGCTTGCACAGGACTACAACAATGTGTATTTTGAAAAACATATGCCCGACGAATACTACCGCGATTTTTCGGTGCTCTCGGGCAAATCGCAAAACTACGAGTTCAGCGCGGCGGTATCAAAGAGTTCGTATGAAAAAATGATTGCCGATGAAGCGCTGTCCGCGGACAATGTGTTTGTAACGGTGTCCTGTAAAACCGAAAACACCGCAAGATAAGGATGAACACTCAGCCAATTAAAACGGAGTTGTGAACATAAGTTTCACAACTCCGTTTTTCTACCCGATAACTTCAATATCCTTTATCCGCATTTCATCGCCGGTGACGAGATACGTATCATCACTGCCGCAGTGCGGACATTTTTTTGCGTATTCGGTAGTTTTATATGTTTTTTTACAGTCGCGACAGTAGGAGAGACCCTCAAGAATTATCATTTCAAGTTCGGTGTCTTTCATATAATCCGTCTTTTTCTTTGCCCATTCAAAGCAATCCGAAAAATATGACGGAACAATCGATGAAACCTCGCCTATTTCAAGAGTCAGCTTAGTGACCTTTTTTACGTTGTTTTCCTTGGCAATCTCTTCTACTCTGTCTATGACATTAAGAACTATACCGAGCTCGTGCATAGCTTAACCTTTGTCACTGTGCGCTTTTTTGTAGGCTATGTGCTTCTTTTTAAGCTCTTTTGCCTCATCCGAGCCCAAGTGACCAAGTATCTTAAACGCACGTTTTGCGGAATAGCCCATAAGTCCGCCGACCTTCTTTTCGGCAACTCTCATATCGGTGCATTCCGGATGATCGCGTACAAGATGTATTGCGTCAAATTCACACTTTGTGGTGCAAAGACCGCAGCCTATACACTTGTGCGGGTCAACATACGATGCGCCGCAGCCGAGGCAACGGCGGGTTTCGGTTTTAACCTGCTCTTCGGTCAAATCGAGATGTGCGTCTTTATAGGACATCTTGTAGTCGATGTTTTCATCCATACCGGCTTCCTGACGTCCTGCCGTATCGTAAGACGGATATGTGAGGTCGTCTTTGTTAAGCGGCGTGAAATTGCGACGGTCACGACCTATGGTCATTGAAGCGTCGGGGCGTACATGACGATGTAAGCTCTCAGCCGCCTCGTGACCGGCTGCAATTGCGTCTATTACAAAACGCGGACCCGTAAATACGTCGCCGCCGACAAATATGTCGGGATCGTCCGTCTCGTATGTGAATTTGTCCGCAACGGGGTAGTTGCCGTGCCAGAATTTAACTTTTGAGTTCTCAAGCAGGTTGCCCCATTCAATTGCCTGACCTATGGCAAAAACGATTTTGTCCGCTTTTATTTCAACAGTTTCGTTTTCGTCATATACGGGAGAAAATCTGCCTGTCTCAGGGTCTATCGTGCGAAGACACTTCTTAAAGATGATACCGGTAACTTCTCCGGCGTCGTTTACGGTGACTTCTTTCGGACCCCAAGAGGGATTTATGCCGACATTTTCTTCTTCGGCTTCAAGTATTTCTTCGTTGCTTGCAGGCATGGTGTCACGCGATTCAAGACAGAACATCTTTACGTCTTTCGCGCCGAGACGGTGTGCATTGCGCGCGCAGTCTATTGCAACGTTGCCGCCGCCGACTACCACAACACTGCCCGAGAATGTATCCTCGCGGTGCTCAAAGCAGTGGCGGAGATATTCTACGGCGATAGCGGTGCCTTTTGCGTCATCGTTTTTAACGCCCGGACGTTTGCCGCCCTGGCAGCCTATGGCAATGTAAAACGCCTTGTAGCCCTGTTTTTTGAGTTCGTCTATGGTGACGTCCTTGCCGACTTCAACGCCGCACTTGATTTCTGCGCCGAGAGCCTTAATTATGTCGATTTCGGCAGCGATAACATCTTTTTCGAGCTTGTAACTCGGAATACCGTATGTCATCATACCGCCGGGAATGGGATTTTTCTCAAATACCGTCGGCTTATAACCCATCTGAGCGAGATAATATGCGGCGCTGAGTCCTGCGGGGCCGCCGCCGATGATGGCGATTTTCTCGTCAAATGAACCGTGAACCGACTGTACCGTCTTTTCGGGAACGTATCTGTCCTCTGCTTTAAGGTCGAGATCGGCTACAAATTTCTTTACTGCGTCAATTGATACCGGATCGTCAATCTTTCCGCGTGTACATTCGCTCTCGCAGCGCTTGTTGCATATTCTGCCGCATACTGCCGGGAATGGGTTTTCGGTCTTTATCATAGCGAGTGCTTCACGGTATTTGCCGTCTCTCGCAAGGCGAAGATAAGCCTGTACCGGAACATGCGCCGGGCACGCGGCTTTACAGGGAGCGGAACCCGTGGGATATGTATTTGACATACGTGCCGTGTCGCGGTAGTTTTCATCCCATGCGTACGGACCCCAAATGTTGTTGTCCGGCAGGGGAGCGTGCTTGTATTTGAAATCCGTGCCGTCCTTATGGCAGAGCTTCTGGCCGAGCTTAACGGCGCCTGCGGGGCAAGTTTCAACGCACTTGCCGCACGCCACGCAGTTCTCCTTTGTAACCTTGGCGGTATAGGCGCTGCGTGAAAGATAAGGCGTGTTAAACAGAAGCGATGTGCGAAGAGCGTTGCATATTTTGACATTGCAGTTGCAGATATCAAATATCTTATTTTCACCGTCAATATTGGTTATCTGGTGAACATAGCCGTTCTTTTCGGCGAGCTTAAGTATCTCAAGCGCGCGTTCTTTTGTTATGTAATGAGCTCTTCCGGTTTCAACGGCGTAATCCGCCATATCGCCGAGCTGTATGCACCAATCGTCAAAATCGTCCGTGCAGCCGTCGCCCAAAACAGCGCGTGAAGCGCGGCAGGAACAAATACCGGCAGAAATATGACCCTCATATTTCTGAAGCCAATATGAAATATGCTCAAGATCCACCGATTCGCTTTTGGCGTCTATGGCTTTTTCAACGGGAATGACGTGCATACCTATGCCGTCGCCTCCGGGAGGCACCATCTGAGTGATACCTGCAAGCGGAATAAACGTCATTCTCTCAAAGAATGAGGCAACAGCCGGATTTTTGGCTATTCTGTCAACGGAAGAGTTGAAAAGCTCGGCTGAACCGGGTACGTAAAAGGGTATGCGGTAACGTCTGATTCTCGGACGGTCTTTAAGCTCGTGATTGTGGTCGTAATTGTCGCCGTAGTCATATTCGAGAATACCTATATATGACATCTCGTCAAGAAGCTTTTGCAGATCGATAGCCTCATACTCTTTGTTCATTGCGAGCAACTGCTCAAACGTGTAGTGCTTGCGAAGCTTCATTTTGTTCGCAACATCGCACATTTCGGGTGTAATCACCTCGCGCAGACCCCAGTATTCGGGATCGTCCGACGTTACTCCGCCTATTTTGTGAGCCACAACGTCGGTGATCTTTTTACCGAGTTTTAAATAGCGCTTATCGGGATTTTTGTCACCCTGATATTTGCTGATGATTTTTTTATTCTGATCGGGCATACTTTTATGTCTCCTATTTAAAGAATCTTCTTACTAAGTCGCGGCTGTACTCAACGGTTTCTTCCATATCGCCGAATGCCATAACTTCACCGGCATAGAATGTGTTGTCTTTGCCCTGCATAGCCTCAACTTTTTCATACCAGCCGTCGGCATAATCCTTGCTGCCTACGTGCGGGAAATAGTACCAGTCGTCTATGCGCTCAATCCGGTCAACCTTAAGACCGCACAGCTCCATATCTTTAAGAGTTGTTTCCTTGGCTTTGTCAAATGGAACATCCTCCATACCCTCGTGGTTACGAAGAGTAAAGGTAACAAGCGGCTGATCTGTTACGCCGTCGGACCAACGGTGATAAAATACCATAAGGTGGCCGCGTGTCTCGTTAGTCATATTTTCAAAGAAGTAATATGAAATTTCGGGAGCGTTGCCTTCTTCGGGGCGAACAGCCATTGTAAAGTATTCCTTATGTACGATTTTTGAGAAGAGGTCTTTCTCTTCTTCGCGCGGATCGCCGTAGCCGAGGAACAGCTCAAGAGGAGTACATATTATGAGCTTGTCGAATTCTTCGGTCTTGCCGTTTACCGTTACAAATACCTTATCGTTTTCTCTCTTGATGTTTGTAACTTCGGAATTTAAGAGCGCCGGGTGTTTAAGGTGCTTGTTAACGCCCTCCCAAATGCTCTGTGTGCCGTCGTACCAAGTCCACAGTTTACCTGTCGAAAGGAACTGCTTAACGGTGAATGCGTCAAGATATTTTACTACATAAGCGGCGGGGATTTCATCGAAATAGCCGTAGCCGAAAGAAGTAAAGGGGCCTTTCCAAACGGTAGAAGCGTCCTCACAATGGTTGAGCTTCAAAAACTCCGAGAACGGCATTGAAAGATCTTTAAGGTTGGGGTTAACACCCTCGATGTGTGCAAGCTTCATTTCGGGAGAGGGGCAGGGGCCTTCATAGCGTCCCTCCGAGACTCCGCGGTGACCGTTTACATCATAGCCCTTGTACTTTGTCTCAAGAAGCTTTGACATCTTTTTCATCTTGGTTATCTTCTTGAGCATAGCTATAGGCGACATTTTCTGAGGAGTGCCGTCTACTTTCATAAATTTACGTCCCATCGGGGGGCCTCCGACGTGTGTTGTACCGCCGAATTCCTCACATTCGTGAACTGCAAAGTAAGTGTCACAGCCCATTACCGCGCCCATCTCGATGGTGCGGTCCTCCCATTTTCCCTGGGCATTTTTAACTTTCATTTTCGGAGAAAAAGCTTTACCTCCGACGCGGTCTGACTTTTCATAGATCACATAGTTATCATACCCGTTTTTTTCAAGGTACATTGCCATGCTGGTGCCGGCAGGGCCGCCGCCGATAATGCAGATGCGCTGATTCTTGTTTTCCATAAAAAGGATCTCCCTCTCTTGAAATTTCGGTACGGAATTTAAGGAAACCAAAAAACGCCGTACCGGTTAAATCTTTAACAATTCAATTATAGTCTCGCAAAACTTTATCGTCAATAGGAAACTTTGGCTTTTTTAACTTTTTAGACGTCGTATTTTACATATTTTCACATCAAAAAAGTCGCTACAGCCGCATAATGCACAAAAGCTTGGAAACTGTTCATAACATTTGTCCCATATGGAACTAAAATTAAAACATTATATTGTTATATTGGAATTTTACAATTTATATGTTATAGTGATGCTATCGGTAGGATAATACAAAAAAATAACAGAAAACTGGTGAATTTTATGAATATAATTCCAAAACCGCAAAAAATTACGTTTTCCGGCAAATATGTACCGAAAGGCAGCGTAACTAAGAGCGTTGACGCCGATATGGAAAAAGAGGAATACTCGCTTGATATAAACCGTGACGGCGTTTTCTTAAAGGGCGGCAGTGAGCGCGCCTTACACTATGCCGATATTACGTATAAACAAATTCTGCGAGAGGACGGAAATATGCTCCCCGAATGTGAAATAAGGGATAAGCCCGTATTTTCTTATCGCGGCTTTATGGTGGACGTCTGCCGTCATTTCTTTACCGTGGAGGAAATAAAAAAGATAATCGATGCGGCGGCAATGCTCAAATTCAATTATTTTCATTTCCATCTTTCCGACGATCAGGGCTTCAGAGCCGAAATACAAAAGCGTCCTGAGCTTTCCTCGTTAGGCGGCAGCCGCGAGGGCTCACATTTCGGTAAAAAAGAAAACGACAACAGCGTTTACAGTCATTTTTATACTCGGGCACAGCTGAAAGAAATAGCCGAATACTGCAAGGAGCGGTATATTGAGGTTATTCCCGAAATAGATATTCCGGGCCACGCAAGCGCCATACTTCAAGCATATCCTGAGTTGTCGTGCAATAAAGAGCAGGTTAAGGCAAAAACAAGCCAGGGTATATTCAAAGATTTGCTCTGCGCCGGAAATCCCGCAACATTAAAGCTGATTTATGACATTTTGGATGAGCTTTGCGATATTTTCCCCGGCAAGTACTTCCATCTCGGCGGCGATGAAGCCCCGAAGGATAAGTGGAAGAAGTGCCCCAAATGTCAGTCAAAAATACGCGAGCTCGGGCTTAAAAACGAAGAGGAGCTGCACTGCAGTCTTGTAAACAGAGCCGCAGAGTATCTCGAAAAAAAGGGCAGACGTGTCATTTGCTGGAACGAAGCGGCAAACGGCGGTATTCTCGATAAAAACATAACGCTTGCATATTGGCTTGATAAAACGGGCATCTCGGTAAAGCGCGCAAATGAGGGCTGTCCCGTAATTATTGAAAAGTTTAAGCCGTATTATGCCGATTATCCGTACGGTATGTATCCGCTTAAAGATGTATATATGTTTGACCCGAAGAGCATAAAGGGTTTAACTGAAACAGGAAAAAAATCAATAGTCGGAGTGGAAACGCCGATATGGACGGAGTACATCACGGATTTTGAACGGCTTTGCTATATGTGTTTCCCGAGGTGGTTTGCCGTCGCCGATACCGCGTGGAACGGCAGAGACGAAAAGAATTACCGAGAATTTCGCCTTGCCGCAAAGTCTTACTGCGACGCGCTTAAAAAAATGGGCGTTTCTTCCGCTCCCGAATGCGATTGGGACGAGAGACCGCAAAAGCGGCTTCGTGAAACACTGGCATTTGCCGATAATCTTATGACAAAGAATATGCTGCGTCAGCTTTTAAATGTCGAAGAATAAACATAAACATAAACAAATATAAATAAGTATAAGCAACCCCAAACTCAAACTCAAACCTAAACCCAAATCCAACACCAATCCCAACCTCAAACAGGTGAGAATAACCGAAAGCAGGCAAAAAACACAAATAGGTGACTAAATACCGACAAGCAAAACAAATATCCGCCGTTCAAAAGGCAAAAAAACGCACCCCACTTTTGTGAGGTGCGTTTTGCTGCCTTTGCGAAAATTTGTAAAGAAAGTTCTTTATAAATGGCATTTTTGGTATATGCTTTACAGCTCCATAACCTTATATATCGTGTATCCGGCATCTTTGGCAAGCCGAACGAATTCACTAAACCTCTGCTCAGTCACACTTTTACTGGAGAATTCTTGAATTGGCAAATCGCTCTTCGACTTTGGGTGCTTTTGAATTTCTTCTACTACATTTTTCATATATGTTATTGTTTGGCTGAACGCTTCATTATTATACTTGAAAATATACTGATTGTTTTTTGAGTCCTCTGTTTCTGTAGGCATATTGATTTCTCCTTTGATTTTAATGGATTATTTGTTTTTTGATTGGGTATATATTCAATTTTTTTATAGAACAGTTAGTGGCTAGCTATCAAGATCAATCCACAAAGCCGGGCGGACATAGATATCGATATAACAATCAGCTTCGCATGGTATATAGTCAATATCGCCATCGTAATTAACATAAGCCTCACACCATTGATCACTTGCGGATGAGCGAAGATACCAATATACCGTCGTGCTTTCAGGATCTTCATCAAGACCGGGCGGAATTGTCTTTTTCATATAAACTGTTGGTTCACACTTCCTCGATTCACTATTGCTAAAGTATGTTTCTGCTTCATTCTGACTTAGAAGGAAAACTTTATCCTCTGTTGTAGAAGTTCCACTCTCGTGAATTCGGTTTGTAAATAACTTTGTATTTTGTATTGCGGTTTGTTCATCTAAGCTAAATGCTTCATAGTAAAAACCGTTATTAAGCCAATTACGTATTTCGCTATCTTTCCATGTTAAACTTGACGATGTTGTGTAATAATCGTGACATTCTATAGCAAATTTACTGATCAAAAGTAACGATGCTCCATTTTTATTAATAACGATCCATTCTATTGGTTCTGGTCCGTTTGAGAAGTTATTGTCTTGCTCATAAGAGCCAAACATAATAGTGTCCCCAACCTTTGCGTTTTTCCAATTGTTATCGAATTCTGTAGTAGTTAGTAAATAGCTATTCTCTCTTGGAGCAACAGTCCTTTGGCTGCTATATGCTAAATCACTAACTTTTTTATATGTTAAATTGCTACCGGGGATTTCGTTTGAACCTACTTCTATAAGATCTACCCCTTTATGCTGAAAAATAAAATTTGTTATATTATGGATTTTCAATACTACTCTATCATTATCAGTTTCACACTCTCCATCTAATCCTTCTCCTGTTTTTTGCCAATCAAAATAGCCGACTTTTTCATCCTTTACTCTGATAACAGATAAGGCTAAAGTTTTATCTTGTTCATTTACGTATAATCCTGTGATATCGTCAGTAACTTCTGGCACATTGTTTTTAATTTTTGTTAAGGTTAATCCTCCAACAACGAGAGTATCTTTGTCTTTGAATTCGTGCAAAATAAATTTATCTTCCATTGTACCAAAAAAGTCGGATTTTATAGCAACACCTACTTTGTCTGTGCTTTGAATATAATTACCATAACTCTGTAATTCTTCGTCTGTGTAGGAATCAGGATCCGAAATAACATAACCACTATATCCAATGCTCTTTAATTCTGAGGTTATAATAGAGGATATATCATCATTCTCCATGGTATCTGTCATCTGAACCGGTTTATAATTCACAGCGATTCCGTTGGGATGAAATTCCATAACAGTCCCATCGGAAGCAGACCATGTCCCTACAATATTCTCTTTGACATATTCTGTATTGATGATTAGCTTTTCTTTGACCGTTTCTATATCTAAGGCGGTGCTTTTGAAATGGTGTTTATCATTTGAGCACCCGGAAAAAATCAAAGCTATAATAACTACTAATAATATTCCTTTTTTCATCATACGGACACCTTATATACCCAAATCACATAACGAGCAGGAAGAAATATTATAATTTTTGTCAACAGTAATCTGAGCACTCATATCAACGCTTCCGCTTCCGCTGCCTTCAAGCCCTGCTCTTACTATAACCTTTGCAAATGCACCGCTGCCGCTGTCGAAACTTTGGTAGGAAGCTATTGATACACCGTGCTTACTTTGCATATGCTCGGAGATTGCGCCTTTATATTCCGATTCATTTTTTTCAGCTCCGTTTAGTGAAGTCACAACAAATGGTAAAGCAAGGAAAAACGCAGCAACCATTGCGCAAATAAATAATTTAAAACCATTCTTTTTAAACATAGTACTACCCCCGTACTTTAAATAATTTTTTAAATAAGTTCGCTGTTGATGATATCAACAAGCTTTTTCCCGATATCTCGTGTTATATGTATCGTGTCATTAGTCGTTGTGCGTATTATCAAAATGCCGTCTATGATTTCATATGTTGCCTCACTGTTAACAACACCGTTTAGCGTTGTTTCTGAAAGACCTGTATGCCTATCTAATTTAGTTATAATCGACATAAAAAATTCTCCCTAAAATCGTTAATCTGTTTTGATAAAATGTAGTAAATACAAAGATCATAATTTTTGTTATTTAAAAATTATTACTTTATGATTAATGAAAGCGGTATGTATTATAAATATCATCACGATCTACATATACAGGTCTATATCTGTATTTTGGCTTGAAAATATAACGGTGCTGCCATCTAGTTTGCGATTAGGATCAGCATAGCCGATAAACATGCAGTTATCATGTGAGTTTTTTGAAACAGCATTATAAGGCATTGGATATTCCTCCTAATACAATATTATTTGTGATGATGATGATAAAATCCCGGATAAAAATACCCATCTCCATCCGGAACACAATTACCGTTAGCATGCGAAGCGGGATATACTTTTGCAGTACCCAAAAAAGTACAGTTTTCTTGAGTACGATTAAGATTAGTTTTTTTATTACTGCTGCTACCATTCTGCGAAATAGCAGAAAAAACGATTGTTACTATAAACACAATAACTAAACAGGTAATCAACACTACAAGATTCCTTTTGGTCTTTGAAACAAACGCCGGAGTTGTATCAACATTGTTCTTTCCTTTAGCAACATTTGACATGCTCGGCTGAGAGTCAGAAAATGAATATATATCAATATTATCAAGCTTGAAAGCGACAGGTGCGCCGCATTTAGGACAACATCTTGCTTTATCAGATATTTCCGCCGAACATTCGGGGCATTTAATTAATGCCATATTTCATATCCTCCTATATTTTTTCCACATAAAAGCTGGCTCCGCCGGATGAAAGACCAATAGAAAACCTACTTACACTATTGGCAGGAGCAAATGCCTTCTTAAACGTGGTAAATCCGCCGCTGTAACGGATATAAAATGTAGTATCCGACTTAATTTTTACTTCAAAATGATCATTTGCCTTTAATTTTGCCACAATATTTCCGTCTTTATCTTTGATTGTATATTTTCCAAACAAGCCGATAAAATCATCAGAAGTTTGAAAAACTGCTTTTCCCTGGTTGATTTGTAGTTTAATGGGACATCCACAGTGAATACACTTCTCTGCCTTGTCAGAAATTTCATTGCCGCATTCAGGACATCTTATTAAAGCCATAATAAACTTCCTTCCATAAAATTAAATAAAAACCAACATTTGTTTTTCCTAATAACCAATACCCATTATAATTTTATTCCCCCTTGCTATGTCCAATTTATCACATAATCGCCATTATGTTGCAAACACCGGTACAGCGGTTGATTAAAAACTCTTGCAAATTGCACAACGGTGAAAAAAGGGCACAGAAATACAAGCCTTATGTAAATTGTCGAAGCAGGCAATGCTGAAGGCTTTGTTATTATGCTTATAAATACAGTTTTTCGCATCTAATCTTGACTTTTTATGTCTAATATGCTATACTGATCAATAATAAAAGTACTGAACTTTGTTTATTTATTCTTGAGCATACAACATAATGGCGATTATGTTGTATGCCGCTGATTTGGGCGGATTTTTTTGTTTTTAGGCTAAATTATCAAATGCATATTTTCCATTTTCTTGCGGTGCTCCGTGCCGGTGGAGATGATATAAATTCGTGTTGTGTTAATGCTGCTGTGACCGAGAATATCGGCAAGCTTGGCGATGTCCTTTTCAATTCCGTAAAACACACGGGCGAACAGGTGGCGCAGGTTATGCGGATACACCTTCCCGGGGTTTACATCTGCTTCTGCGCACAAGGCTTTCATTTCCCGCCAAATATTAGTGCGGCTTATAGGTTTGCCTGTCCGTGTCACAAAAATCATACCGCTTTTAATATTTTGCTCTGCTGCGTAGCGGAGCAATTTTTGTTTTAGCTCCTTTACGATAAAAACCGACCGTGTTTTTGCTTTGCAGTTCACAACTGCTTCACCTTGCTTTGCCGCCTCCACCGTTATATATTGTAGTTCACTGACACGAATACCCGTGCCGCATATCGTTTGCAAAATAAGATTGATCCGTTTATTTTTCTTGCGTTTCGCAGTTTTGCAAAGTCGTGCGTATTCTGCCTTTGTCAGTTCCCTATCTTCGGAGCAGAATACCTGCTGTTGCAGTTTTAATGATTTCACCTTTAAATCGTGCCATTCTAAAGAATTAAACAGACTGTTGATGCTTGCGAGCATAGAATTAACGCTCCGCACCGCGTAATTATTTCTCAAATATTTTTTATACGCTATCACTTTTTCTTTTGTTATTGCTGCGTTTTCGGTATACGCCGAAAACGCTTTCACATCGCGGATGTATTTTTCAATTGTTGACGTGCTTTTCTCTTGCAGCTCTAAATTTTTTCTGAAATCTTCAATAATATCTGCTGTTAAAATTCGTTCTTCCATTTTTTACCTCCGAATATTTTCTGATATTTTACCCGAAAAGTATATAACGGATCTACGGTAAGGCACTTCATTAGGCACTTACAAAACCGAACTCGGCATAACAAAAAGAGCAGACAACCGTCTGCTCGGTACATAAAATTCAGATGAAAAACAAAAATCGAGTATTCATAAAGTTAAATTCCTTATGAATACTCGATTTGGTGCCGATGACCGGACTTGAACCGGTACGGTATTGCTACCGAGGGATTTTAAGTCCCTTGCGTCTGCCGATTTCGCCACATCGGCGCATTTCATGCTTTGATATTATATTAAATTAAAGACTCATTGTCAATAATTTACTAAAATTTTTTCAAATGCAAACAGGTATTACGCACATATTTTGCACCGTGTTTTATTGACGGCGCAAAATTTATGTAGTAAAATATCAATAAGTTGTAAGATAAACCGCAAAAGCGACGCTTTTTGACGGCAGTCTTTACAATCGGGGCTTATACAGTTTAATATTTGATAAAAAATACGGTTTCGCGGTTCTTACCGCGAATTAAAAGGGAATCCGGTCAAAATCCGGAACAACCGCCATTACTGTGTTTGACGTAAGAGAGTCCGATCCATTGGAGCTTTCCGAGAAGGCGACTCTTCCCGTGATGTATGGGATCATAAGTCAGGAGACCTGCCGTGTTTTTATGGTTAAACGCAACTTTGGTGAGAAGAGTGCAGCCGATTTATCAGCTTATGATTTGTGCTGTCGGGGCACTCTTTGCCCGGCTGCGCAAGATTTTTTCGTTGGTTAATTTGTTGCACTCTCCCTGCTTTTCGGCAGGGAGAGATTTTTTGTGTCCGGAGGATTTTATGTTTGGCGACGACAAAGAAAAATGGGCAGTAAATGAGCTTGTGCGTAAATCGGAGGAGCTGAAAAGGCTTCCGCGAAAAGACGATTTCGATGACGCCACACGCTCGCGAATTAAGGCATTTTTAGGCCCTTGGCCGCGCGCTCTCGAAAAAGCCGGTCTAAAAACTCCCGGCGGGAAGCGCAAAAAGTAAAGAGTTTTGGAAGGAGTAAGGTATGTTAAAACCTAAAAAGACAGTAAAGAAATGTCTGTCATGGCTTCTTGCTCTTGTGATGATATTGTCTGTGATACCCGTTGCGGTACTTGCCGCACCGGCCGATTTTTCAATATCGTCGGCAAAGGAGCTGCTCGCATTCTCCGAAAAGGTGAACGGCGGTGACGACTTTTCGGGAAAAACAGTAGAGCTTACAGCCGATATCGACCTCGGCGGAGATGGCTCCGAATGGACGCCGATAGGCTCCTCGTCATCGGCATTCGCAGGAACATTCGACGGAAACAACCACGTAATCAGCGGACTATACATTTCTTCGGGTTCCGATGCGGGACTTTTCGGAAAGGTAAACGGCGGTACGGTTAAGAATGTTACGGTTAAGGGCAGCGTCAGCGGTTCTTCATCGGTTGCAGGCGTTGTCGGTTACCTCAACGCAGGCAATATAATCAACTGCGGAAATAATGCCGATGTCAGCGGTTCTTCGGGAGTCGGCGGCGTAGTGGGTTATGTCGGCGGCGCGTCCACCGTTTTTAGCTGCTACAATTCGGGCAATGTCAGCGGTACAACAGGCTACATAGGCGGCGTAAGCGGTCAGCATTGGCGCGCAGGCAAACTCGAAAACTGCTATAACACAGGTAAGGTATCTGGTCCTGCCTCTGTCGGCGGCGTAGCCGGCGGACACAAAGCGGCTTCTCCCGAGCTTGTAAATTGCTACAATGCAGGCACGGTTGAAGACTCGGCAGGTTACCAGAATAATATCGGCGCATTGATAGGCGCTACAAGAGGAACGGCGGAGAACTGCTATTATCTTTCCGCATCGTCTTTCGCGGCAACAGGCAATAAAGGCGATATTGACGGCACAACAAAGGTTGACTCCGTAACCGAGACTATGCTCGGCTTGGCATTCGTTTCGGGCAACACAAATCCGAAGCTTGCTTGGGAAAGTCTGGTTTCCGCAGATAAGCCCGTTCGTCCTTCATTCAGCGAGGGAACCGAGCTTTCGGCAAAACTTTCGGGTTACATTAAAGAGGCAGTCAAGAGCTCAAAAACCAAAGCGGGTCTCACTTCTGCCGACAGTCTTTTGGGCAATGAAAACTATATGGCAGGCGCCAGTTCTACGGCTACCGACTGGATGGCACTTGCTATGGGTCGTTACGGATATTTCGATTCCACAGACGGAAAATATACTTATCTTATCGACGACGGCACAGGCTACACCGACTATCTCAATGCCATGAAGTCATACGTCGAAAAGACATATGCCGAAAACGGCGGAACACTTCACAGCGTAAAGGCTACCGAGTGGCACAGAGGCGTTGTTGCAATAGCGGCTCTCGGCGGCGACCCCACAAGCTTCGGAACGTATAACGGTCAGCCGATAAATCTTATCGCGGACGGCAGTTATAACTGCAAGGTAAAGGGCGGCCCCGGCAAACAGGGCATAAACGGTTGGATATGGGGCCTTATAGCTCTTGATACCGGTATGTATGAAGTTCCGAGCGACGCCGCGTATCAGCGTGAGCTTTTCATAAAAGAGATACTTAAAATGCAGCTTACCGACGGCGTAGACGGCAATAAGTACGGCGGCTGGGTTCTCGGCGGTTACGGTTCATCGTCGGATGTCGATATTACCGCTATGGCAATACAGGCACTCGCTCCTTATTACAATGACGATACCGTATATACATATAAAAATGAAATTTCGGACGAGGAAGTTTCAAAAACGGTTCGTCAATGCGTGGACGAAGCATTTGACCGCTTAGGCTCAATGATGAACGATAAAGCGGGATTTACTTCCTGGAATACCGATAACTCCGAGAGTATAGCTCAGGTTATAGTTGCGCTGACTTCTGTCGGAATCGACCCACAAAAGGACAGCAGATTTATAACCTCAGACGGCTTAACGCTCCTTGACGGACTTTTGAGATTCCGCGATACAAACGGCGGTTTCTGCCATGTTGTCGGCAACGGCTGGAACAGTATGGCAAACGATCAGGCAACTTACGCCCTCGTAGCTTATTGGAGATTTGAAAATAAAATGAGAGCGCTTTATGATATGCGCGGCGACTGGAGTTCGGAAACCAAGGCGGCAATCGCGGACGCAGTCGGCGCCATAGATGCTCTTCCTCTGCCGACAGACGCAAATTATAAGTCTGCGGCAAAGAGCGCACTTGCAAAATTCCGTGCAGTTCCCGTAAACGAACGCAGATATGTAAATAATTATTCGGCTCTCGTTTCGGCGATAGAGCTTGTCGGCGGCGAAGGCGAGCTTGACTCAAATATGCCGTACATCTCTTCTATCGCGGTTACAAAAGCACCTGACAAGACAGAATATTATGACGGTGACTCTTTTGACGCTGCCGGTATGGAAGTTACCGCATATTACAGCGACGGAACGCAAAAGCCTGTAACGGATTATGAGATAATTTCCGGCGATTCTCTTGAAGTCGGAACTCAAAAGGTATGTATAAAGAGCGGTAAACTCAAGACCTTTGTAACGGTTACCGTAAAGGATAAAATCCCGTGGGAGGGCTCGGGCTCCGAGACTTCACCCTACCTTATAAGCACGGCGAAGGACCTTTATAATCTGTCATATTACGTAAATACCAAGCTTATGGCAACTACCAGTGTTTACTTTGAAATGACCGATAATATCGACCTCAGCGACTATGACAACTGGACTCCGATAGGCTCGGACAGAAATCAGTTTGACGGTGTATTTGACGGTGACGGATATGTCATAGACAATCTGACTTCTCTCCGCGGCGGACTTTTCGGAACTGTCTGCCAAAATGCCGTAATTAAGAATGTCGGTGTCGCAAGCGGCGAAATCGGCAAAGAAAATACATACACTTCATTCCTCGGCGGTATTGCCAAATGGAGTAACGGCGCAGACTTTATAAACTGCTGGAACGGTGCCGATATTTACGGCAGCGGTTATATGGGCGGCATAGTCGGTACAGTGCGCGACGGCGGCAAGAGTAACATCACGGGCTGCTACAACGTAGGTGCACTTCATGCAAGCAGCGGTCAGGCAGGCGGTATTGTAGGACATCTCGATACCACAAGGCGCGGTACTTCGGTTGAAGTTACCATAGACAACTGCTACAACCTCGGAAGCATCAACGGTGTTTCCTCAATCGGCGGCATTGTAGGACAGGCTCAGGACGGCCACACCATAGTCAATTGCTATAATGCAGGTAAGGTAATTTCCGCATCTGACGGACAGGCAGGCGCAATAGCAGGCTGGCTCACGAGCGATAACAAGGTTGAAAAATGCTACTATGACTCTTCCGTTATCGAAAACGGCATCGGAAACGGCGACGGAAGTACTATAGGCGAGACAACCGATTTTATGAAATCACCCGAATTTCTCGCACTTCTCGGCGAAAAATTCAAAGAAGACGAATATTCTCTTGTAAACGGCGGCTATCCTCTTCTTTATTGGCAAAAAACTTTCGATGCCGACGATATAAACGAAGTTGTCGAAAAAATCAACGACATCGGCGAGGTAACGGCGGACAGCGGCGATAAAATAAACGAGGCGAGAAACGCATATGACAATCTCGACGACGATTTAAAGCCGTATGTTTCAAATCTCGATGTGCTTTTGAACGCCGAAAAAGAACTTTCCGAAATAATAAGTCTCAAAGAAGCCAAAAAGACAGCGCTCGAGCAGCTCGAGAGCTACAAGGACGCTTCGGATTACACCCTCAACCGAGAGGCGTTTAATGAGGCTCTCGAAAACGGCAGAGCGGCAATAAAGAAAGCGAAGAACAAGGACGAAGTAAACACTGCTTTGATAAATGCCAAGGCGGCACTTGACGAAATTCCGACAGATGCGTCAATAGGAAACAATGACAACGAAAATGTCAATGTACCGTCGGTACCGAGCACAGACGTGAATCCGTCAAATTCCGGAGATACTGCCGATGCGGATATTAAGGGCGTTTCGATTCCCAAAACAGGCAGAATCGAAAATGCAGCGGTTGCATTTTTAATGTTCTCTTCTTTCGCGGCGGCAATAGCTGTTACTGCCAAAAGTAAAAAAGACGAAGAATAAGACTGATTGATTACGTACCCGACGGGGGCATTCGCCTCCGGCGGGTACATCGCTGAGGTTTGGTACGAAAACCGCCAAACCCAAAGCGCCGATTATCGGGGTTTTGCTCTATAAAGGAGGTATGTACCATGGATAAAGGCAGAATAAAAAAAGCGCTGATTTGCTTTGCCTTGTGTTTTCTGCTTATCCTGCCGTCGTCACAGGTGTTTGCCGCGGCGGGCCCGACGCTCAGAACCACGCTTTCCGACAATATAACTCAACGAGGAAGCAAAAAAACATTTGACGTATGGGCGAGAAATGCGTCAGGCGAAAAAATAAAAGCGACGGTTACGTTTAACGGCGAAAAGCTTTCGCCCACATGGGACGATAACGAAAAATCAAGCTATACCCTTAACTTTACCGTCGAGGGTGAAAATACGGTTGTCGTTTCGGCATCGTCCGACGGCGGGCGAAAAAAGCAACTTACATATCACATTAACTACGAGAAAGCGCGGCAGGGCGAAAAAATAGGCACGGCTGTCTGGAGCGTTGAAATGTTCACCATAGGCTGCGGATATCTCGTGTATCCACAAAAAGTGAATATATACGAGGGTGAGACGTCCGCTCAGCAGCTTTTGCGCCTGCTTAACGAAAACGGATATGTGGGTTATTACGGCGGCAGCGTAAGCTCTTCGTTTTACCTCGCATATGTAGCCGACGGTACGTCGTCTGCGGCGAGATATAACAATTATCAGAGGAGCTCGTCCGCTTCGTCTCCGAAAGCGCTCGGAATTTCACCGTCGATACCGTCTGTTTTGGTGCCGCATCTTAAAAGCACAATGACGTTTTGTGACCCTGCCGATTATGAGAAAAACTGGAAAGGCCATCTCGGTGAATTTGTAATAACAAACGGCTCGGGCTGGATGTATTCCGTAAACAATATTTTCCCGAATGTCGGCTTTGCCGATACGTACCTTTCGGACGGAGATATTGTCAGAGTTCAGTTTACTCTCGGCTACGGAGCGGATATAGGCGGCTTCGGCGCTATGGGAACTTCCATTCCGAATGTCGAAAATCAGCCGAAATCCGGCTATTTTTCGGTGGCGAATAAGGACTCGCTTACAAAAGCCATAGAAAGAGCCATTTATTCGGGACTTATAACGCGCTCAAATGTAAAGAATGCGTACTCCGCGGCATTATCCGTTGCCGAGACGCTTGACGCTTCGCAAAGCGCGGTCGATAACGCGGTTTCCGCAATCAATTCGGCACTTCAAAATCCGGGGTCGGAGACGAACTCCGCTCCTGCGGATGCTCCTTTGTCTGTCGGCGGCAGCGGCGCTCATGTGTCCTCAGGTGCGGCGTTAGGCGGCAAGAATGCGTCGGGCGGCGCGGCAGCCGCTTCCGGTGGGTCTGCCGATGCTGTCGCGGCTTCGGCTGCGGAGGAATCTGCTTTTTCCGAGACCGATGCGGAATCGGAAGAGATGGCCGAAGCTTCAGAGGCTCTTTCCGAGAGTGAAGAGAGCACAGAAAACGCCGCATCTTTGTCGGAAAACAAAAAATCAAAAACGCTTGCCACGGTAATTTGTTCGGTATCGGCATTTATCGTTTTGGCGGGCGGAGTATGCTTTATTGTGTTTTATGTAAAGAAACGCCGCAAAAACAAAAACGGCGAAAAAGAAAAATCTGTTAAGGAGAGCTCTTCCCAAAAATGACAAAACGTGTTATTTCGGTGATTTTATGCGCCCTGTGTGTTATATCCTCATTCTCTTTCACCGTATCGGCAAAAGAGAATAAAGACCATACGTCCGACAATTTCCTGAGCGTCGCGGACGGTATTATCGCATGGAAAAAGGCCGATAACGGCTCAGAGCCCGACGGATATTTGATTAACGATAAATATTTGGAAAACGCGGGTACAACACCGGGGGATTGGTATCCCATTGCTCTGGGCAGACTCGGAATACAGGATAACAACGAGGGCTACCTTGCGGTCATAAAAGACAGGGTAGAGGAGCGCTATCGCGAAAGCGGAAAGCTCAGCGCCGCAAAAGCAACCGAGTGGCACAGAATAGCGCTTGCCGTTCTCGCAATGGGCGGCGACCCGACAAATTTCGGGACCGACGAAAACGGCGCGCCGATAAATCTGATAGCGGACGGAACCTACGACCGCGGCAAGACAACACCGCTCGGAAGACAGGGCATAAACGGCTGGATATGGGGGCTTATAACTCTTGACAGTATGCGCTATGCCGTGCCGGACGGAGCGTATAACACCCGTGACGATATAATCGTTGAAATAATTTCAAAGCAGCTTTCCGACGGCGGATTTGCCCTGAGCTCGGATGATGCAGATCCCGATATTACCGCTATGGCGATAACGGCGCTCGCACCTTATTATAATTCCGAAAAAATATATTCTTATCGCAGAAAAGCATTGTCCGCCGATGAGAGCAAAACGGTACGCGAAGTTGTTGACGAAGCGGTTTTATGCCTTTCACGTCTGCAACTCGACACGGGCGACTACAAAAGCTGGGGAACTCAGAATGCAGAGAGTACCGATTGGGTGGCGGTGGCGCTTAGCAGTCTTAATATCGACCCTCTTTCGGACAGCCGTTTCATAAAAAACGGCAACACCCTTTTTGATGGTATAATGCGTTACAGAATGACGGACGGCGGATTTGTACATTCGTTTACGTACGACCCCGACAATCCCACATCTTTGCCGGATAAGTCAAATACCATGGCGTCGGAGCAGACCCTTTACACCATGGCGGCTCTTTGGCGGCGAAAAAACGGTATGAGAACTCTTTTTGATTTCAGAAAAGAGCAGAGCTCTGCGCTTAAATCGCGCATAAGCGACCTTGTTTCCGACATTTCAAAAATCGGAAATAAGACCGATAAACAAAAGCTTCGCGAGCTTCTTGCGGTTTTTTATTCATTGCCCGAAACCGAGCGGTGTTATGTGAGCAATTATTGGACCTTGTCCGATGAAGCCAAAAAACGCGGAATAGACGTTTCGGAAATAGCGGGTGAAACCGCGGTGATTGTGTTTTCCGATGATGACGCAAACGACGATGCCATTTTGTATTTTACCGATTCCGACCGTGCAATGGTTGACTCTCTGCCCGAAAAACTCACTACGGAGCAATATGTTTTGGTTGTAACCTTGCTTGATAAACTCGAAAGAAGCGAAGATTTTGACGGCAAAGACGTTTATCTCCGAAAGCTTGTTTCGGCAAAGGAACATATTGCCGCGGTTCAGGCGGAAATAGATTCGCTGAACGACGATATTAAAGCCGAGCTTTATCCGTTTGATAAAATCACGCTCAAGGATAGGGGCAAGGTCAATAAAATCGTCAAACGCTATAATGCGCTCAGCGAATATGACAGAGCAAAAATCGAGCGTTGGGAGGATGTTGTCAAGACAAAGACAAAGCTTGACAATATCGTTCGCGCCATAGTAATATCAGTTGTACTGTTTGTTTTGGCTGTAGGACTTACCGTGTTTATAATTATAAGAATCAGGCGCCGTAAGATGAAAAAAGCTCTCGAAATGGAGGAGCTTGCGGCAATGTATAAGGACGAAGACGACGATATGCGATAACTTTTTCGCGTGAAAGGGGACGTCATAATTGAAAAAAGATATTTTGGCGCTCCTGTCGTTGGCGCTGATAATAGCCGTGTTGATTCGCGGCACAAACATTCAGTCCGTCGATGAGTACTACCTTACTCATATCGACGACATAACCCCGCAGAGCGAGACGGTTTTTATCAGTATCCGCTGTGATACCGTGCTTCAAAATTATGACGAGCTTGACAAAGCTCTGCAATCCGATAAATACGTGCCGCAAAGCGGCGTCATATTGCCTGAAACCGAATATGTGTTAAGACCCGGCGACACCGTTTTTGATATACTTGACAGGGCGGTAAGGTATAATAAAATACAGATGGAGTATCAGGGCGCCGATAAAAACAGCTATGCCAGCGTATACGTTCAGGGCATAAATTATCTTTATGAGTTTTCCTGCGGACCGCTTTCGGGCTGGATGTATCAGGTGAACGGCGAATTTCCGAATTACGGTTGTTCAAAATACAAACTGAAGGACGGCGACCGCATAGCCTGGGTCTATACCTGCGATCTCGGCAAGGACGTCGGCTGTATATGGATGGGAGATGAAACGGGATGAAAGCTTTCGGCGGATATCATCCGGCGGTTACTTTTACATATTTTATATCTGTGCTGTTAACGGCTATGTTTGTATGGAATCCCGTAATACAGCTCACGGCGCTCCTCGGCGGCATTATGTTTTCGCTTATGCTCGTGAGGAAAAAAGCGATTTTAAGCGATATTGGCTTCTATATTCCTCTTTTTCTGCTTGTGGCTGTTACAAATCCTCTGTTTTCACACAACGGCGTTACTCCGCTTTTCTTTATGAACGGCAACCCCGTAACGCTTGAAGCGGTTATTTACGGCGTTTTTATCTCGGTAATGGTTGTCGGAGTGCTGTTTTGGTGCAAGTGCTATAATGAAATTATGACCGAGGACAAATTCCTGTATCTGTTCGGCAGAATCATTCCCAAAATGTCACTTGTACTTTCCATGGCTCTCAGATTTGTTCCGATGTTTAAAAGGCAGATGAAAAATGTGAGCAGAGCGCAAAAGGCAATGGGACTTTATTCGCAAAAAAGCTATGTTGACAGATTGCGCGGCGGAATACGTGTGTTTACAGCGATGATTTCGTGGTCGCTTGAAAATTCCATGGAGCTGTCGTCGTCCATGAGAGCGCGCGGATACGGTCTGCACGGCAGAACAAATTTTTCGCTGTTCAAATTCGGAGCGAGAGACGCGGCGGTTTTATTGTCGGGATTACTGCTTTTTGTCGTCGTAATAGTAGGTGTCGGCAGCGGAAACGTCGATTTTGCATTTTATCCGGAACTCGGCAAAATCAGTCTTTCGTTAAAATCCTTAATTACTTACACTTCGTTTTTTATGTTATCGTTTCTTCCGTTTTTTATTGAGGTAAAGGAGAATTTAAAGTGGAAATATTACATATCGAAAATTTGAATTTCCGTTACCCCAAGGCGGAAAAAGACACACTTCACAATGTTTCTCTTAATATCGGGCAGGGTGATTTTACTGTAATATGCGGCGCAACGGGCTGCGGAAAAACCACCCTTTTAAAGCTTATTAAAAACGAGCTTTCTCCCGCAGGCGAAAAGAGCGGCGAGATACTCTACAACGGGAAAAACATTGATTCCCTCAGCCTTCGCGAGAGTGCCTGCGCCATAGGCTTTGTCGGGCAAAATCCCGATAATCAGATAGTAACCGATAAGGTTTGGCACGAGCTGTCGTTCGGACTTGAAAATCTCGGCGTGCCGCAAAATGTAATTCGCCGCAGAGTGGGCGAGATGGCGAGCTATTTCGGCATACAGGATTGGTTCCGCAAAAAAACCGACGAGCTTTCGGGCGGTCAAAAGCAGCTTTTAAATCTTGCGTCGGTTATGGTAATGCAGCCCAAGGTTCTTATTTTGGACGAGCCCACAAGTCAGCTTGACCCCATAGCGGCGGCTGATTTTATAGCGACGCTTAAAAAGCTGAATACCGAATTCGGCATTACCGTGCTTTTGGTAGAGCACCGTCTTGAGGATGTTTTCCCGATAGCCGACAAGGTTTTGCTTATGGAAAACGGCTGCGTGCTTTTATATGATTCGCCGCGTGCCGTCGGCAAAAATCTTAAAAAAATAAATCCCGAGCATCCTATGCTCAAAGGACTTCCGAGTGCCGTAAGGCTTTACAATCTGCTCTCGTCGGACGAAGTCTGCCCGCTTACGGTTAAAGAGGGACAGGAGTTTTTCAGACGTAATTTCAAAAGGAATATAGACTTTTCTGGCGGCGATAAATCGGAATATTTCGATAAATCCGATGCGGCAATCGAGCTTAAAAATGTTTGGTTCAGATATGAAAGGGATTTGCCCGATATTCTGCGCGGCGTAAATCTCAAAGCGGTTCGCGGCGAGATATTTTGTATTCTCGGCGGCAACGGTACGGGAAAAACGACAACGCTGAATGTTATTTCCGGTCTTAATAAGCCGTACCGCGGCAAAATAAAGATAGACGGCAAAAAAATCAAGGATTATAAGGGCAATTCGCTGTATCGAAAAAAGCTTGCATATCTGCCGCAAAATCCGCAGACCGTATTTTTAAAGGATACCGTTTCGGGCGATCTCGAAGAAATGCTCAAGGCGATGGAGTATAAAAAAGAAGAACGCGAAGAAAAAATACGCGATATTTCCGAAAAACTCGGTATAACGGATTTACTTACGAAGCATCCTTATGACCTCAGCGGCGGTGAACAGCAAAAATGCGCCCTTGCAAAAATATTGCTTTCAGAGCCCACAATACTGCTTTTGGACGAACCGACAAAGGGTCTTGACGCCTTTTCAAAGTCCTCACTTTTGGCTGTATTGAAGAAACTTAAATCGGACGGAATGACGGTTGTTATGGTAACTCACGATGTCGAGTTTGCGGCTGTCGGTGCCGATAGGTGCGCGCTGTTCTTTGACGGTGAAATCATTTCTTCAGATGCGCCGAATTCGTTTTTTGCCGAAAATAATTTTTACACTACGGCGGCAAACCGCATAGCCCGTCCGCTTTGTCCCACGGCGATAACGAGCGAAGAAGCGGCTTTGTGCTGCCGCGGAAACGGAGAAGATAATGGTTAAAAAATGGCTTTCATATATTTTTCCGTGCGTTTTGGTGCCTGCGGCGGTTTTGCTCGGCGCCACAGTATTTAAAGATAAACAGTATGCATGGATTTCCCTTTGTGTTGCCGTGCTGTCATGCGTGCCGTTTTTTCTCGCCTTTGAAAAGGGGAAAAGCGGTACAAAGGAAATGATTTTAATAGCTGTTATGGTTGCGTTGTCGGTGGTCGGCAGACTTGTTTTTGCGTGGGCGCCCAGCGTAAAGCCGGTGACGGCGCTCGTTATAATAACCGCGATGTATTTCGGTCCGCAGGCAGGCTTTATGACGGGAGCGCTGACTGCCGTAATATCAAATTTCTATTTCGGGCAGGGTCCATGGACGCCGTTTCAGATGTTTTCGTGGGGTATAGTCGGGCTTATAGCCGGAGTTTTCGCTCCGCAGCTTAAAAAGAGTCTTGTGTTCAGAATAATTTACAGCGCCGTTTCGGGAGTGCTGTATTCTTTCCTTATGGATATTTATACAACCCTTTGGTATGACGGCACGTTTAATCTGACGCGGTATATTGCCGCTGTTACGTCGGCTGTGCCCGTTACGCTTACTTATGTAGTTTCAAATGTCGCATTTATAATAGTGCTTGCAAAGCCGATAGGCTCGGTTCTCGACCGAATTAAGACGAAATACGGAATGTAATAAATGTGTTCGGCTAAAATCATCTTCGCTTTGCCGCGCCCGATAAAATGATTTTTATCGGTAATGACAATGTAATCACCGTTTTTGCGGCAAATATAGACGGATTTTACCTCGCAAATCCGTTTCGCATAGGGTGCCAAACCCTTATCAATTGCAATAAATTAAAATATTTAAATAAATCATTTGACAAAGGTATGTACGTTTGGTAAAATATATAAGCTCTTTGTTGAGCTTAATAAAACCGAATACGGAGAGTTATCGAAGTGGTCATAACGGGCCTGACTCGAAATCGTGGTCGCTACTCGGTAGCTCCCTGACCGGAATCCCTTGATTTT
>DJOQ01000037.1:47756-47985 GCA_002437245.1 Ruminococcaceae bacterium UBA6434
TTCTTAACTTAATATTTTTGCTTGTTCTCCCCATCAGTTCTCCCCGTTTTCTGAGGTGCTGATGTTGAGATAAATACGGAGACGTATCGAAGTGGTCATAACGGGACTGACTCGAAATCAGTTGAACCGCAAGGTTCCGTGGGTTCGAATCCCACCCGCTCCGCCAGAAACCTCGCCAGTAGTCGGTTTTTCCGGCTGCTGGCTTTCCTTTTTCAGTTCGCTGCAAAGC
>DJOQ01000020.1:0-6732 GCA_002437245.1 Ruminococcaceae bacterium UBA6434
GGGTTTACTTTGTCACAGACAATCATAAAAAAACTCCGCAGTTAAGGTCACAAACCAAAACTGCGGAGTTTGTTTTTTGTTTACTTGCCGAGTTTAATTTTTACGAATTCCTCTATGTACTTTGCGGTCTTGTCAAAGCCCACCGACGAACTGTTTATACACAGGTCGTAGTTTTTGAAGCTGTCCCACTCGCGGCAGGTATAGTAGCGATAATAATCGCTTCGATGGGCGTCTATCTTTTTGATTTTTCGCTCCGCCTCTTTGTCGCTGAGCGAAGGCTCCAAGACCTTTACATTCTTAATGCAGTCGTCCATTGGCGCCCAAATAAACACCTTTACGACGTGCGGCATATCGCGGAGTATGTAATCGGCGCATCTGCCGACTATTATGCACGAACTTTTTTCGGCGAGGTCCTTAATTATTTTTGCCTGATAATTGAATATGTTTTTATTTGAGACAAACGCGCTGCTCTCGGGCGGGATAAGCTCACCCGTGTAACGGTCGCTTGCCGGAGCGAAAATGCTCTTTTTAACTGACTCATCGTTTTGACCGAACAGCTTCACGTTTATTCCGCTCTCTTCGGAAGCCATATAAACAAGATCGCGGTCATAGAAAGGAACGGAAAGGTCTTTAGACAGCATTTTGCCTATTGTTCTGCCGCCGCTTCCGTAGCCTCTTGCGATAGTAATTACAAAGTTTTCGTTCATAAGATCACCGAACCTCTCAAAACGATATATTATTCGCCGAGATAAGCTTTCTTTACCGACTCGTCGTTTATAAGGTCTTTTGCGTCACCCGAAAGTGTTATGTTACCTGTTTCGAGCACGTACGCCCTGTCGGCAATCGAAAGGGCTTTCTTGGCGTTTTGCTCAACCAAAAGAACGGTTGTGCCGCTCTCATTGATCACCTTTATTATATCAAAGATTTCCGAAACAAGCAACGGTGAAAGTCCCATTGACGGCTCATCCATCAAAATAATTCTCGGCTTTGACATAAGCGCTCTGCCCATTGCAAGCATCTGCTGCTCGCCGCCCGACAAAGTACCTGCGACCTGATTTTTACGTTCTTCAAGTCGCGGAAAACGCTCGTAAACCATTTTAAGAGTTGATGCTATTTCGGATTTATCCTTACGTGTATATGCGCCGAGCTTTAAGTTTTCGAGTACCGAAAGCTGCTGAAAAATGCGTCTGCCCTCCGGTACGTGAGCCATGCCCATGGAAACTATCTTGTGCGGCGGAGTTTTTGTAAGCTCTTTGCCGTCAAACACGATAGAGCCTTTTTTAGCCTGAATAAGACCGGTAACAGTGTGAAGAATGGTTGTTTTACCTGCACCGTTAGCTCCGATAAGGGCTATAATTTCGCCCTCGTTTACATCAAAGGAAACACCTTTAATAGCCTTTATAACACCGTAATTTACTTCAAGGTCCTTAATTTCAAGTAATGCCATAACTGCTCCTCCTTATTCGCCGAGATACGCCGTGATAACTTCGGGATTATTGAGCACATCGGATGTTTTGCCCTGACACAGAACATGACCGAAGTTAAGAACCGTAAGCTCCTCACATATGCCCGAAACAAGCTTCATATCGTGCTCTATAAGAAGTATGGTCATATCAAATTCATCGCGGACAAAGCGTATTGTCTCCATAAGCTCCTCGGTCTCGTTGGGATTCATTCCCGCCGCCGGCTCGTCAAGGAGCAAAAGCTTCGGCTCGGTTGCGAGAGCACGTGCTATTTCAAGCTTGCGCTGCTTGCCGTACGGAAGATTTGACGAAAGGTAAGACGCCTCTTTATCAAGGTCGAAAACCTTTAAAAGCTCCATGGCCTTTTCGTCCATTGCGCGTTCTTTTTTGAAGTATGACGGGAGCTTGAATATGCCTGCCGCCGTACTGTACTTATAATGATTATGAAGTCCTACTTTAACATTGTCAAGAACCGACATCTGACCGAAAAGTCGGATGTTCTGGAAGGTTCTTGCAACGCCTGCTTTGCATATATCAATTGTCTTTTTGCCCGTTATTACGGTGCCGTCGAGAGTAGCCTGACCCTCGGTGGGCTTATATACGCCCGTAAGAAGGTTAAATATGGTCGTTTTACCTGCGCCGTTCGGTCCTATAAGTCCGTAAAGCTCGCCTTTTTCTATTTCTATATTAAAGTCATCGACCGCTTTAAGTCCGCCGAAGGTTATGCTTAAGTTCTTAGCTTCGAGCAATGCCATAATTACTGCGCCTCCTTTTCGGTCTTACCGTTTTTCTTTTTGAAGAGCTTTTTTATTGAATGAGTCTCCCAAAAAGCGATTGCCTTGGGGCTTGAAGTCATTATCATCATAACAATAAGCACTATCGCATATATGAGCATTCTGTAATCGCGAAGTCCGCGGAGCACCTCCGGCAGAGCCGTAAGCACACACGCCGCGATTATCGAACCGCGAATATTGCCTATTCCGCCGAGAACTACAAATACAAGTATCATTATTGACATATTGTAGCCGAAATTCTTTGATGTTGCGGCAAGCACGTTGAGGTTATGCGAATACAAAACGCCTGCTATGCCCGCGAAGAATGCGGAAAGCGAAAAAGCGATAAGCTTATATTTTGTTACGCTTATGCCTACCGATTCGGCAGCTATGCGGTTATCGCGCAGAGACATTACCGCCCTGCCGGCACGTGAATGAATAAAGTTGAGAATTACAAACAGCGTGATAAGGAGAAGAACTATACCTATAACAAATGTCGAATCGTTGGGCGTTCCGGTTATTCCGAGCGGTCCGTTTATGAGAACCGTACCGTCCGCCTCAAGATTTAAAGACGACTGGCTTGTAAATGAAGCGTGGATACCGCGGCTGTCATAACCTACATAAATTGTTCCGAGTATGTTCTTGATTATCTCGCCGAACGCAAGCGTTACTATTGCAAGATAATCGCCCTTTAATCTTAAAACCGGTATACCTATAAGCACACCGAATATTGCCGCGCAAACTCCGCCGACAAGTATGGCGAGCGGAAAACGAATCCATACGCTTGTAAGTGTATTTTGCGTAACTACCGAGAAAATTGAGCTTGCGTATGCGCCCACACACATAAATCCGGCGTGACCGAGCGAGAGCTCACCGAGGTAGCCAACCACAAGGTTCAGCGAAACTGCAAGTATGGAATACATACACAGAGGAACCAAAAGACCTCTTAAAAGGCTTGTTATATTTCCCGTGGACTTGAGTATTTCGACCACGGCAAATACGACTAAAACCATAGCATATGTTATAAGATCGCTTCGGGTACTTTTTTTAATGAGTTTTGATTTTGTTGATGCCATTTTTGTACCCTCCTTAAACCTTTTCAATGTATTTCTTACCGAGGATACCCGTCGGCTTAACGAGAAGAACTATTATAAGAACCGCGAACACGATAGCGTCTGCCATCTGCGACGAAATGTAAGAGCGGCTGAGTATTTCTATAATGCCTATAAGCACGCCGCCTATTACCGCGCCCGGAATAGAACCGATACCGCCGAGAACGGCAGCTACGAAAGCTTTGATACCCGGCATGGCTCCTGTCTGCGATGAAAGCGTCGGATAAGTCGAGCACAAAAGCACACCTGCAACGGCTGCAAGCCCCGAACCTATTGCGAACGTAAGAGAAATAGTCGCGTTTACATTTACACCCATAAGCTGAGCCGCTCCCTTATCCTCTGATACGGCGAGCATTGCACGACCGGGCTTTGTCTTATTTACAAAGAGAGTGAGCGAAACCATTATTATGAGCGAAACTATTATAGTTACTATGGTTTCGGCGCTTATTGTTATTTTGCCGTCGGCAAGTGTGAGCGCCGGAAGGTTTACAATAGAGGTGAAGCTCTTTGCCTGAGAGCCGAAAATCAAGAGCGCCATATTCTGAAGAAAGTAGCTGACGCCTATCGCGGTTATAAGAACGGCAAGAGGTGAAGCACCTCTTAAAGGCTTGTAGGCAAATCTTTCTATTGCCATACCGAGCAGTGTACACGCCGCCATTGAAATAACGAGTGCGAGATAAGGATTCACCCCGGCGTAGGATGTCAGCGCAAATACTATGTATGCACCGACCATTATTACATCGCCGTGTGCAAAGTTAAGCATTTTGGCGATACCGTAAACCATGGTGTAGCCGAGCGCTATTACGGCATATATACTGCCGAGACTGACGCCGTTTATAAGGTTTGTTATAAAAGTCAATTTACTGCACCCCAAACTAAAAATGTTTCTTAATTAAAATCTTTAATAGTATAACATATACTCTTTACCATTACAACGAGAAAAATATGCAAAAATGAATAATCGGGCGGCACGCTTTTCATTATATTTCACTCAATTAAAGCGAAACAAAAAACAAAAGGGTCGGCAGCCGCAAGCTGCCGACCCATATTCAGCTTTTAACTAAATAAATCAGTCCATCGGCTGATATTCGCCGTTTTCAATCTTAACTGCCTTCGGCTCTTTGTTTACTTCGCCTGTTGCTTTCCAGGTCATGCCGGAACCCGTTACACCGTCAACGGTGATTTCGGTCATAGCACCCTTGAGAGCATCGCAGATAGCGGAAACGCTCATATCGCCTGTAATGCCTGCTTTTTCAGCAGCTGCCTTTACAATATAAACAGCGTCATATGCGTCTGCTGCGAACTGGTTAAGAGTTGATGGGTCAAACTTTGCATTGTAAGCGGCAACGAACTTCTTGGTTGTCTCGTCCGTAGCGTTAGCAGAAAATGGGGTAAGAAGCATTACGTTTTCCGCAAGAGACTTATCAAAGTTCTCGATGTTAAGAAGTCCGTCAAGACCGTCACAACCGAAGAACTTAGCTGTGATGCCTGCGTTCTTAGCCTGAGAAAGGATAAGAGAAGCTTCCTGATAGTAAATCGGAAGGAATATAAGTTCGGCACCTGAAGCTTTAATCTTTGAAAGCTGTGAGGAGAAGTCCTGCTTGCTGTCGCTTGTAAATGCTTCGGAATCTACAAGGTCAAGACCTTTAGCTGCTGCCTCAGCCTTGAAATTATCGTAAATACCGGAAGAGTAAGCATCGGAACTGTTATATATAGCAGCTACCTTTGTAGCAAGACCTTTTTCTGCAATATAGTCTGCGGAAGCAGTACCCTGGTTGGGGTCTGTGAAGCAAACCTGGAAGCAGTTGTCGTTTGCAATTACTCCTGCAGCTGAAGCAGAAGGTGTAATCTGGAACATATTGTCGGCCTTAGTCTGGCTGATAACGGAAAGGCAAGCACCTGTGGTAACTGTGCCTATGAACACCTGCATACCGTTATCTTTAAGGGTATTGTATGCGTTTACCGATTTTTCGGCATCGGCTTCGTCGTCCTCCATCTGGAACTCAAGCTTCATACCGTTAATGCCGCCTGCAGCGTTAATTTCGTCAACAGCAAGCTGTATACCGTTTTTAACGGCAATACCGTATGCTGCCGCGTCACCTGTGAGCGGTCCGCTTGAACCTATTTTAAGTGTTTTACCGTCTGAAGAGCTGCTGCCGGTTTCCTTACTGCCGCAAGCCGTAAAGCAAGCTGCAAGGAAAGTCAAAGCAAGAACTGCTGCCAGAACTTTTTTCAATGACATTTTCATAAAATGACCTCCTGTAGCTAATTTTGCAAGATTCAGAAGTCAATCCTGCAACAAATCATTTATGATGAAAATTATCTTACACGCAAAATTAGATTTTGTCAATAAATTATAGAAAATTAACCGCGAAAAGGTGACGAAGTTGCACAAATAAGTTGTTTCCTTTTTGTGCACTTTTAAAAAGCCGTTGATTTTGTCGGTTTTTGTGCTAAAATCTATACGGCGTTATCCGCAAACGCGGTAACGCCGTTATTTGGGAGATGTTAATTTTGGAAAAACACAAAAAAGCATTACGGGCGGCATTCCCCGTCACGCTTCCGATACTTGCCGGATTTTTATTTCTCGGAACGGCATACGGCATACTTATGGTAACGAGCGGTTTTTCGCCGATTCTTGCCATACTTATGAGCCTTTTGGTTTTTGCCGGTTCAATGCAATACGCAGCCGTAAACCTGCTCTTGGGCGCTTTTAATCCGCTTAGCGCCTTTTTGCTTGCATTTACGGTAAATGCCCGTCATCTTTTTTACGGAATATCCCTGCTCGACAGGCTGAAAAAAACGGGCCGCGCAAAGCCTATTATTATTTTCACGATGTGTGACGAAACATTTTCGGTTCTCTGCGGCACAACACCGCCCGACGATGTGGACGGCACTCTTTTTATGCTGTATGTTTCGCTGCTGGATTATTTCTATTGGGCGGCTGCCACGGCTCTCGGCGCGTTCGCAGGAAGCTTTATTACGTTTAATACCGACGGCTTGGATTTTGCGCTCACGGCGCTGTTTATCGTTATATTTGTAAACCAATGGAAAGAAAGCGGAAATCACATTCCGACTCTGCTCGGACTTTTCGCCGGCATACTCTGCCTTATTATCTTCGGTTCGCAAAACTTCTTGATACCGTCAATGGTGCTTATTACGGTATCATTATTCGCCTACAAGCCTTTATACGATAAAAAGGAGGCAGGTAAGCAATGACGCAAAATCAGATAATTATGACCGTACTTGCAATTATGGCTGCTACGATGCTCACAAGATTTTTGCCGGTAATTCTGTTCGGTAAAAGCGAAACCACTCCGAAATTTATAGACTATCTCGGCAAGACCCTCCCCTATGCCGCCATAGCGCTGCTTGTTGTATATT
>DJOQ01000020.1:6795-7624 GCA_002437245.1 Ruminococcaceae bacterium UBA6434
TATAAGGGGCTCTCTTTTTCGGCGCCTAAGGATTATTTGCCGATGCTGACAGCCGGTGCCGCAACGATGGTTCTGCACTTTTTAAAAGGAAATACATTTTTAAGTATAGGCGTCGGAACAGCAATTTATATGCTGCTCGTACAGGTCGTTTTCAAATAGCCGACCGGAATATCAAAAAAATACCGACGCATTCAAAGATACTGTTATAAAAAGCAAGGAACCGCGGAAAATATCCACGGCTCCTTGCTTTAAGACTTTATATAAATATGGAAGATTATGCCACGTGGAAGCTGCCTCTTTCGGCACCTTTTCTGCCGCCGTCAACAAGCTTGAATTCACGGTTTTTACGCATCTGTTCAATGCGCTTTTTTCTCTTGTATCTGCGGTAATTGACAACTATAATCATTTTAACCTTTTGCTCAAAGGCGATGAACTTATCCTCCTTATAAAATCCGTATATAAGAAAGATAATAACTGCAAGCTCTATCATAGAAGAAATGGCTGTGAATGCTGACATATTCAGGACCTCCGGTTATTAGAACATTTGTTTGTTTTTCATTACACCCTTATTATACCAACAATTTATGTTTTGTCAATACAAATGTTCGGATTTTTCGGTGTGTAAGTCCCAATAGTGGGACATTTATGCGGCAAAACTGTTATTTTTTGCTTTGCAAATGTATGATACCACAATATATAGTGTTAGTCAATACTTCAGGCACAACTTATGCTATTTATACATAAAACGACCAAATAATTGTTTGTTCGGTATTTATTATAAATAATATTTATGGTACAATAATACGGTCAGATATATGCAATTACAGTA
>DJOQ01000036.1:0-39252 GCA_002437245.1 Ruminococcaceae bacterium UBA6434
TTTTCCTTGTATACTCCACTCCTCGCTGTAAGCTATTTCTTTCCCCCCTGCATAGCAGGGGGTTTACTTCGTCACAGACAATAAAAAAGAAGCACCTCAGGCTTAAGCCTGAGGTGCTTCTTGAAATATAATGAATAATTGCAATCTATTTAAAAAAATTATTTTTTAAGATTTGTAACAATCTCTTTTGTGTCTCTTGCTATAACAAGCTCCTCGTTTGTCGGAAGAACGAAAACGCGAACCTTTGAGTCGGGTGTGGAAATTTCTCCCTCTTTGCCCTTTACAAGAGTCTTGTTGTACTCTTTGTCGATTTTAATACCGAGGAATGTCAGACCGTCGCAGACGATAGCCCTCATATCGTCGGCATTTTCACCGATACCGCCCGTGAAAACTATTGCGTCAACGCCGTCCATGGCAGCGGTATAGGAACCGATATATTTCTTTATTTCATATATCTGTATATCTCTTGCAAGCTTTGCTCTCTTGTTGCCCTCGGCAGCGGCTACTTTGACGTCTCTGTCATCGGAAGAAAGACCTGATACACCGAGAATACCCGACTTTTTATTGAGCAGGTTGCTCATCTCATCGGGAGTCTTGCCCTCTTTTTTCATAATGTAGAGGACGGCAGACGGGTCAATGCTGCCGGTTCTTGTTCCCATTATTTCGCCGTCGAGCGGTGTAAGACCCATAGAAGTGTCAATACATTTGCCGTATTTAACAGCCGAAATCGAAGAACCGTTTCCGAGATGGCATGTAACGATTTTAAGCTTTTTGATATCTTCGCCCATAACCTCTGCGCAGCGGGCGCTTACAAAGCGGTGCGAAGTGCCGTGGAAGCCGTATTTTCTGAGTGCGTATTTTTCATAATATTCATAGGGGAGGCCAAACATATATGCTTCCGGCGGCATGGTGCTGTGGAATGCGTTATCGAAAACAACGACCTGCGGAACGTCTTTGCCGAACAGTTCAATGCTGGCTTTAATTCCCTGAATGTGCGCTGCATTGTGAAGCGGAGCAAGGTCGCAAAGGCTCTCTATGCCCTTGATAACGTCGTCATCTACCAAAACGCTGTGGTTGAAAAGTGCGCCGCCCTGTACTATTCTGTGACCGACAGCGGCTATTTCCGAAAGGTCGTTTATAACCTTATATTCACCCTCTGTGAGAGCTTTCTTAACTTCGTTGAAAGCTTCGGTGTGGTTTTTCATTACAACGGTCTTTTCAAACTTTTCGGATTTACCGCGAATCTTGCCGCTGATACAAGATCCCTCATTGCCTATTCTTTCGCAGATACCTTTTGCAATAACGCTCTCGTCGTCCATATCAATAAGCTGATATTTAAGCGAGGAACTGCCTGCATTGATAACAAGAATTTTCAAAAATAATACCTCCCAAATTGCTAATAAAATTATCTATGGTTATTATATACTGTTTCGACAGATTTTTCAAGGAATAATATGTGCCGAAGAGATTTGACTAAATTTCGCCGATATTATAAAATATGTTTAATTTGAAGCGTTGTCGGGTTCATCCGACACGGTACTTGATTTGACGGAGATTATGTATGAAAGTTTACGGTATAGTATCCGAGTATAATCCGTTCCATAACGGACATAAATTCCAGATAGACGAAATACGAAAAAAGGACGGGGACTGCGCGATAGTTTCGGTGATGAGCGGCAATTACGTTCAGCGAGCCGAAACGGCTGTGATGTCAAAGTACGCGAGGGCAAAAGCCGCCCTGCTCGGCGGAGTTGACCTTGTTCTCGAGCTTCCCATGTCGTATGCCGTATCTTCGGCAGAGCGTTTCGCCTATTCTTCCGTGTATATTTTAAATTCCCTCGGAGCGGTTACTGATATTTCGTTCGGCAGTGAATGCGGCAGTATAAGCCTCTTACAAAAAGCGGCGGAGGCTTTATACGATGATAATGTCATTTTAAAGCTGAAAACCGAGCTTAAAAACGGCGTAAGTTATCCCGCGGCACGGTTTGCCGCGGTAAGAGATGTGTTCGGAGCGGAAACCGCCTCGGTCCTTTCGGAGCCTAACAATATTTTGGCGGTCGAATATCTGAAAGCGCTTAAAGCTCTTTCAGCGGATATTGTGGCGCATACCGTAAAAAGGAGCGGTGCGTCGCACGATTCCGCCGAGGCTTCGGGCAACATTGCGTCCGCCTCCAAAATTCGTGCCCTAATCCGCGAAAACAAAAGTGCGGATATGTTTTTGCCGGCAGAATCGCAGAATATCCTGATGAGCGAAATATCAAACAAGGCGGCACCGTCCGATATGAACAGGATAGGAAATGCCGTAATAGCGTCTTTAAAACTTAAAACTCCGTCGGATTTCAGCAATATCTACGGCGTCGGCGAGGGAATAGAAAACCGACTGCTCTCAGCAGCCGCGTCCGCGCAAAACCTTACGGAGCTTTATGATTTTGCCAAAACAAAGCGCTTTACCTATTCGCGTATTAGGCGCGTTGTTCTAAATTCATTTTTCGGCATAACAAACGATATCACCCTGTCAGACCCTCCGTATATTCGCGTGCTCGGATTTACGCAAAAGGGCAAAGACGTATTGCGAATTGCGAGGAAAAACGCATCCTTACCGATTGTTATGACTGTCGGCGATGTCAAAAAGCTCGGCGGATTTTCTGAAAGATTATATTCCCTTGAATGCAGAACTACAGACATTTTTAATATGACATTGCCTAAAATTAGGCAAAGCGGAACAGATATGACGGATAATTTAGTCAGAATTGAATAATTCTGCAGTAATTCCTGCATTTTTGCTTGATTTTCGTATAATAGACATTATAATAATAGTGTTGGCTCCGTCGGATACAACACTATTTAATAAGATAAGGAAGCGCTGCACAGTGAAGAGTTCTTTACTTTCAAAGCTCGATTCAAATGTGAGAAAGCTATCAAAGGGTCATAAGAAGATAGCCTCGTATATTAAAGAAAACTATGATAAAGCCGCATTTATGACGGCTTCCGCTCTCGGCAAAAAAGTCGGGGTAAGCGAGAGTACTGTTGTACGATTTGCGACGGAACTCGGATTTAAAGGCTATCCCGAATTGCAAAAAGAACTTCAGCAAATGATAAAATCAAAACTGACCGCAGTCCAGAGAATGGAGGTTTCGGAAAGCCTCATAGGCGATAATGACATCGTAAGAACCGTTCTTAACGGCGATATTGATTTGATTCGCGAAACCTACGAAAAGACATCGAGGGAGGATTTTGCAAAAGCCGTATCCACCATAAATAAGGCTCGCAAGATATATATTCTCGGCGTCCGTTCTTCTGCGGCGCTTGCAAGTTTCCTCGGTTTCTATTTTAATCTTGTTTTCGATTCGGTAGAACTTATCGATACATCAAGCGCATCCGAAATGTTTGAGCAGATGTTCAGAATAGATAAGGAAGACGTGTGCATAGCAATAAGCTTTCCGCGGTATTCAAAGCAGACCGTAAATGCAATAAGATTTGTATCGGACAGAGGCGCCAAAATAGTGGCGATAACCGATTCCGAAACCTCTCCCATTGCTTCATATGCGGATTGTTTGCTTGTGGCGCGCTCCGATATGGCATCCGTGGTTGACTCGCTCGTTGCGCCGCTGAGCCTTATCAACGCGCTTATTGTAGCGGTAACGCTGAGCAAGCGTGAAGAAGTAATCAACAATTTCAACGAGCTTGAGAGTATTTGGGACGAATATCAGGTATACGAAAAAGCAGAGGATATTTCCGAAAATGAGTAAAAAAGTTATAGTTGTGGGCGCAGGTGCCGCAGGGCTTATGGCTGCCGGTACTGCGGCAAAAAACGGGAACGATGTAGTTCTTTTTGAGCGAAACGACAAGGTCGGCAGAAAGATAATGATTACCGGCAAGGGTCGCTGCAATGTTACCAACGCCACATTTGATACCAAGGGGCTGATAGATAATGTCCCGCGGAACGGCAGATTTTTATACAGCGCTTTTTCCGAATTTTCGGCACGGGACACTATGGACTTTTTTGAAGAACTCGGAGTTCCGCTTAAAGTCGAAAGAGGAAACAGAGTTTTTCCCGTGTCTGATAAAGCGGTAGATATAGTTGACGCCCTTAATAAATTCGTAACCGTAAACGGCGTCAAACGCAAGACCTCGCGCGTTAAATCCTTGATGATTTCCGACGGAGAGGTAAGAGGTGTAAAAACCGAGGACGGACTTATACATTATGCCGATTCCGTTATTGTTGCAACGGGCGGCTTGTCTTATCCGAAAACAGGTTCCACAGGCGACGGATACGCCTTTGCAAAACAGGCAGGTCACACCGTAACCGCCTGTTTGCCGTCCCTTGTTGCCCTTGAGTGCCGCGAGGGATTTTGCGGAGAAGCCATGGGACTTTCGCTGCGTAACTGTGCGCTGAAAGTAACGGATACCAAAACGGGGAAGCAAGTTTATTCCGATTTCGGCGAAATGCTTTTTACACATTTCGGTGTGTCGGGACCCATGATTTTATCGGCAAGTGCACATATGCGCAATATGGAGCCGTGCCGTTATGAAATATATGTCGATATGAAACCCGCACTCGATGATGAAAAACTCGATGCGCGTATTTTACGCGAGATGTCGGAAAACAGCAATAAAGCGGTTTCAAATCTTGTGGGGCTTCTGTTGCCGCGTGCTATAATCAATCCGGTTGTGCGCCTCTCGGGTATTAAAAATTCAACGAAGTGCAATCAGCTTACTAAGGAAGAAAGAAAAAGACTTGTTCACACAATTAAGAATTTGAAACTTACGGTTCTCAGATTCAGACCCATAAGCGAGGCTGTTATAACCTCGGGCGGAGTCGATGTAAACGAGATCTCACCAAAGACTATGGAAAGTAAGCTGTGCGGGAATTTGTATTTTGCCGGTGAAGTTATTGATGTGGACGCATATACGGGAGGCTTTAACCTCCAAATTGCCTTTTCCACGGGATTTGCCGCAGGCAATGCACAATAATAAAAAACAGGGGATAGCATTATGATAAATGTCGCTATAGACGGACCTGCCGGTGCCGGTAAAAGTACTATTTCAAGAGCCGCCGCCGACAAGCTGGGCTTTATTTATGTCGATACCGGAGCGTTGTATCGCTCTGTCGGTGTTTATGCGTTGAGGAACGGAATAGACACAAAATCACGCGAAAAGCTAAAAGAGGCTTTACCGAAAATAAAAGTTGAACTCAGGTTTAAAGACGGTGTTCAGCACGTATTTTTAAACGGCGAGGATGTCTCCGATGAAATCCGCTTGCCGAAGTCATCAATGGCTGCGTCCGATGTTTCGGCTGTACCCGAAGTCAGAAGCTTCCTTTTTGATTTGCAAAGGAATATAGCCGAAAAAAACAATTGCATTATGGACGGCAGAGATATCGGAACTGTTGTATTGCCGAATGCAGCCGTTAAAATATTTTTAACGGCTTCTCCCGAATCCCGTGCTATGAGGCGTTATAAGGAACTTTCCGCAAAGGGTGCCGCTGTCGGTTACGAAGAGGTTTTATCAGACCTTAAAGAGCGTGATTACAACGATTCACACCGAAAAATCGCTCCGTTGAAACCGGCAAAAGACAGTATCACGGTGGATACAACTCTTTTGTCGCTTGATGAGTCTATTGAAAAAATAACAGATATTATAAGGGAGCATATGTGAGATTATGGGGTTCAATTTCGATAAGCTGAAAGAATATAAAATGTATCATATTTTAATGCCGATATGTCTTGCCGTCTGCAAGACGAAAATGAAAGTGCAGTATATCGGTAAAGAGAATATACCAAAAGAGGGCGGGCTTATTCTCGCGTGCAATCACGCAAACAATTTTGACCCTATAGCTCTCGGCGGCTCCAATGTCAGACCGATACATTTTATGTCAAAGTACGAGCTTTTCAAAAATCCGTTTGCCGCTTGGTTTTTGACTCACCTTAACGCTTTTCCCATAAAACGCGGTCATAATGATAAAACCGCAATAGGTTATGCGGAGCGGCTTATTAAAAACGGTTGGGTGCTCGGTATTTTCCCCGAGGGTACACGCAATCATGAGGGAAGACCCGGCAAGCCGAAGGCCGGAGCGGCTGTAATAGCAAAAGCCACACATTCGGATGTTCTTCCGTGCAGTATATACAGCGAAAGTAATTTTAAAAGCGGTACATTGCTTACCGTGCGTTTCGGAAAGGTCATAAAGTATGACGAATTCGGGTTTACCGATACTGACTCACACGAAGAAGTAAGCAGAGCCGCAGACAAAATTATGGAAGAGATAACAGCTCTTTGGGAGGAAGGAAATTGCAAAGAATAACTTTGGCAAAAAGTGCGGGCTTTTGTTTCGGAGTTAACCGTGCCGTAAATTTACTCGAAGAGCTTGTGAAAAAGAACCGAAATGTTTGCACATTGGGGCCTATAATTCACAATCCGCAGGTTATAAAGCATTTTGAGGATAAAGGCGTACGTATAATTGACAGTCCTAACGAGTGCAAAGACGGTGACTTAATAGTTGTCAGAACGCACGGTATACCGAAAGATATGATGGAAGAGGTCAAGAGCATATCTCCGAATTACTGTAATGCCACGTGCCCGTTTGTCACAAAAATACACAAAATAGTAAGCGAAAATTCAACGAGTGAGAATGTAACCTTGATAGCAGGCGATAAATCTCACCCGGAGGTTATAGGAATTCGAAGCTACTGTAACGGCAAATCTTTTGTATTTAACAGTGAAAAAGAGCTTGATGAAATTATAGAAAATCACCCAGATTTATCAAAAAACGGCTTGATTTTGGTTTCTCAGACCACTTTCAGTACAAAAATTTTTGAAAAATGTGTAAAAAAAATAAAAATGGTATATACAAATGCCGTAATTTTTGATACAATATGTTGTGCGACTGAGGAAAGACAAAAGGAAGCCGCCGCGCTTTCGCTGACCAATGATGCAATGGTCATAATAGGGGGAAGGCAAAGCAGCAATACCGCAAAGCTTAAATCTGTTTGCGAGACCAATTGTCCGACTTTTTTAATTGAGACTGCCGCAGAGTTGCAAGACATTGACTTGTCGCGGTTTCATTCAGTTGGCGTTACTGCCGGAGCTTCAACTCCCGACAGTATTATTAAGGAGGTACTGAAAACAATGTCCGAAAACGAAGAAATCAAAAACGCATCAACATCAGTCGAAAAGGAGGAGCAAGAGAAGCCGTCCGGTGAGAGTTTCGCTGATTTGGTTGACGAATATATAGATTCAAGCTCAGACCAAAAAGTTGTCGGTTATGTAGTAGGCGTTACACCTACCGAGATTCAGGTTGAGATTGCAGGCAGAAAACACGCAGGTTATATTCCGCTTGACGAATACAGTGCAGACCCGAACGCGGATCCTCAGAAAGAGGTAAAGGTCGGCGATAAGCTCGATCTTATCATTATGAAGACTAACGACCAGGAAGGCACCATGATGCTTTCAAAGAAGCGCTATGATGCAGCCAAGGCTTGGGATGAGCTTTCGGAAGAGAGCGATCAGGTCGTTGAGGGAACAGTTACAGGCGTTGTCGGCGACGGCAAGGGTCTCTTTGTACAGTACGGCGGAATAAGAGTATTTATCCCCGCTTCGCTTGCAAAGGCTAATCGCAGCGATTCTCTTGAAGACATGGTTAAAACAACCGTTAAGTTCAAGATTATCGAGGTTGATAAGAAGAGAAAACGTGTTGTAGGTTCAATAAGAGCCGTTGCTAAGGAAGAGAGAAAGGCTGCTGAGGAAAAATTCTGGGCTCAGGCTGAAGAGGGTCAGGTTTATCACGGCGTAGTTCGTTCACTCACTTCTTACGGCGCATTTGTAGACCTCGGCGGCGTAGACGGTATGATTCATATCTCGGAGCTTTCCTGGACAAGAATCAAGCATCCGTCCGATGTCGTTAAAGTCGGCGACACCGTTGAAGTATACATAAAGGCTCTCGACAGAGAAAACAAAAAGATTTCTCTCGGCTATAAAAAGGTTGAGGACAATCCTTGGGAAATTCTCAAGCGCGATTATCCTGTCGGAACCGAATGTGAAGCTAAGATCGTCGGTCTTACTTCGTTCGGCGCATTCGCCAACATCCTTCCCGGAATTGACGGCCTTATCCATATTTCCGAAATTGCTCATGAGCATATAGCAAATCCGGCTGAAGTTCTTAAAGTAGGCGATACCGTTAAAGTCAAAATCCTTGATATCGATTTCGATAAGAAGCGCGTAAGCCTTTCAAGAAAAGCTTTGCTTGACGCTCCGGTTGCCGAAGAAGCTACCGCAGAGGAAGAAAAGACTGAAACTGTCGAAGAATAATTATTGCGATTTTGGGGAGTTGGCTTTTGCTGACTCCCTTTTTGTGTATAAAAAGGAATTACGGAGGAACAAAATGATAGGTAAGATTATTTCCGCGGCGGCAGTTTTTACCGCAGCCGCAGGGGTTACCGCCATTAAGAAAAAGCATATTTGCCCCATTTGCGAGGTTAAAAAGCTTATATCAAAATGCGGCGTGCATATTAAAGCGACGGGAACATACGGCAATAATGCTGCGCTGACTCCGCCTATGGGCTGGTCAAGCTGGAATACTTTCAGAAACAATATAAACGAGAAGCTGATTCTTGATACTGCCGACGCTATGAAAAAAAGCGGACTGCTTGACGCCGGGTATCAATATGTTAATCTTGATGATTGTTGGCACAGCTCAATCCGTGATGAAAACGGCAGACTTCAAGGCGACCTCAAGTCGTTTTCTTCCGGCATTAAGTCGCTTGTACAGCAGTTAAACGAAAAAGGATTTAAAGCGGGTATTTACTCGTCAAACGGTACTCTTACCTGTGAAGATTTGCCGGCTTCGCTGGGCAATGAAAGAATTGACGCCGAGACGTTTGCCGATTGGGGCATTGAATATTTTAAATATGATTATTGCCATCATAAGCTGATTTCTTCTCTTGCTCCGAATATAGACAAAATAATTATCTCGGGAGACAATCTTGCAGAGGATATTGTTCTTGAGGCTGAAAACGGCGAGCTTTACGGAACCGCAAAGGTTATAACAGACGAAAAAGGCTCGTATATTTCACATCTTGACAGCGGTAACGGCTCTGTAAGATTCAGTTTTGTTAATGTGCCGGAAGACGGCGAGTATGTTCTTACGGTCGTATTTGTGAAATCGGCAAATAAAAAGAAAAAATACCTTGAAATCACCGTGAATGCCGACGAAAGCTATCCTATGGAATTTCCCGAGACAAAGGCTTGGTCGCGCGAGGGGCGCACACAGACATTTGTTTTGCTTAAAAAGGGCGACAATACAATAGAGCTCAAAAATCCGATAGGTTCGCCTATGGACAGTGCCGCCACACAGTATAGAAATATGGGCAAGGAGCTCAAGCGTGCTACAAAGCTGTTTGCCGAGAAACATCATGTACCGGAAAAACCGATAGTTTATTCAATTTGCGAGTGGGGCACCAATCAACCGTGGAAATGGGGAGCCGAGGCAGGCAATTTATGGCGAACCACACCCGATATAAAGCCGTTTTGGACTTCGGTTCTTGCCATTTATGAGGTTAACGTTAAACTCTATAAATACGCAAGCGTAGGCGCATGGAATGACCCCGATATGCTCGAAGTCGGCAATGGTAAGCTTACATACGAAGAGAATAAATCTCATTTTTCTCTTTGGTGTATGATGGCTTCTCCGCTGATTTTAGGCAATGATATAAGAACGTTTCTCAATTCCGACGGAGAAGTGGATGAGAATAACAAAATTCTTTCAATTCTCAAAAACAAAGAACTTATCGCAATAGATCAGGACAAAAAAGGTTGTCAGTGCCGCAGAGTAAAAACAAACGGAATTTCCGATGTTTTGGTAAAGCCTCTTGAGGGCGGCGAAATTGCCGTATGTTTCTTTAACAAATCACCGTCAACTCTCACTATGTCCGCATCTTTAAAGGCTATTGCCGGCGAGGCGTTTGTAGACCTTAATAACAGCGGTAACTATCAGTATACAGAGCTTTGGGACAATGAAATTGCCGTTACAGGCGATAAAATAGCGGCAGATGTACCGTCTCACGGAGTTAAGGTTTACAGAGTTAAGTCCGTTTGATAATGTGGTTTTTGTTCGGTAAAACAATGTAAAAGTACCCCTCGAATATGCGCCGGCATTATTCGGGGGGCAATGTATTGTTGTTACTGAATATTTTTTTATTGATATCATCTTACAAAACTACCTGCTTTTTGCGACAGACATTCTTTTTACAATTCTTTTTCTGATAAAACCGCAGAGGGCAAAGCCCGGAATACACAGCAAGTACCAAAAAAAGAAAAAAAGAGGGCATATCTGTCCCAAAATATTCAGCGGCCTGTTTGAATAATCCCAGACATCCCATTTTAATATGATGTTTATAATAACACCTACCGTAAATTCAAGTGCGGTTATTGTTATCGCACCTATGAGACATTTCAAAAACACATTGCTTTTGCTCATTTTGATGTTGATTATATATAGTGCTAAAAGTGCAGCGCCTCCCGTCAGAGCCATTGTCCAATGTGTGTGTCCGCGCCAAACAACTTCAATAAGACCATACAGCAATGCGCCGAAAAGATATACAAATGAGTATTCACGAGCCTTTGTCAAAAAAATCACCGTAAATATTTTGTACGCTCGGGCGTTTTATATGCTGTGCATATGGAAAAAATTTTTTCTTTATGCTACAATAATTCAGTACCGCGACAGCGATGATTGCTTGCCCGAAAGAGCTTCGTTAAAAACCGCATTTGTCGGTACATTATATGCTTAATTCAGTGTTTTAGGAGCTAAAATGAAAGTTAAATTGCATACTCTTGGTTGTAAGGTTAATCAGTATGAAACCGAATCAATAACCGAGGATTTTTTGAAAAACGGTTATGAAATAACATTGTCTGATGACGATGCCGACATATTTGTGGTTAATTCCTGCACGGTTACCTCGGAAAGCGACCGCAAAACTCGCCAAACTGTTCGCAGGCTCAAGCATAATCACCCCAATAGCATTGTTATACTTACCGGCTGTATGCCGCAGGCGTTTCCGGAAATGGCTCAGGGTCTTGAGGAGGCCGATATAGTTATAGGGAATAAAAACAATGCGGAAATACTGCTGAAACTTCGCCGCTATCTTTCCTCGCGTGAAAGAATGATTGATATTGAACAGCATTGTACCGGCGAAAAATTTTATGAAACGAGCATTAACGCCTTTTCCGAACGCACAAGGGCAATAGTTAAAATAGAGGACGGATGCGACAGATTTTGTTCGTATTGCATTATACCGAAAGCCAGGGGCAGGGTACGTTCCAAGCCGATTAAGGATATTGTTAAAGAGACCGAAGCTCTGTCGAAATCCGGATTTATTGAGGTTGTGCTTGTAGGTATCAATCTTTCCGCATACGGCAAAGATACGGGAGAAAAGTTTTACGATGCCGTCAAGGCCGCCGCCGATGTGGAGGGCATAAAGAGGGTTCGTCTCGGTTCACTCGAACCCGACCATCTTACCGATGAGGTTCTCTGTAATCTTGCCGAAATAGATAAGCTTTGTCCTCAGTTCCATATCTCTCTTCAGAGCGGAAGCGATTCTACCCTTAAAGCAATGAACAGGCATTATACAGCCGACGAATACTATGAGCTTGCCGTAAAGCTTCGCAATACTTTTAAAAATTGCACTCTTACTACCGACATAATGGTGGGTTTTCCGACAGAAACAGAAAAAGATTTTAAAGAGACAGTGGCTTTTGCAGAAAAAGTCGGTTTTGAGAAAATACATATATTCCCTTATTCTGTTCGCACTGGCACAAGGGCAGCTCTTATGAAACCGCAAATCGAAAAGCATGTCAAAGAAGAAAGGGCTGCGGCGCTTGCCGTCACCGCCGAAAAAATAAGGACTGAGTTTCTGCGTTCGCAAATAGGGAAAACCGTAAGTATTATTCCCGAAACCCACGGTAAAGACGGTTTTGTGTTCGGCTATACCGAAAATTATACTCCGGTTATGGCTAAGGTGGGCAAAGATGCAATTGGCAAAACGGTATTTGTTAAAATTACCGACAGCGACAAAGATTACTGTTATGCGGAATACGGAGAGGCTCCAAAGACAATTTAGTTAGCTTAAATATTACAAACATATTAAGAAATATTTTCATAAAACGCCGTTTTGTTAAAAAATGATAACAAAACGGCGTTTTCAATTGACGGTGTAAAATTATAATGATATATTGAGCTTGTAAACAAAACCAAAAGGAGGAATAACTCTTGATTGAGGTTGCAAATGTTACAAAAAAATTCGGTGACTTCACAGCTATACAGGATTTGAACTTTAAGGTCGGTAACGGCTCTATCTACGGTCTTATCGGATATAACGGTGCCGGCAAAACAACGCTTTTAAAAACCATAACGGGAGTGTATAAGCCTGACGGCGGAGAGGTTCGTCTTGACGGAGAAAACGCTTTTGATAATGCCAAAATGAAACAGCATATGTTTTATGTTCCGGATGATATTTACTTTGCGCCGTACGCCAATATGGAAAAAATGGCAAAATTTTATAACGGCTTTTATCCGGATTTCAGCTTTGATACATTCCGTAAATTGGCGGAGGTATTCGGGCTTGATACCAAGGCACGCATAAATGGATTTTCAAAAGGAATGCAAAGGCAGGCGGAGATAGTGCTCGGCATTTCCACAAAGCCCGATTTCATCCTTTTTGACGAAACCTTTGACGGGCTTGACCCTGCGAAGCGAGCGCTTATTAAGAATTTGCTGAATGAATATATGTCCGATACAAACGCATCGGTAATTGTATCTTCTCACGACCTCCATGAGCTTGAGGGGCTTTGCGACCATTTCGGACTTATAAACGGCAAAAAGCTTGTGCTCGATTCTTCCATAAAGGAATTGAGCGAGGGCAGAGCCAAATTCCGTATTGTTTTTAAAAACGATGTTTCACAGAATGATATAAAGAATATCGGAATCAATGTAAAGTCGTTCAAGCGTGACGGCAGGATTATTGTAATCACCGTCAAAGGAAACGAAAAAGAAACAGCGGAGAAGCTGAATTCGCTTTCGCCTATAATGGTTGAACCTATGCCGCTTTCACTTGAAGAAGTATTTCTCGATGAAATGGAGGGAACAAATTATGACTTCTCAAAAATCTTTTAAAAATAATTTCGGCTTTGCTTATCGTACGGGTCTTAAAAGCAATATTGCCGTAGCGCTTATACAGCTTTTTATCGGAGCAATGGCGTTTGTCTATATTCCGGCAAAAGTTTTGTTTAAAAAAGTCTCAACGGACTCTTTGACTGGCAGAATTGCGAGTTATAACGTTAAAAATGATTATTTCTTTTATTTGACCGATAATATGCAGTATCTTCGATATTTGTTTGTTGCCGCATTCCTGATACTCGGAATAATAATGGGAATAGTGACGTTTAAGTTTATGACCGGTAAAAAGACTATAAATGTTTATTACAGTCTCGGCATAAAACGAACCCATCTTTTTACCGCAAAGTATCTTTCGGGGCTCACTCTTATGGCAGCGGCAATATTTTTGCCGATATTGACAGATGTTATAATGAATGCCGCAAAGCTTGGGATGTCGTCCAAACTTTTACTTTCCGCACTCTTTTATTTCTTGGGATTATTTTCCTTGTCGGCTCTTTCATATTCTCTTACGGCAATGGTTTTCAGCGCGGTGGGAACCGTTTTTGAGGGTGTAGTATTTTCCGGTATTATAGTGTCTATGCCTGCAATCATCTTATATTGTGTGCAGTCATTTATTATAAAACTTGTTCCCGGAACGCCCTTCGGCGTAGTTTTCTCGTTGTCAGGCTATTCGGGAAGCGGGGAATCAATTTTCCGTAAAGTTCCGTGGTGTACGCCTTTTACTTATCTGTCAAAAGGCTTATATCAAAATATGTACGCCAGTGCAAAAGACAAAATATCCGATTACGACACGGGTAAATATATTGATTGGGTAACGCCTGATTTCAAAAGCATATTATTATGGCTTGCGGTAGCGGCTTTACTGTTTTTCTGCGCCATGATTGTCTACAAAAACCGCAAAGCGGAAATAGGCGGCTTCATAGGCAAAAATAAGGTGCTCAATTTCCTGTGCACATTTACTCTTGGATTTTACGGCTTTGTTTTGGCTTACAGCTTTTCATCGATGTATATTAATAAGTGGCCATCACTTGCGATTTCATGCTTGACATTTGCCGTTATATACTTTGTGTTGGATATTATTTTTGTAAGGAACTTCAAGCTGTTTGCCAAAGGTCTTTATAAACTGCCTATACATCTCGCGACGGCGTTATTGATATTTACGTTCTTCGCCACCGGATATTTCGGAGCGGCAGGCAAAACACCGCAAATAGATAAAATAAGCAATATAAAAATAACACCGGGATATACAAATTATTCCGACGATACGGATTTTGACAGCAGCAGTTACTACGGACTTAACAATTTCAGATTTACCGGTTGCACTTATCCGAGCGGTAAGTATGAGTCCGAAGCCGATAAACAAAAAATACTTGATATTCATAAGGCGCTTGCAAAATGCGGATACCTCACGGTTGCAGATACGTATAACAGCGATGTTTATCCTATGTATATTAAGATAGTGTATACGTTAAAAGACGGAAAACAGGTTAAGCGAGCATATTACGGTGTAAATCAGGATATCTATAATATGCTTTTGGCTCTTGATAAATCCGATTACCGCACCGCACGTCTTCATGATGCCTTTTTCGGCGAATATAAAACCGAAGAACAATATTCGGCAGACGATATAAAGGCTTATAAAGAGGCGACAGAAAAGAACGATAATGAATATATCGCTCAATATAACTTTAATACCTATAAAAAGGCGTTACAGGATGACAGCAGTGCAGTTACTTTCTATAATAAATCCGTATTCGGCACCGAGCTTAATATTTCATCCGCTGAAAGGAAAAATCTGCTGACTCATATTTACAACGATATATCGGCTTTGTCACCTGAAAAACTCTATAATCCTGCCGAGACATACGGTGCATTGGTCTTTTCGGCAGAACCGAATTCATTTGAAGCACAGGATTCTTATCGGTTGAGCGAATATTATTCCGACAGCAGTACCTATTCTTCGGAAACGGAACAGTATGACACTCCGTCACAATCCAAACCCGTTATATATGTTACTTCCGATATGAAAGAAACCGTTGCATATTTAAAAGAACTCGGTATTTTGGATGATGCACTCAACACAAAAAATGAAATCAAAGCCGTGTATGTTTCCAAAATATCCGATCTTTACAATAGCAACAGCTATACAAGGTTTGTTTCGGGTTTGGAAATGGGCAAAGAGGCGCTCGGTCAGATCGTATATCTCGGCGGCGAGTATCAATACAAATCGACCGATAAAAATGTAATTGATAAGCTCTATTCTGTTTCTGTAATGCGCCATATAGTAAACATCCATGACGATTATATTGTAACATTTGAGTTTAACGGTCAAGAAAACGATAAAACGGCATATTCCATGTGTATTTCGGGCTCAATGTTGCCCGAGGACATCAAAAAGCTGACTGACGGTGCGGTTGTAACGGATAGTTCAAATTTCGGAGCGGCTGTTACGGTTGTCAGCTCCGATGGCAATGCATAAACAAATTAAATTGATTTAATAACGTAAAACGGACAGATTTCTTAATATCGAAATCTGTCCGTTTTTGCCGTTTGATTATTTGCTTTTGATAAAGACAAATATTATTTTATCATTTCGGAGAATTCATCTTCGTTTATAATTTTAATTCCCAACTCCGTAGCTTTTGTGAGCTTGCTGCCCGCCGCTTCTCCGGCCAAAACATAATCGGTCTTTTTAGACACAGAGGAGGAGGCTTTGCCGCCGTAGTTTTCTATTATACGGCTCGCTTCGCTTCTTGTGTATTTTGTAAGTGTGCCGGTAAGGACAAATGTTTTTCCTGAAAATCTGTTGTCAATATGAGTGTCTTCGGCTTTCATATTAACACCGGCGGCTTTAAGGTCCGCAATAAGCTTTTGTGACTGAGGCATAGACATAAAATCAACCACGGACTGTGCCATTATAATGCCGAATCCGTCTATCTTTGATATCTCTTCGACCGACGCATTCATTATGCTGTCGATATCCCCGAAATTATCGGATAAAAGCTTGGCGGCTTTTGCACCGACATGACGTATACCGAGTGCAAATACAAGCTTGCTCAAATCATTTTCCTTTGACTTTTCAATGGCTTTTTTTAAATTCTCTGCGCTTTTTTTGCCCATTTTATCCATTTCGGCAATTTTGCCGAAGTCAAGCGAATAGATATCGGCGGCGGTTTTTATCATATTTTGCTCAACAAGCTTGTTAAGCAAAGCGTCGCCGAGACCCTCAATATCCATTGCGTCACGAGAACAAAAATGAATGAGCATCCGAAGAAGCTGTGCCGGGCAGTCGGGATTATTGCAGCGTATGGCGGCTTCTCCGTCCTCTCTGACGGCTTTTGCTCCGCACGACGGACATATTTCAGGCATTCTGTACGGAACCGCGTCGGAAGCGTGCTCTTTTACCGATACGACCTCCGGTATGACGTCTCCGGCTTTGCGTATAATTATTGTATCGCCTATGCAAATACCTTTTTCCTTAATGAAATCTTCATTGTGAAGAGTTGCTCTGCTTACGGTTGAACCGGCTATAAGCACAGGAGAAAATACCGCGGTGGGAGTCAGGACACCGGTTCTGCCGACGTTTACTTCAATGCTTAATAGCTTTGTCTCTTTTTCCTCCGGCGGATACTTAAAGGCAATCGCCCACTTCGGAAACTTGGCTGTGCTGCCGAGAATTCTCCGTTCCTCAAAGTCATTTACCTTTATTACCGCTCCGTCAATGTCAAAGGGGAGTGTGTAACGAATATCTCCTATACGTTTCAGTTCGCCTATTGCGCCCTCAATGTCGCCGAATTCGGTGTAGAACGGGATGGTTTTAAATCCAAGCTCTTTGATGTAGTCAAGAGATTGCTTGTGGTTGTTTAAAGTATGACCCTCTATTTGCTGAACATTAAAAACAAAAATATCAAGATTTCTTTTTGCCGTAATTTTAGGGTCCTTTTGTCTCAGACTTCCGGCGGCGGCATTCCGCGGATTTTTAAAAGGCTTTTCCTCGTTTAATTCCTGTTCTTCAACTAATTTATGAAAAACGTTGTGCGGCATATAAACTTCGCCGCGAACTTCTATAAACGGCAAATCCGTTTTAAGGCGAAGCGGTATTGAACGTATTGTCCTGAGGTTCGCGGTTATATCTTCGCCCACAGAGCCGTCGCCTCTCGTGGAACCTCGAACAAATACACCGTCACGGTATTCGAGAGAAACCGACAGACCGTCGATTTTAGGCTCAACAACATAAGCGGCGTTTGTTACGGCGTCTTTAACTCTGCGGTCAAAATCCCTTATTTCGTCAAAAGAAAAGGCATCTTGTAAGCTTTCCATTTTTACGGTATGTGTTACGCTTTCAAACATATTTGTAGCTTCGCCGCCGACTCTGCGTGTGGGGGAATCAGGCGTTATAAGCTCCGGATATTCTTCCTCTATCGCTTTTAATTCGCGCATCATCATATCGTATTCGTAGTCGTCAATGTCATTTTCATTGTCAACATAGTAGCGATAACTGTAATAATTTAAATCTTTTCTGAGCTTTTCGGCTCTCTTTACCGTATCTTCGTAATTCATTCGCGTCCTCCGAAAATAGATTATTAGATATTGTAACATAAAATATAATTATTTCAATTCTGCTTTCATATTTATTATTGAATGTTTTTTGGAAAATAAATTGAATTTTCCGAAAAAACATTGCGCGGTGAAATATAAACAAGGAATTTTTACTATGGGCAAGTAACCGCTTGAAAGGGGTATGGTGTAAACTATGAAAAAGGCAGTATCTATAATGACGGCAACCGTAATTTTTATATTGATTTTTTCGGTAGGCGCGTTTGCGGCAAATACGCCTGCCGAAGATTTTCCGCCTATGCAGGTAGAAATAAATGCCAAAGCCGCTTTGCTTATGGAGGCAGAAACCGGCAAGGTTTTAATGGCATCCAATCCGCACGAAAAATTGCCGCCTGCGTCTGTTACCAAAATTATGTCTTTGCTGTTGGTAGCCGAGGCGATTGACGATGGGAAAATATCACTGACCGACGAGGTTACCGCAAGTACCGAGGCTTCAAAAATGGGCGGTTCACAGATATGGCTTAAAGAGAATGAAGTTATGACGGTTGACGATTTGTTAAAAGCGACAGCGGTATACAGCGCCAACGATGCCTGTACGGCGCTTTCGGAATATGTCGGCGGAAGTACATCGGCTTTTGTACGAATGATGAATGAAAGAGCAAAAGAGCTCGGAATGAACGACACAAATTTTGAAAACTGTACCGGCTTAGATGACACGGTAACGCAACATTACACAAGCAGCTATGATATAGCTCTGATGTCACGGGAATTATTAAAGCACAAAATGATAACAAATTATACAACCATCTGGATGGACTCTCTTCGCGGCGGTAAAACGCAGCTTATCAATACAAATAAGCTCATTCGCTTCTATAACGGTGCAACGGGCCTTAAAACCGGAACAACAGATAAAGCCGGGTGTTGCGTGTCGGCAACGGCAGAGCGTGACGGAATGTCGCTGATAGCGGTAGTTCTCGGCAGTGACAACAGCAAAGATCGCTTTTCCGCCGCAAGATCTATGCTTGACTGGGGATTTGCCAATTATTCCAAAGTGACTGTTTCCGTAACCGGTGACGAAATTACGGATGTAAGGGTATTAGGCGGAACCGCGGATTATGTAACGCCGCTTTTGCCGAAAGAAATATCTATGATACTGAAAAAAGGGGATGAGAGCAAGCTTATAAAAACAGTCACACTTTCCGAGGACGTTTCGGCTCCCGTTGAAAAGGGACAGCGGCTCGGCTCGGTAGTGCTGTCTCTTGACGGAGAAAAACAATGCGAAATACCGCTTACAAGCCCGGAAAGAGTCGAGAGGCTTTCGTTGAAAGACGTAATTTTAAGGCTGTTTTCCGCTCTTAATCAGCCGTGTTAATTGCCCTTTGGACACGGAATTGTTCAATATCTTATAAAAACACTTTTATTTTTAGGAAATTAACAAATTGATATTGAAATATTGACCGAATTAGGGTAAAATAAAAGCAAATTATACAAGATGTTGAAAAATTAAAAGGGGTAACAATCAGCAATGTCTATTAAACTGAACACAAAATACACTGAAGATTTTGTGTCAAAATCCGATCTTGAGAGCATCGCACCCGAGATAAAGAAAGCTCACAAGACTCTCACTGAAAAAACAGGTGCGGGAAATGATTTTCTCGGATGGGTAGATCTTCCGGAAAATTACGATAAAGATGAATTTGCAAGGATAAAAAAGGCTGCCGAAAAAATACGTTCGGACTCACAGGTCCTTATAGTTATAGGTATAGGCGGCAGCTATCTCGGCGCAAGAGCCGCCGTTGAATTTTGCAAATCACAAAATTATAATTTGATATGCAAAGATACGCCGCAGATATTCTTTACCGGCAACAGCATAAGCTCTTCGGCTCTTTCCGATATTGTTTCTCTTTGTGAGAATAAGGACTTTTCGGTCAATGTTATATCAAAGTCGGGTACAACTACCGAGCCTGCCGTTGCTTTCAGAATTTTCAGAGAACTCCTCGAGAGCAAGTACGGCGAAGAAGAGGCTGCAAAGCGTATTTATGTAACTACCGATAAATGCAAGGGAACATTAAAAGAACTTTCCGATAAAGTAGGTTACGAGACTTTCGTTGTTCCGGACAACGTCGGAGGCAGATATTCCGTTCTTACTGCGGTAGGACTTCTTCCGATAGCGGTTTCGGGCTGTGACATTGACAAAATGATGCAGGGCGCCGCAGACGCGAGAAAAGCTTACTGCGACGATGATTTAGATAAAAACGACTGCTATAAGTATGCTGCATTACGCAACATTCTTTACAGAAAAGGCAAGTCGGTCGAAATGATGGTCTCGTATGAGCCCGATTACACAATGATGAATGAGTGGTTCAAGCAGCTCTTCGGCGAAAGCGAAGGCAAGGACCATAAGGGTATATTCCCGGCGTCGGCGGTATTTTCCACCGACCTTCATTCAATGGGTCAGTTTATTCAGGACGGCACCAGGCTTATGTTTGAGACCGCGGTTGTATTTGACGAACCCAAGCATGAAGTAACTATTAAGGAAGAAAAAACAAATTCGGACGGACTTAATTTCCTTGCAGGCAAAACTATGAGCTATGTAAACCGTAAAGCTTTTGAGGGTACTGTTTTGGCTCATGTTGACGGCGGAGTTCCGAATATCATCCTTGAGCTTCCTAAGATGGATGAGTATAACTTCGGTTACCTTGTTTACTTCCTTGAAAAGGCTTGTGCCGTATCGGGGTATACTCTCGGTGTAAATCCGTTTAATCAGCCGGGCGTAGAAAGCTACAAGAAGAATATGTTTGCTCTTCTCGGCAAACCGGGTTATGAAGATCAAAAAGCGGAGCTTGAGGCTCGCCTCGGAAAATAATTTCAGTTAAATCCCGCAAGGGCGGATATTAATAAACAGGAGGAGATTCTATGGTATCTCTTATAATTGGCCACAAGGGCTCAGGAAAAACAAAACTTTTGGTTGACAGAGTTAATGCAGCCGTTGAAAAGTCAAACGGCAATGTTATCTGTGTCGAAAAAGAGACTAAACTTACATACGATGTTAACTATCGTGCAAGACTTGTTGCAGCTGACAGTTTTTCTGTTTCCGGGTTTGACGCGCTTTATGGTTTCCTCAGCGGTCTTTGCGCCGGTGACCATGATATTACGGACATCTTTGTTGACGCTACCTTTAAAATAGGCGGCAGAGATTACGAAGCTTTTGCAGACTTCCTTAAAAAAGTTGATGAGCTTTCTAAGATTACCGATACAGCGTTTACATTTACCGTTTCAACCGATCTTGAAAATCTTCCCGAAAGAATATTCGAGTATTGCGAAAAGGTAAACTGACAATAGGCTGAATTCCCTTGCCGCTGTGCCAAAAACACAGCGGCATATATTTTGCGGTATTATTTATGAAAAAAGTTCTATCTCTGTTTTTGATAATTTTTATTTTTACGGCATTTTTCGGCTGCACGTCGAAAAACGGTAATTCTGCGCCTGAAGCGAGCAGTTCCGAAAGAGATATAGTATTTACTTATTCCTGTGTGAAGTGTACCGACAGCGTTATGTATGAAACCTCCGATGATATAACGGTTGTAAGCTCTGTTGACGACATCAATAAGTATAAAACAAAGCTTGCCTCTACCGTTGACACCGAAAAAGGCGTTCAGGGTGACGGCACCGCAACTGTTTCTCAAAAACTTTCGGTTTACAATGCGGGCTTTTTTGAAAATAAAAAGCTTATAATTGTAAGGAAGAATTTTGATGCCGATGCGGAAATGATCATTAACGGTTTTTCGGTCGGTAAAACCGACGGAATCATAAATGCCGAATTACGCAGCGGCGGAAATGCCGAAAAGAGTTTAAGGCTTTTCTTGGTGCAGGTAAACGCTTCCGATATATCCGATAAACTTAAAGTTTCTTTAAATGTCACCGACGGCGGCAGTAAATCCGAAAGTACATCTGCGGTATCGTTAGTGATAGGCAAGGGTAATACCGAATATAAAAATGTAAGCAACAATGACGATTCGGCTAAGATTAAAAATATTGTCGAGTCTTGCTCATATTCGGCGGCGTCATACGATAAAACCGATTATACTTCCGGAGGAACAGATATAACGGTTACTTACGACGGGCACAGTTATTTGTTTTCCGATACATTTATTTGTATTGACGGAAAATACTATAATCCGGACTTGTCGGTTAAGCAGCAGTTATCAACGATTTACGACAGCCTCACGGAAACCGCTGTTTCGTCTCAGGACGGGGATATCCTGATAGAAAGCGAAGATTGACGCCGTTTAAAGGCTAAATATAAATTTTTATTGACAAAATGCGCCTTTAAATATATAATATCCTTTGCGTAAGTTTGACGAGGTATGTTATGTTTATCGAATTAGAGCCGATTTTTAATAATGAAGGCAGCTCAAAAAAGTTTTCTTACAGTTTTGTTCCCGACGGAATTGATTTTACCGACAATGTTTCGGTAGACGGCGAAGTCGTTAACAATACGGATATTGTCTCCGTTAAGGCTGTTGCAAAGTATGTGCTGAAAACAAATTGCGACAGATGCGGTGCTCCGGTTGAAAGAAAAACTGAGGTCCCGATTGAGCACATTCTTATTTCTCATCTTAATGATGAGGATAATGATGAGTTTATTTTAGTCGAGGATATGAAGCTTGACCTTGATTCGCTCGTTCGAGAAGATATAATTTTAGCCTTGCCGGCTAAGATTTTATGCCGTGACGACTGTAAGGGTTTGTGTCAGTATTGCGGTAAAAATCTTAATCTCGGCAGTTGTTCATGCAAAAAGCCGATTGACCCGAGGCTTCAGGCATTGGCAGATCTGCTGAAAGATGAATAAATTATTTATTTTAACATAAGGAGAGCTAAAAAATGGCAGTACCGAAGAGAAGAGTTTCATCAGCAAGAAGAGATAAGAGACGTTCAAACGTTTGGAAAATGGAGGCTCCCGAGCTTCAGAAGTGCCCTAACTGCGGCGAATACAAAAGAGCTCACAGAGTTTGCCCGGCTTGCGGTATGTATAATGGCAGACAGGTCCTCTCTAAAAAGGAAGAAGCATAATTTATCTTATACCTTTGTTTGAGTGTTAAAAGGTGGAGAAGGTTTTCTTCCCCGCCTTTTTGTCGTCTTTAAAAATGGGAGGTGACTTTGTTGTCGGTTAAAATAAGCAGCGTTAAGCCGTTTTCAAAATGCTGGTTTCACGGCATTAAAAGCGGCGATGAGCTTTTATCTGTTGACGGCAAGGAAGTTACCGACATCCTTGACTATGATTTCTATTTAAGTTTTCCGCCCGTGGTTTTAAATTTCAGAACCGCCTCCGGTAAACTCATAGATATCCCGTTTAAGAATGACGATACGGGTCTGAAGTTCCGCACTTATTTGATGGATCAGCAGCATCACTGTAAAAACGGTTGTATCTTTTGCTTTATAGACCAGTTGCCGAAGGGTATGCGCGAAAGTCTTTATTTTAAGGATGATGATAGCAGATTATCGTTTTTGTTCGGCAATTACGTAACGCTTACAAATATAACCGAGCATGAGGTAGACCGTATCATACGTATGCACATAAGCCCGATAAACATTTCGGTTCATACCATGAATCCGGAGCTTCGCGTAAAGATGATGAAAAATAAAAACGCCGGTAAGTGTTTATCGATTATTAAGCGATTGTCCGATGCAGGAATAAAAATGAATGCTCAGCTTGTTTTGTGTCCGGGTATAAATGACGGAGTCGAGCTTCGTTACAGTATTGAAGAATTGTCAAAATATATGCCTGCGGTTCAAAGTATAGCCTGTGTGCCGGTTGGTCTTACAAAATACAGAGATGGGCTTTTTCCGATGCAGCCGTATACAAAAAAGACGGCGGGCGAGGTCATTGACATAATCGAAGAATATTCGGGAAAATTCAAAAAGCAGTACGGGGCACGTGTTTGCTATCCGTCAGACGAGTTTTTCTTGAAAGCGGAACGCCCGATGCCATCCGAGGAGTATTACGATGATTATCCGCAGATTGACAACGGAGTGGGGCTTTGGACATCGCTTCGTGACGAGTTTTTTTACGAATTATCTGTTTGTGAAAAAGCACCGACATATAAAAGAGTTACCGTTATAACCGGTGTTGCGGCTTATCCTCTCATAAAAGAACTTTGTGAAGCGGCACAGGGAAAATACGGCGTCGAGGTTCAGTCCGAAAAAATAATCAATAATTTTTTCGGCGAAAATATTACGGTTGCAGGGCTTCTTACGGGAACTGACCTTATTGAACAGATGAAGGGCAAAATACGAGGCGAAGTTTTACTGATCCCTCTTGTTATGACTATAGATTATACGTCTCATTCAACAGAGAAAAATAAGTTCCTTGACGATGTAACGCTTAAAGAAGCGGAAAAAGCATTGAATGTTAAAATTATTCCCGTAAAAAATAACGGGCAGGATTTACTTTATAATATATTGGGAGTGAAATAGAATGGCGAGACCGGTTGTTGCAATTGTGGGCAGACCTAACGTAGGCAAAAGCACACTCTTTAATAAGCTTATCGGAAAACGTCTTTCAATCGTTGACAATACACCGGGCGTAACGCGCGACCGTATATACGGGAACTGCGAATGGCTCGGGCACAATATGCTTCTTGTTGACACCGGCGGTATAGAACCGTTTTCAGATGACGTAATACTTTCACAGATGAGAAGACAGGCAGAGCTTGCAATAACGAGCGCAGACGTGATAATATTTGTAACCGATATACGCTCCGGCGTTGTAGCCGCCGACAGCGAAGTTGCTTCAATGCTGCAAAAGAGCGGTAAACCGATAGTTCTCTGTGTAAATAAGGTTGATAATATAGGCGCTCTTCCGCCCGAATTTTATGAATTCTATAATTTGGGACTCGGCGATCCGATAGCTGTATCTTCGGTTCACGGGCACGGAACGGGCGACCTTCTTGATGAAGTTATTAAAAATATACCCGAAAGCAGTTTTGACGATACGGACGAAGATATTGTCAAGGTTGCGGTTATCGGTAAGCCCAATGTCGGTAAATCTTCGCTTATAAACAAAATTTCGGGCGAGGAGCGCGCAATAGTATCCGATATAGCAGGTACCACACGCGATGCCACCGATACTGTTATACACAATTCTCACGGCGATTTTGTGTTTATCGACACCGCAGGCCTGAGACGCAAAAGCAAGGTTGAAGATCAAATTGAAAAATATTCCGTGATCAGAGCCCGAATGGCCGTAGAAAGAGCCGATGTCTGTGTAATTATGATTGATGCCAACGAGGGTTTTACGGAGCAGGATTCAAAAGTCGCAGGAATTGCCCATGACCTCGGCAAGGCTTGTATTATTGCCGTTAATAAATGGGACGCCGTAGAAAAAACCGGTACCACGATGGATGTTCAACGTAAAAAGCTTATGAATGACTTTTCGTTTATGAGCTATGCGCCGATTATATTTATTTCCGCAAAAACGGGTCAGAGACTCGACAGACTTTTTGAACTTATCAAGTTTGTTGATACGCAGAATGCAATGCGTATTTCAACCGGTAAATTAAACGATGTTCTGGCTGCAGCCACAACACGTGTTCAGCCGCCTACAGATAAAGGCAGGAGACTGAAAATATATTATATGACGCAGGCTTCTACAAGACCGCCTACATTTGTATGCTTTGTAAACAGCAAAGACCTGTTCCATTACAGTTATCAAAGATATATTGATAACCAAATCCGCGAGGTTTTCGGGCTTGAGGGAACACCCACAAGATATGTAATAAGAGAGCGTGAAAAGCGCAACGGAAAAAAGGATACAAAGTGATTAAATAGCTGAATACGTGAGAATTTGTCTTGTGTATTCGGCTGTTTTTTGAGATAGGAGTTATAGTATGCGCACTGTTTTAAAAAACTGTACATTACTTGACGGTACAATAGATATGTTACCTCAGAATAATACCGATATAGTATTTGAAGATGGCAAAATAATCGAAATAGGCAAGGCAAATCCGAAAAAAGATGATATTTGCTATGATCTTACCGGTAAATATGTTATGCCCGGACTTATCAATCTTCACGTGCATTTGCCGGCAGGAGGAAAGCCGAAAAACAAACCGTTAAAGGCTGAAAAACTTGCGAAATTTGCTCTTTCAAACGAATTGATAAAATCTGTTGTGCTGAAAATGTGCCATGCCTATGCTATGCAGGATTTGCTCTCCGGCGTAACTACCGTAAGGGCTGTCGGCGGTCTCGGAGACCTCGATACGCGCTTGAGGGACAAAATTAAAGAGGGCATGGACGGACCGCGCATACTCGCTGCCGATTATGCAATTTGCGTCCCGAAAGGCCATATGGCAGGCTCAGTGTCAAGAGTTGCTTCTTCGGTCGATGAAGCCGTAGCAATGGTTGAAGATCTTGCATCACACAATGTCGATTTGATAAAGTTGATGATAACCGGAGGCGTTATGGATGCCAAGGTTAAAGGTGAGCCGGGTATACTTATGATGAAGCCCGATATGATAAAAGCTTGCTGTGACGCCGCACATAAACATAATCTTCCCGTTGCGGCTCATGTGCAAAGCCAGGACGGAGTAAGAGCAGCCGTCCGAAACGGTGTAGATACCATAGAACACGGTTCAGTTTTGACTTCGTTTGAAATTGATGAGTTTAAAGAGAAAAACGCGTCCTTGGTTTGTACTTTGTCGCCGGCGTTGCCGATGGCAAAGTTTCCGCGCGAAATACTGGGTATTACCGACGTTGTTCAGTATAATTCAAATGTTGTGTTCAATAATATGGTAACCGGTACAAAAACCGCATTGGAAAACGGGGTTAAGGTGGGGCTGGGAACCGACACCGGCTGCCCCTACACAACACATTACAATATGTGGCGTGAACTAAATTATTTTACCGAATATGTCGGTGTTACTCCTAAATTTGCGCTTTATACCGCTACGCTCGGCAATGCCGAAATAGCCGGGCTTGATGCGATAACCGGCAGCATTGAGGTAGGGAAATCCGCCGATATTTTAGTAACCGACAAAAATCCTCTCGACGATTTCAGAAATATGTCGGTTCCTTATATGGTGGTGGCAAGAGGAAAGGTTTATAAAGAAAAGCCTGTTAAAAAATATGAAAAATGTGAAACAGAGCTTGATAAATATTGTTGATTGCTTAAACCCGCTCGCATCGAAAAAAGCCGACGATGATGGATTTTTACTTCTGATAGCGCAGGGGTGCTGCCTCACAGAAATGGCGAAAAAGCGAAAAGGCGCTGCGTCGACCGGTTTTCGACGTCTCGTGTTCGGTTCTCCACTTGCTTAAACATAGTTAACACTGTATTCTGCCTTCGATTTGTATCGGAGGCAGATTGTTTATATTTATAGGTATTTTCCTTGATATTTCGGCTGAAGTATGGTAAAATTTCTTAAATATTTTTATTAGGTGAAATAGGGTTGTTATGATTATATTGGGTATTGATCCGGGTTATGCGATTGTCGGATACGGCGTAATTGAATTCAAATCAAATTGTTTTTCGGTTGTCGATTACGGTGCGATAACAACAAATGCCGGCACGCCTTTCGAAAGACGCCTTGAGTTGATTTATGATGATTTAAATCTTCTCATGGAAAAATATCACCCGGAGGCTATGTCAATAGAAAAGCTCTTTTATAACACTAATGCCAAAACAGTTATCGACGTTGCTCAGGCAAGAGGTGTAACTGTTCTTGCGGCAAAGAAAAATAATATACCCATATTTGAATATACACCGCTTCAGGTTAAACAGAGCGTTGTCGGTTACGGCAGAGCGGAGAAAAAGCAGGTTCAGGAAATGACGCGTATTATTTTAAAGCTTGCTAAAATACCGAAGCCGGATGATACCGCAGACGCTCTCGCAATGGCAATTTGCCACGCTCACGCAAGCGGTTCGCTTATGGGTAAACTTAACAGTATGGGGATAAGATAATGTTCTATTCAATCACGGGCACTATATGCTATGTCGATTCGGTAAGTGTTGCATTGGATTGCAGCGGCGTTGCCTTTAAGTGTTACACAAGTTTAAATACGTTAAAGCAAATCGGCGAAAAGGGCACCAAAGCCACTCTTTATACATATTTGAGCGTAAAGGAAGATGCACTTGATTTGTATGGCTTTTCCACCGAGCGGGAACTTGAGTGCTTTAAAGCATTGATTTCCGTTTCCGGTGTGGGACCTAAAGCCGGAATAGCAATACTTTCGGAGCTTACGCCGGAAAAACTTGTAATATGCATAGCTTCGGGTGACAATAAGGCTATTACAAGAGCGCAGGGTGTAGGACCTAAAATTGCGCAGAGAATTGTACTTGAGCTTAAAGATAAGCTTGCCAAGGGGCTTGATTTATCGGTAAACACAATTGATGTGTCCGCTGTGAATTCCGTAAGCTCTTCCGGTAATCAATCCGAAGCGGTGAGCGCTCTCTCAATGTTAGGTTATACGCAAAGCGAAGCTTCGGTTGCCGTTGCGAAAATCGATGAAAATTTATCGGTAGAGGAAATAATAAAACAGGCGTTAAAAATTCTCTCGAGGCAGGTATAACAAATGGATTTTGATAACGAAAACAGAATAGTATCTCCGGACCTTGAGGAAACCGATAAGGATATTGAATTATCCCTTCGTCCGCACACTCTCAATGAGTATATCGGTCAGGAAAAGGCAAAAGAGAATTTGAAAATTTATATTGAGGCGGCAAAAACGCGAGGCGACGTTCTCGACCATGTATTGCTTTACGGACCTCCCGGTCTCGGTAAAACAACGCTTGCGGGTATAATTGCCAACGAGATGGGAGTACAAATAAGAGTGACGTCGGGTCCGGCAATAGAAAAACCTGGCGACCTTGCGGCACTTCTTACAAACCTCGGTGACGGAGACGTTTTATTTATCGATGAAATACATCGTCTCTCAAAGAGCGTCGAGGAAGTGCTCTATCCCGCTATGGAAGATCATGCGCTTGATATTATTATCGGCAAAGGACCTTCGGCACGCTCAATAAGACTTGATTTGCCGAGATTCACATTAGTCGGCGCCACAACGCGCGCAGGGCAGCTTACCGCACCTTTGCGTGACAGATTCGGAGTAATATTGAGACTTGAAATGTACACTCCCGAACAGTTGTCTCTCATAGTAAAAAGAAGCGCGGGAATACTTGAAATACCCATAGACGAGGACGGCGCAAGGGAAATAGCGTCAAGATCAAGAGGAACTCCGCGTATTGCCAACCGTCTTTTAAAACGCGCAAGAGACTTTGCGGAGGTTATGGGGAACGGCGTTATAACAGGCGATACTGCCAAAATAGCGCTCGGCAGAATGGAAATTGACGAGCTGGGACTGGATCTTATCGACCGACTTCTTTTGACTTCAATGATAAAAAATTATAACGGCGGCCCCGTAGGTCTTGAAACAATCGCGGCAACCATAGGTGAAGAGGCGGTAACCATTGAAGATGTTTACGAACCTTACCTTATGCAGATAGGATTTCTTTCAAAGACTCCGCGCGGCAGGGTTGTAACGGCAAAAGCTTATGAGCATTTAAAGCTGCCGATGAACGGTCAGCAAAAACTTGATGTTTAATTACACAGACAGGAGAATGTAAAATGGGCAGATTATTCGGAACGGACGGCGCAAGAGGCGTTGCCAACAGCGAGCTTACATGTGAATTATCAATGCAGATAGGAAGAGCCGCGGCGATGGTGCTTACGGAAAATCTTTCTCACAGGCCTAAAGTTATGATAGGTATGGATACGAGAGCTTCTTCGGAGATGCTCGAAGCTTCCATAGCGGCGGGGCTTTGCTCTGTCGGTGCTGATGTACTTCTTTTAGGCGTTGTACCGACTCCGGCTGTTGCGTTTTTGGTTAAGGAGTACGGTTATGATGCAGGTATTATGATTTCTGCATCGCATAACCCGTGCGAATATAACGGTATAAAAATATTCCAGTCCACGGGATATAAACTGCCGGATGAGCTTGAAAACGAAATAGAGAGTATTATTCTTGACGACGCAAAGGTTCCGCCTGTTATGATCGGCGGAGATGTCGGAAGAATAACACGCTCCGATACGGCGGTAGACGACTATATTAAGCACGTGCTGTCCACTATTGACGTAAGATGTGAAAACCTTAAAATAGCCATAGACTGTGCAAACGGTTCTTCAAGCGTTTCCGCAAAACGGGTGTTTGAATCACTCGGAGCGGATTGCATAATCATAAACGCCGAGCCCAACGGTGTAAATATAAACGCCGATTGCGGTTCGACGCATATGGACGGATTGAGAAAATGTGTAATTGATAATCACTGTGATCTCGGTTTTGCATTTGACGGTGACGCCGACAGAATGTTGGCTGTTGACAATGAGGGGAATATTGTTGACGGCGATCAGGTTATTGCGCTCTGCGCTAAATATATGAAGTCCGTCGGTACTCTCAAAAAAGATACTGCGGTTGTGACCGTGATGAGTAATATGGGCTTTTTCAAATTTTGCGATGATAACGGTATGTACTGCGAAAAAACCAAGGTCGGTGACAGATATGTGCTTGAAAATATGCTTGAAAACGGATATTCAATAGGCGGCGAGCAGTCGGGTCATGTAATTTTCCTTGATTATGCTACAACCGGCGACGGTCAGGTTTCGGCGCTCCAGGTTTTAAAAGTAATTAAAAACACCGGCAAAACCCTCAAGAAACTTGCAGGCGAAATGGAAATATTCCCGCAGGTTCTTATAAATGTTAAGGTATCAAAATACGGCAGAGTCCGTTTCACAAGCGATATGGAGATAAAGAATGCTATTAAGCGCGCGGAAAATGAGCTCGGTAATGACGGGCGCGTGCTTGTCAGAGTTTCCGGTACGGAACCACTTGTACGTGTAATGCTTGAGGGCAAAGATAAGGCTAAAATACAGTCGCTCGGCGAAGCAATAGCCGATGTTGTAAGAGAAAGGTTAGTTTAATTTAATGCGTTATTCATTCGCTTGGAAAGATTATGAACTTTTAGATTGCTCCTCCGGTGAGAGACTGGAGAGATGGGGCAATAAAATTCTGATAAGACCCGATCCGCAAGTTATTTGGAATACGCCTAAGGATATGCGCCTTTGGGGCAGGGCAGACGCGGTGTACCACAGGTCAAACACGGGCGGCGGTCATTGGCAGGTTAACGGGGCTCTTCCGCAAAGTTGGAAAATTGCTTATAAAGACCTTACGTTTAATGTAAAAACCATGGGCTTTAAACATACGGGTATTTTTCCTGAGCAAGCCGTCAATTGGGATATGGTAAGTAAGCTTGTTAAAGCTCAAAGCAGAGAAGTAAAAGTGCTTAATCTTTTTGCATATACAGGCGCTGCCACAGTGGCTGCATTAAAGGCAGGTGCTTCGGTAGTGCACGTTGACGCATCAAAGGGAATGGTGCAGTGGGCAAAAGAAAACGCTGCCTCAAGTGCCGTTGCTGAAAGGCCCGTGCGCTGGATAGTTGATGACTGTATTAAATTTGTAAAACGTGAAATACGGCGCGGAAACCGTTATGATATAATTATAATGGATCCTCCTTCTTACGGAAGGGGCCCGGGCGGAGAAGTCTGGAAACTTGAGAATGAAGTATACGGATTTGTGGATTTGTGTAAAGACGTATTGTCGGATGATCCTCTTTTGATGTTGATAAATTCATACACTACGGGACTTTCGCCGTCTGTAATGCAGTATATTTTAGGCTCCGCTGTTGCAAGAAAATTCGGCGGAACCGTAATGAGTGATGAAATCGGATTACCGGTAACGAGCACCGGAATGTTGCTTCCGTGTGGGGCGTCTGCTATTTGGACAAATAAAAAAACGGTTTAAGGATGTCAAAATGCAAAACGATAACATAATTGAATTTCACAACGTATCTTATCGATATGAGGCAGATGACGGCGAAGAAAAACTCCCGCTTGTTGTGAATAATGTCAGTCTTAATTTTAAAAAAGGCGATTTTATTGCGATTCTCGGTCACAACGGTTCAGGAAAATCAACACTTGCCAAGCTTTCCAATTCGATTTTGATACCCGAAAGCGGCAAGGTACTCGTCAACGGGATGGATACCGCAGACGAGGACCTGTCATATGACATAAGGCGTACAGTAGGTGTAGTCTTTCAAAATCCGGATAACCAAATTGTTGCCACAATAGTCGAGGAAGATGTTGCGTTCGGACCGGAAAATCTCGGAGTGCCTCCTGAAGAAATTAGGAAACGTGTTGACGATGCTTTAAAAGCCGTAGGCATGTATGAGTACCGCGGTCACGAGCCGCATAAGCTTTCGGGCGGTCAAAAGCAGCGCGTGGCAATAGCGGGAATAATTGCAATGCTTCCGGAATGTATAGTTTTGGATGAACCCACCGCGATGCTTGACCCACGCGGCAGAAAAGAAGTTATGGACACATGTTTGAAACTTAACAGGGAAATGGGTATGACTGTTGTGTTTATAACACACTTTATGGAAGAGGCCGTTTTAGCCAATCGTGTTATCGTAATGGATGACGCAAAAATTATATTGGACGGGACACCGAAACAGGTCTTTCACAATTCTGAACTTCTTAAAAAGGTCGGTCTTGACGTACCGGAGACGGCAAAACTTGCAAACGATTTACGCAGGAGAGGAGCTCCGCTTCCCGAAGACATACTTTCGGCAGATGAATTTTCGGATGAAATATTAAAATTACTTAGGAGAAAATAATGCCCATTCTTGAAACAAAAAACCTTTCATATGTTTATTCCGACGGAACGCCGTTTCGTGTAACCGCAATAGACAATATAAATATATCAATCGAAAAAGGCGAGTTTGTCGGCATAATAGGACATACGGGTTCGGGTAAAAGCACGTTGGTTCAACATTTAAACGGGCTTTTAACGCCGACTTCGGGCGAAGTTTTACTTGACGGTAAAAATATTAACGAATCCAAGGTGACGCGCAGACAGGCGAGATTTAAAGTCGGGCTTTGCTTTCAGTATCCGGAGTACCAATTGTTCGAGAGTACAGTATACAAGGATATTTCCTTCGGGCCTAAAAATATGGGCTTGTCTGAGGAAGATGTTGACAGCCATGTGAAAAAGGCTGCTGAATTTGTCGGCTTAAAGCCCGATATGCTTAACAAATCTCCTTTTGATTTGTCTGGCGGTGAAAAAAGACGTGTGGCAATAGCCGGTGTTATGGCTATGGAACCCGAAATTTTGATTCTTGACGAGCCGTCGGCAGGACTTGATCCGCGTGGACGTGATATGATTACTGATATGATTTCAAGTTACCGTAAGACTACCGGAAGTACGGTTATTATTGTTTCTCACAGTATGGAGGATGTAGCGAAAAGCGCCGATAAGGTGCTTGTTATGAATAAATCTAAGGTTGAGATGTTCGGCACGGTAAACGAAGTATTTTCAAAAGTGGAGCGCCTTGCGGAAATCGGACTTAATGTTCCGCAGCTTACACAGATATTTTTAAATTTAAAACATAACGGAATTGATATCCGTACAGATATATACACCATCGAAAGCGCCGAGGCTGAGCTTTTACGTCTCTTGAGAGAGGAGGGTGTTTTATCTTGATTAAGGATATAACAATAGGGCAGTTCTTTCCGGGAAACTCGGTTATTCATAAGCTTGATCCCAGAATAAAATTTGTTTTGACTTTCGTATATATTATTATTGTTTTTCTGTGCAAAAACTTTGTTTCGCTTGCATCTATTGTAGTTGCGTTGATAGCGGTAATTTTCTTATCAAAGATTTCACCTAAGCTGATTTGGAAAAGCGTAAAACCGATATTTATTATTATCGCGATTACGTCGCTTTTACAGATTTTCTATAATAAAGACGGAACTGTACTTTTTACAATCGGTAAGTTTTCGTTATATACCGGCGGACTTTATATGGCGCTCTTTACCACGGTGCGAATCATATGCCTTGTTATAGCAAGTTCTATGCTTACTTATACAACTTCGCCTACAATGCTTACCGACGCTATGGAGCGTCTGTTTTCGCCGCTCAAGGTTATTAAAATAAACGTTCATTCAATCGCTATGATGATGACAATAGCGTTAAGATTCATACCCACCCTTATAGACGAAGTGGATAAGATAATGTCCGCGCAAAAGGCAAGAGGAGCCGATATAGAAAGCGGCGGAATTATCAAGCGCGGAAAAGCTCTTGTTCCCGTATTTATACCTTTGTTTATAAATTCATTCAGAAGGGCATATGAGTTGGCGTTTGCGATGGAATGTCGCTGTTACAGAGGCGGAGAGGGCAGAACGAGACTCAAAGTTATGCGTCTTGCCGGCAGGGATTATATTGCAATAGCCGTTATTGTTTTGCTTACTGCCGGAATTATAGTTTCAAACAAGTTCCTGCCTGCCGTTATCTGATTAATTCCGAAAGGAATGTTTTTTCTGAAATGAGAAATATTTTAATTACATTAATGTTTGACGGAGCCGACTATCACGGTTGGCAGGTGCAGGATAATGCCGTTACGGTTCAGCAAACTTTGCAGGATACAATTGAAAAAATACTCGGCAAAAGAGAGAATATTATAGGTTGCAGCAGAACCGACAGCGGTGTTCATGCAAATATGTTTTGCTGTAATATGAGAACGGAATCGGATATTCCTCCCGAAAAGCTGAAAAAAGCGCTGAATGCATTGCTTCCGCCGAGTATAGCGGTAAAGAATTGCGGTGAAGTGCCGTATTCTTTTCATGCAAGATATGACTGCACGTCAAAAGAATACAAATATATGATTTTAAACAGCGATTACAGAAATCCGTTTTTATTTAAGCGTGCGCTGTATTATCCGTATCATATTGATGCGGAGCTGCTGAACGGCGAAGCGCAAAGCTTTGTCGGTATGTATGATTTTTCCGCGTTTTGTGCCGCAGGCAGCAATGTGGAAAGCAAAGTACGTACGGTAAAAAAGGCTTCTGTAATAAGAAACAACGAAATTGTTGAGTTCACTTTTGAGGCCGACGGATTTCTCTATAACATGGTGCGAATAATGGTCGGGACTCTTTTGGACATAAATCGCGGAAAGATAGAGCAGGGCAGTATTCCGCAAATAATAGAAAGCAAAGACAGAAATCTTGCCGGTGCTACGGCGGCGCCGGACGGTCTCTATCTTAATCGTGTAAATTACGACTGAACACGAGGTGTATCATGAAAGACGGCGAGAAAAAAGCGCCTGCAAGAAAAAAGACTAAGGGGCAGGACCGTATAATTAAATTGATAAAATCGTTATCGACCGTATTGGTAATACTGATTTTGCTGTTTATCGTTGCCGATAAGTTCGGAAATATTACATTTTCTTCCGTAGGGGATTATATATCGTCTGTGGTCTCCGGAACAAAACGCGGAGACGGATATCCTTATTCGTTTGACAGCTTGCAGGTGAAAGATGTTAAGGCAATAGGCTCGGACCTTATCCTTATAAACGACTCGTCAACCGTTGTGCTTGATTCCACCGCCCGTAAGGTAAGTGAAATCCAGCATACATATTCGACTCCCGTGTGCTACGAGAACTCCGGCAGAGTATTGCTTGCGGATGTAGGCGGTAATACGTTTAAAATTATGTCCAAGACAAAAACTCTGTATGAGGGCACAACGGAAAAGAAAATAATGTCGGCGGCGATAGGCAAAAACGGTACTTCGGCAGTTGCTACGCGCGGCACAAATTCCCAGTCTGATTTAACGGTTTACAATAAAAACCAAAAAGTGATTTTCAGCTGGAAATGTGCAAAAGAAAACATAGTTGCAATTGATATTTCCGATAACGGTAAGCTTGCCGCAGTATCCGTTGTCGGGGCTGAAAACGGTGAACTTTATTCGAGGGTGCTCATTTTCGATTTTTCATATGAAGAGGCTGTAAGTGAATTTGATTTCGGCTCGGATATAGTATCGGGAGTGAATTTCTTAAGTGGAGATACACTTCTTATAACGGGTGAGAATGTCTTATCCGTTATAAAAAATAAAACGGATAAGCAGGACGAAGACCTTTCTTTGAATTCGCTTTCGCGGATATCTGTTTCCGACAATAATGTTGTAGTATCGGTGCTTTCAAAATACGGCAGTTCTTCAGCTAAAATTTTAAATGTGTATAACAGAACCGGCGATAAATTGTTTACTGCCGATATAACAAGTGCCGTTAAATCGGTTTCTAGTGATAATCAACACGTAAGTGTACTGACTGATTCCGAGTTGATTTGTTATGATATGAAGGGTGCCGAAGTCAGCAGACATTCGGTTGACAGCGACGGTATACGCTGTTTTACGGACGGGGCTAATACTTATGTGTATTCTACGTCCAAGATTTCGTCATATAAAACAAACGGCAATTCCAAAGATGAAACTACGGCAGTCACTAATGATAATTAACACTTTGTTAATTTGTTTTTTAGGCTTTTGTATGGTAGTATAATATTTGTAACGGCGGTGATGATTTGGGGATTTATATAGATATAGCGCTTTTGATTGTTATATTGATTTTTCTTGTTGTTTCGGCAAAAAGAGGCTTTCTGGTCACACTTTTGGAGGTCATGGTTTTTGCGGTTGCCGTTATTTTGGCAGCAAATTTGTGTAAGCCCGTGGCAAACAGTTTCTATGATACTTTTATAGGACCGCATATTACGGAAAAAATAGCAGTTACTCTTTTGGAAAATTCGAATGCGGCGGACGGCGACGTTAAGGCTTTTGCCGTAGTCGAAAATTTACCGGGATTTATTAAGAACTACATATTGAGAACCGACCCGGAGGAAAGTTCTGTTACCTCCGAAATTTTAAACGGCGATTTTTCGGGAAACGATGCGGCGGAAAAACTGAGCGCCGATGTTGCAAAACCGATAGCCGTAACGGTGTTGTCACCTATTATGTTTTTGCTTTTGAGCATAGTTTTGTCGCTCATTTTGAGTGTAGCGGCAAAATGGCTTAATAAAATATGCAGGTTGCCCCTTATAGGGACGGCAAATACTGTTTTGGGAGGTGTTTTCGGTATACTTAAAGGGCTAATCGCGGTATATTTTATCAGCATTATTCTGCTGCTCTTATCCGCGAACTGCAAACAAAACACTTCTTTTTATGAAGCGGTAAATAATTCTGCTATTATTACATTTATACAGAACCATAGTGTTGTTCCAATCGGGTGAAACATTAATCCAATCAAAATATTAAAATAACTATTTAAGGGGTAAACTTATGAAAGAAAATCTAAAAAGACTGTTTACGGGCTGCCTTACGGTTCCCAATCTTTTATCGCTTATCAGAATAATTTTAATTCCGATATTCGGAGTGTTGTTTTATCATGACCATGTGTTGGCGGCGGTAATAGTTCTTGCCGTGTCCGGACTTACTGATTTGTTTGACGGCAAAATAGCCCGTCGCTTTAATCAGGTCAGCGAGCTTGGCAAAATACTTGACCCCATAGCAGATAAGCTAACGCAGATGACAATAGCCGTTGTGCTTTTCCTTGAGTTCAATAAATCGACCAATCCCACTATGAAATGGTTTAAATGGGTGTTCCTTTTCTTTATCGCTAAGGAACTGCTTATGGTGCTCGTAGGTGCGGCTATGATAGGTATAGGTCTTCGCCCGAGTGCTGCGGTAATGTGGGGCAAGGTGGCTACAACGGCGTTTTACGGCGTTATGATTCTTGTTATTGCATTCGGTCCGGAGGTCGGAGCTCTCAGGGCGTATTTCACACTTCCCGATCCTGTTATGATAGTTCTTGTAATAATTGCTGCTCTTTTGACATTTGCCGCTCTTCTCAGCTATGTTCCCAATACTGTGCAGCAGTTTAAAGAGAGAAAACTAAAAAAGCAAACTAAGAAAGAGGATTAACAATCAGATGAACAAAAATATGTTGTGCAGCAGATGTCATAAAAATCCTGCTGTATTCTTCATCTCAAAAATCGACGGCGACAAAACCATCAATGAGGGTCTTTGCATTAAATGCGCTATGGAGCTGAACATCGGTCCCGTAAAGCAGATAATGGACCAAATGGGCATCTCGGAAGATGAGATGAATGATGTTGCCGAGCAGATGAATCAGATGATGGAAAATCCCGACGGTATGGAGGGATTTCAACCCGGCGGTGCTTTGCCGTTGTCGTTTTTACAGGGAATGTTCCCCGGAAAAAATGATGATACCGAAGACAGTTCCGACGGCTCGGAGACCGAAGATACATCGGACGACGGTGATAATACCAAAGGAAAAAAGAAAAAAGGTACAAAAAACAAAAAAAGAAAATATTTGAACCTTTATTGCACCGATCTTACGGAACGGGCGAGAGAGGGCAAGCTTGACAGGATTATCGGCAGAGATAAGGAAATCTACAGAACAATTCAAATTTTGTGCCGCAGAACAAAGAACAATCCCTGCCTTATAGGTGAGCCGGGCGTCGGTAAGACCGCTATTGCCGAAGGTCTCGCTCTGAAAATTGCCGCAGGCGACGTCCCTGCCAAAATAGCCAACAAGGAAATTCATCTTTTGGACCTTACCGCTTTGGTTGCCGGAACTCAATTCCGCGGTCAGTTTGAGAGTCGTATTAAAGGCCTTATAGAAGAAGTTAAAAACGAGGGTAATATTATCCTCTTTATCGATGAGGTTCACAATCTTGTCGGAACGGGTGACAGCGAAGGAACAATGAATGCCGCCAATATTTTAAAGCCTGCTCTTTCACGCGGTGAAATACAGGTTATCGGTGCGACAACCTTTAATGAGTACCGTAACAATATTGAAAAAGACGCAGCGTTGGAACGCCGTTTCCAGCCCGTTAAGGTAGAAGAACCGTCAATCAACGATACGTATGATATGTTACTCGGAATAAAGAAATATTACGAGGACTATCATAAAGTAAAAATCTCTGATGATTTGGTCTATCGTGCCGTTACTTTGTCCGAAAGATACATTACCGACAGATTTTTGCCCGATAAAGCCATAGATTTGCTTGATGAAGCTTGCACTTGTGCGAACCTAAGAAACAAGGCTATAAGCGATTATGAGATATTCCTTAAAAAGCGCGATGAATTAAAGAGCGAAGAGGAAGAGCTTACATCTAAGGCAGAAACAACCACAGATGATACCGAACGCGACAAGGTTTATAAGGATTTGGCTACTGTCAAGACCGAGTTGTTGTCTTATGACGGAAAAGAAGATGAATTAAAAGAAAAAGCTTCTCATAACGATGTAAAAGAGGAAGATTTGGCAAAGGTTATAAATCTTTGGACAGGGATTCCCGTAACCAAAGTTATGGAGGGCGACATCAAGCGCCTTGCCGGGCTTGAAGATAGACTTAAAGCACATCTCATCGGTCAAGATGAAGCTGTGGACCTTGTGGTTGCAGCCATAAAGCGCAACAGGGTACAGTTGTCCGTTCAGAGAAGACCCGCTTCATTTATATTTGTCGGTCCTACCGGCGTCGGAAAAACCGAACTTGTAAAATTGCTCTCAAAAGAGCTGTTTGATACACCCGAAACTCTTATCAGACTTGATATGTCGGAGTTTATGG
>DJOQ01000036.1:39292-95892 GCA_002437245.1 Ruminococcaceae bacterium UBA6434
GTCGGAGTTTATGGAAAAGCACTCCGTATCAAGACTTATCGGTTCTCCTCCGGGATATGTGGGATATGACGAGGCAGGTCAATTAACCGAAAAGGTCAGAAGAAAGCCGTATTCCATTATTCTGTTTGATGAGATTGAAAAAGCTCATCCGGATGTTATGAATATACTTTTGCAGATTCTTGACGAAGGAAAGACCAATGACGCTCACGGAAGAACTGTCAGCTTTGCAAATACCGTTATTATTATGACTTCTAATGCCGGCAGCGAAAGAAGAGAAAGTGCACTCGGCTTTGCTAAAGCTCCGTCCGATATAAAAAAAGAAAATGCTATTAAGGGGCTAAGGGAGTTTTTAAGACCCGAATTTATAGGCAGAGTTGACGAAATAGTTGTATTTAATGAGTTGACTGAGGATAACTATAAAGATATTGCGAAACTGATGCTTTCGGAACTTTCCGATTCTCTCAAGGAAAAAAGTATATCGTTCGGTTACAGCGACGATATTCCGGCTCTTTTGGTTTCAAAAATGGATGGTACCGTAAGAGGCGCAAGAGATCTCAGAAATGTTATCCGACGTAATGTTGAAGACAAAATATCAAATTATTTAGTCGATAATTATGATAAACCGTTAAAGGCAATTAACTTGTCCGCAGACGGCGATAAGGTTGTCCTCGAAACAAAATAACAAAAAACAAGTGGCAGGTGGCGGCCTGCCGCTTGTTTAAACGGATGTGGTAAAATGAAACTTATGATAGCCTCCGACATACACGGTTCGGCGCTGTATTGCAGAAAATTATTGAAGGCGTTTGACTGCGAAAAAGCTGACCGACTTCTTTTACTCGGTGATATTTTATATCACGGACCGAGAAACGATTTACCGGAAGAGTATGCACCGAAAAAGGTTATTTCTATGCTTAACGGCGCTAGAGACAGGCTTTTTTGCGTGCGCGGCAACTGCGATACCGAAGTAGACCAAATGGTTCTCAACTTCCCGATACTTGCAGATTACTGTATAATACCGGAAGGCGATAGGCTCGTTTATGCAACTCACGGTCATAATTTCAATTTGAATAACCTTCCGCCGCTTTGCAGCGGTGATATTTTGCTCCACGGTCACACTCATATTCCCGCATGGGAAGAGTTCGGAGAAAATAATTTTTATCTGAATCCGGGTTCGGTTTCAATTCCGAAAGAAAACAGTGCTCACGGATATATGCTTCTTGAAAATGAAGAGTTTATTTGGAAAACACTTGACGGAGAAAAATACCACTGTTTAAAAATGTAAATAATTTCGCCGTTTACTTAAAATCCGCAGAGCCACGGCTCTGCGGATTCCCTTTTATACTATTGTACCTTTATCAATATTAAACTTGAATGTGTGCTCGGTACCGTCCTGTGTGTACACGAATTTCATTATTCGTTTGTTCTCGCTTAAAAATTCGGCGCTTTTAACATCGATTTTGCTCTTTCTAAATGTGTCGAGAAGTACAGACATTTGCTCGTCGTTATATTTTCCGACATTATCCGATGTGAACAGAACACTGCCGAAAACTTTGTTTACGGTGGCTATTATCTTGCGTTGCTCAAACGTGCAATGGATATTTTCATCTCTCAAAAGGAAAACGTCCGGGTCATTGAGAAATGCTCTGCCGTCGAGCTGCCTGCGGAATATCGAATTGCCGAGAGTGTGATATGTTGAAATAAATTCTCTGTTTGCAAAGAACGGAACTTTCCAACTAAGCCCCATATCCGCACCGATACGGCAATAATCAACTTTTCCGAACGCAGGCATCAAGGGAACGCCGCAACCGAGTATCATTTTTTCTCCCACACATTCGCGCAGAAAATCCATAGCCTCACACATAAGCTGACCGCGGCTTTTGCCATGATTCGGTATTATTGCGGCAGCATATAAAAAGTCAAGCTTAACTAAGTCAAAACCCCAATCATTCAGTATAACGTCAAAAAAGTTTTTAATATAATTTCTGACTTCCGGATTTTCAATATCAAGTGCATAAAATCCGCCCCAGTTTACTCCGCATGTCACGGGATGTCCGTTCTTTCTGCGGATGAGCCAATCGTGGTGCTGTGTGGCGGTTTTAGATGTGAATTGTACACCGAAAGGAGCCAACCAAAGACCCGCAAGCATTCCTTTTGAATGTATTTTATCGGCAACAGACTTCATTCCGCTCGGGAATTTTTTACTGTCAATTGAAAGCCAGTCACCGGTTGCCGATTGATAGCCGTCGTCAATCTGGAATATGTCGATATCTGCGTCGACCTTTGATAAAGCCTCAAGATCGTCGGACACAATTTTTTCATTGATTTTACCGTAATAGTTATACCATGTGGTGTATCCGTTTTTTGGGGTAGCAAAAGACTTTGGTATATTAAGCTCATCAAACCATTTATCAAAAACAAAGTTCTCGTTCCCTACGTATTCGGCAAAATTCAAAATTTCATATTCGCCGTCAACGGTTACTCCTTCAAGGTCTTTTTGCACGGTTATCATATTATTGTTCAAATCGGCGGTAAATATTGTATAACCGGTTCTCTCTGTAAGAGATGCAAAAAGGTCGTATTCTTCACCGTTCCTTACATACATATAAGAAAATCCCTGAAAGACGCCGCGTCGGCTGACATTGTCATCAAATGTGTACGAACCTGCGGCTCCGAGGAGCGAGTGCCTGTAAGCAAAGCTTGTGGGGCCGAATGTGTGTGACTGTTTATCATCTTTAAACATTTCCCTACATTCGGTCCATGACTGATACCCGTTAGCAAAAATTCTGCTGTCTGCTTTGAATGTGTATGGCACGGTTGCAGTAAGGTTTAAAATTTCAAGCGGAACAAATGAAGCCATATTAAGTATAATGTGGCTTTTTGTTGCTTTATAAGAAATTTTGAAATGCTCTGTTTCAAAAAGATTGGTGGAGAAAACAGCTTTTCCGACCTTGTATTCTATATTGAGTTTGAATTTTTCCATGGTTTCCTCCTTGTTATTGTTCCGTAAGAACTTTTAAAAGCTTAATCCGTTTAATATATGTTTTTCTCATTATAGCATAATATCAAGTAAAAACAATATTTAATTTGTTTGACGAGGCGGTAGCCTTGTGTTAAAATCAATAAAAAGCTTTCGGAGATGAACAACTTGGACATTCGCGAAAAATATGAGTATTGGCTTACGTTTGATGAGGATACAAAAAAAGAACTTGAATCAATAACTGATGAAAAAGAAATTGAGGATAGATTTTATAAAGATCTTGAATTCGGTACCGGAGGCTTGAGAGGCGTTATGGGCGCCGGAGCCAACAGGATGAATAAGTATACAGTCAGTAAGGCTACAAAGGGTCTCTGTGAGTATTTAAAAAACGAGTTCACGGGTGATAAAAGCGTTGTTATTGCATATGATTCACGCAATAATTCAAAGGCTTTTGCGGAATATGCCGCCGAAGTATTGTGTTACAACGGTATCAAGACCTTTCTTTTCGAGGAGATAATGCCTACTCCCGTACTTTCTTTTTCCGTAAGATATTTAAAATGTAATGCCGGAATAGTTATTACCGCAAGTCACAATCCGAAAGAATACAACGGTTATAAAGTGTATGATAAATACGGCTGTCAGCTTGTTCCGCGATATGCCGATAAGGTTATATCGTATATCAATAATGTTAAAGATATAAAGTCCGTAAAGCATATGAATTTGAATATGGCGCTGTCGAACGGTTTCTTGACTTATATCGGCGACGAAGTGCTGAACAGCTATATTTCGGAAGTCGAAAAGATGGCTGTTTACAAAGAAACATCTGACTTAAAGGTTGTTTATACCCCCTTGCACGGGACGGGCAATATTCCTGTCAGGAAAGTATTGTCCGATATGTCATTTGACATCTCCGTTGTTAAAGAGCAGGCTATTGCCGACGGTAATTTTACAACAGTCAGATCACCTAATCCCGAAGAAAAAGACGCTCTTAACCTGGCACTTAAAAAGGCGGAAAGTGAGAACGCCGATTTGGTTATAGGTACCGATCCGGACTGCGACAGAGTAGGCGTTGGCGTTTTGCATAACGGAATATATATTTTGCTTACCGGCAATCAAACCGGAGCATTGCTCGTGGATTTTTATCTTAAATTTAAAAAACAAAGCTTAAATCCGAAGTCAACGCTTGTTAAAACGATAGTTACCAATGATTTGGGTGCGGAAATTGCACGGAAAAACGGCTTGAATGTTGTTGAGACTTTAACGGGATTTAAATACATCGGCGATCAGATTACCAAGTATGAAAAAACAGGCGAAAACGAGTTTTTAATAGGTTATGAAGAGAGCTACGGCTATCTCGTCGGCACATATGCGCGTGATAAAGATGCGGTTGTCGCTTCGATGTTAATATGTGAGATGGCTGCATATTATAAAAAGCATAAAATGACATTGGCAGATGCTTTAAACGTGCTTTATGCAGAATACGGTTTTTATCTTGATTCGCTTGATTCTTTTGTCCTGAAAGGGAAAGACGGTGCCGCACGCATAAAGAATATTATGTCGTATTTCAGGGCAAATAAAGCAACCGTTTTCCCAAACATCACAGATGTTAAGGACTATAGTACGGGCGTCGGAGATTTGCCGAAATCAAATGTTTTAAAGTTTTTTCTTAAAGGCGGTTCTTGGATTGCCGTCAGACCATCGGGTACCGAGCCGAAATTAAAAATTTATTATTCAATAAGGGGTATCGACTCTTCAACATGCGAGCGTTCGCTTCAGAATATCCGAACAATTATAAACGGAATAATGGGCACGGATATTGAAACATATATAAAAAAAATAATAAGGCCTAAAATTCAGGGAGACGGCGGTGAGGTTGAATTTGAGTCCTTGTCTGAGGACGGAACTTTAACTTTGGTTTTCAGAGGAGAATGTTCTAAATGCCTTATCCTGAACAGATGCGTTGACTGGATATCGGAAGAAGTGCTGAAAAATACGGGTAAGTCCGTAAAAATAAAGGCAGTGCGCAAAAAACCGTATTTTTGGGATAACTGAGAGGAGTAATTATGGCACATATTAAAGTCGTCAGGCGCAGTATGCGCCCCGAAGAATGGAATGATCTCAGGTTCGGTTGGCTCAAAAGATATATTATAAATGACAAATTACCGATAGATAATATAGCTATCAAAGATGCCCGTCAGGTTACGGAAAACAACTATGAGTTTTATTCCGACGAATTCAGACCGCTGAAAAAGGGAGATATGTATTTTACACCGGACGGCACAGCGTTTATAAAAGCAGAAACGGAAGTGCCCGACAGTTTAAAAAACAAAGAACTTTGGCTTTATCTCAAAACGGCCGCCGAACTTATCGTTAAGGCTAACGGTAAGTTTGTGGGGGGGATCGACCCAAACCGAGACAGAGTGCTTCTTACCCCGTATATAGGCACTCCCGGTAAAATTAAATTTGAAATGCAGGGATACAACCGTTCCAAACCCGATGACGAGAGAAATCCGGAGTCGTTAGCGGTTCGCGGTTGCAGGCAGATTTTTAACGGTGCGTACCTCATAACAATTGACCGTGATGTACAAAGTCTTGTGTACGATATAGAAACGCTTTTGGATATAGCAAAGTCGGAATTGTTCAACGAGGACTACCGAAAATTTGTAAATACCGAGCTGAACAATGCGCTTAATCTGATTGATTTTGACACGGACAGCAGACCTACCGGGATAAAAGAAGCAAAAAAATATATCAATGATGTCATTTTCGCAAATAAAGACTATAAGGGCAGCGGCGATGTTGCACTTGTTGCGCATTCGCATCTTGATATAGCGTATTATTGGCGCAGAATTCATGCTGTTCAAAAGAACTTGCGTACTGTTTTGATACAGCTTCGCCTCATGGACAGATACCCAGAATTTAAATATACGCATACTCAGGCATATACTTATGAATCCTTAAAGCAGTACTATCCCGAGGTCTTTGAAGAACTCAAAAGAAGAGTTAAAGAGGGAAGATTTGAACCTGTAGGAGCTATGTATATCGAGCCTGATTGCAATATCCCGTCAGCCGAGAGCTTAATAAGACAGTGCTTTTACGGTCAACTGTTTTTCAGAGAGAATTTCGGAAAAACCATAAACAACTGCTGGCTTCCCGATGTTTTCGGTAACAGTTGGATACTGCCTCAAATACTGAAAAAATGCAGAGCGGACTATTTCGTCTCGAATAAAATGTCCACTTGGAACGACACCAACCGTTTTCCTCACAATAATTTTATTTGGAAAGGAATAGACGGCAGCGAAGTATACGCGTGCGTGCCGCCCACACACTTTATTACATGGAATATGCCGAGCCAAATACAAGAAAATTGGGAAGCATATCAAGATAAAAATTCGGGCGGACAAACAATGTCGATGTTTGGCTACGGCGACGGCGGAAGCGGTGTTACCGAAGAAATGCTTGAAGTTATGAGGCGTTTTGATAAAATTTCCGTTATGCCTAAAACAAAGCATATGGGTGGGGCTGAATTCTTAGAAAAAAATCTTAAAGGCAATACTTCTCTCGCTAAGTGGGACGGTGAACTGTACCTTGAAATGCACAGGGGAACATTCACCACAAAGGCAAACTTAAAAAAATTAAACAGAAAGCTTGAATATAAAATACGTGAGGCGGAAATTATTTCCACATTGCGTGCAATGTCGGGTTTTGATTATCCCGGAGAAAAACTCAAGGAATGCTATAAAAAGCTTCTTATAAATCAATTTCATGATATTTTACCCGGCAGTCATATAAACCCTGTTTATAATGATGCCTTGGCAGATTATGCATATATAGATAAAACCCTGAATGGAATTATCGGCTACGGTGAAGCTCATTTTAATTCACTTAACTTTAAGCGTAAAGAGCTGACTTTCTTTGAGGACGAGAACGGAACCGAGACAAGATTCGGGAAAAAGGGATTTTGGACTGTGCCCAACATAGCGCCTCTTGACTGCGCCGTTATCGATAAACCGGACAAAGTATTCGCCGATGAATGGTGCAGCGTGTCAGGCAATTCGGCAGAAACTCCGTTTTATAAAATCAGTTTTGCTTCTGACGGTTCTATCATCGGCCTGTATGATAAGAAACTTGACAGGGAGTGGGTAAGCGGAGTGTTTAATCGCCTTGAAATATATGCGGATAATCCGGGCGTGTATGATGCATGGGATATTTTACCGAATTATACCGATAAAAAAATTCCGCTAAAGGTAGTTTCTCCGCTGAAGCTTACGGAAAAAAGCGGTGAGGTTTGTTCATTTAGAGCAACGCTCGGCACCGAAAACAGTAAATGGGAAAGGATAATCAGAGTTTTCAGACGTTCCCCAAAAATTGAAGTCGAAAACAATGTGGATTGGCATGAAAAGCATAAGCTTGCTAAGGTACTGTTTTCTCCGAATGTTTTAAGTCGTAATGTCCTTTGTGATACCGGTGCGGGATTTATTGCGCGTGAAACTCACAAAAACACTTCATGGCAAAGCGCCCGATTTGAATGTTGCCATCACAAATGGTTTGATGTTTCGGAAACTGACGGCGGCATAGCTGTGATAAACGATTCAAAATACGGAATAGGAATTTCGGAAAACACTTTATCGCTTAGCTTGCTTCGCGCTACCGAGCGGCCGGACCCCGAAAGCGACATAGGCAAGCACAGCTTTGCTTACCTCATTTATCCGCATTCAGGTTCGGCGGTTGACGCTCATATAAATGAAATCGCGTTTGAATTTAATATTCCGCTGACAATGGCTGATGTTTCATGCCAAAATACATTTGACGGAATGTTCTTGCAGGCGATGAAAATTTCCGAAAGCGGCGAAATGGTCGTTGTCCGTTTATCCGAACAGGACGGCAGACGCGGAAAAATGAAATTTCCGCAGCAGGTTTATGTTCTTAATATGCTTGAAGATAAACTGTATTTGACAGACGAAATTGATTATAAGCCTTTTGAAATTATTACCATAGGCATATTAAGATGATAAATTCTTCAAAGCAACATTGTATAAAAAAACAGCCGCCTTATGGCGGCTGTTTTCGTGTTTTGAAGCAAAAGTATTAATTTGATATTGATATTTTATACGCTATTTCTTCGAGCTGCTCAATGCTCTCAAGGAGTCCAACGCTTTGGCGATATTCGGCGGCGTTCCTTATGCCTTTTATATACCATGCGGCGTGCTTACGGGCTTCCTTTATGCCGGTTTTTTCTCCCTTATATTCGCATATTTTTTTTACGTGGTTTACCATAACGCGCATACGTTCCGAAACGGGCGGTTCGGGTAAAATCCTGCCTTCTGTCATATAAGCGTTTATTTGTGCGAAAACCCACGGTCTGCCGAGAGCGCCTCTGCCAACCATCAGCAAGTCGCAATTTGTTTTTTCAAACATAAGTGCCGCACTTTGTCCGTCTGTAATGTCGCCGTTGCCGATTACGGGTATCGAAACGGCATTCTTTACTTCGCGAATAGCTTCCGTATCAACGGGTGGCGCATACATTTGTGCGCGTGTTCTTCCGTGTACCGTAATTGCGACCGCACCGTTTTTTTCAATCATCGTTGCCGTTTCAACAGCATTTTTTGTTTCGTTATCCCAACCGATTCTGATTTTTGCGGTTATAGGTTTATTCGCAACAGAGGAGGCGCTTTTCAGTATTTCTCCGATTACATCGGGTGTTTTCAAAAGAGCTGAGCCGGAGCCGTTGCCGGCTATTTTCGGTGCGGGACATCCGAAGTTAAAGTCAATAAAATCAGGGCCTTCGGTTTCAACCGATTTCACTGCTTTTTCTATAACTTCAGGTGAATTTCCGAATAATTGTATACCTGTCGGGCGTTCACTGTTTGTTATATGCATAAGTTCATATGATTTTTTGTCGCCCATGGACAGCGCCTTGGCACTTATCATTTCGCTCTCTGTAAAAGCGGCGCCGTAACCTCTGCAAATTTCTCTGAACGCTCTGTCGGCAACTCCTGCCATAGGCGCTAATGCCGCAAATCCTTCTATGTGTAAATCTCCTATATTCATAATAACAGCTTTCAATAGTTTTTTATAAAGTATATCACATACTAAAAATATTAACAACTTAAAAATATAGTGCATTCGTAAGTGTTTTATGATACAATAAATTGATAATTTATTAGGAGAATGTCAAATGAAACTGCTGGTTTTGGACGGGAACAGTATTATTAACCGTGCCTTTTACGGAATAAAGCTTCTTACAACCAAGGATGGTAGATATACCAATGCCATTTATGGGTTTATGAATATATTTTATAAGCTGTGCGACGAGGTTCATCCCGACAGCGTTGCGTTCGCTTTCGATTTAAAGGCGCCCACATTCAGGCACAAAATGTATGATGAGTATAAGGCGGGACGTAAGCCTATGCCGCCTGAGCTTGCGGAACAGATGCCCGTTCTTAAAGAACTGCTTAAGGCGCTCGGATATAAGATGGTAACAAAAGAAGGGTATGAGGCCGACGATATTCTCGGCACTCTTGCTTTTTCCTGTAAGGACGGAGACGAATGCTATATTGCCACAGGAGACCGTGACAGTTTACAGCTTGTCGGTGATAATGTAAAGGTATTGCTTGCGTCAACAAAAATGGGCAGACCCGAGACCAATATTTACGATATTAAAAGAATTAAAGATGATTACGGTGTTACTCCTCATCAATTGATTGACATTAAGGCGCTTATGGGAGACAGCTCCGATAATATCCCCGGAGTTTCGGGTGTCGGGCAAAAAACGGCTCAGAGTCTTATTTCCGAGTTCGGTTCAATACAGAATATTTATGATAACATTGATACTATTGACATAAGGGAATCTTTACGCAATAAGTTGAAAAACGATAAAGACTCGGCTTTTATGAGCTATAAGCTCGGCGAAATTTGTAAAAGTGTTCCGATTGAGACCGATTACTCTTTTTATGTTCCGGACGGGGGAGACAAGAGTGAGGCTTTGTCTGTTTTGCGGTCTCTTGAAATGTATAAACTGATAGACAAAATCGGCTTAAATACCGCCACGAATAGCGTTAAGTCAGAAAATACCGCTGTAAAGGAATATAAAAGGGTAAACAGCTTAAATAAATTTTCGTTAAAAGCAAATAAGATTTACTTTGTATACTCTGTTAAAGACGGTAGATTTGAAAATCTTGTCGCTTGCAACGGCAATGTCATATGTGAAGTGAATACTGAGAATGACAGCGAGGTCGAAGCCTTTATAAACATTCTTGAGGACGAAAACACAGAAAAATATACTTTTAATATAAAGCCGCTGTATGCATATGCATTTTCTCACGGATTTGAGATTAAAAATGTAAAAATGGATTTAATGCTCGCGGCGTATCTGCTCAATCCGTCGGCTAAGGATTATGACATTGAAAAATTGGCGGCAGAGTACAATGTGTACTATGAATCCGACGGGGGATTTTCGGCACTCTCCGAAACAGTATATCCTCTTACGGTGAAACTTTCTGCATTGTTGGAGGAAAGAGATCAAACAGAACTTTTAAACAGCATTGAATTGCCGTTGGCAGAGGTTCTTGCCTCTATGGAAAAAATCGGTGTTAAAGTAGATAAAAGCGGCATTGAAGCTTTCGGAGATATGCTCGGTGAGAGAATAAAAGAACTGCAGAGTCGCATATATGAACTTGCCGGGGAAGAATTTAACATAAATTCTCCGAAACAGCTCGGCGAAATTCTTTTTGTTAAGCTTGCCATACCGACTAAAAAGAAAACAAAAAGCGGATTTTCCACAAATGCCGAGGTTCTCGAAAAACTTGCCGATGATTATGAAATCGTCAATCTTATTTTGGAGTACAGAACCTACACAAAGCTGAAGTCCACATATTGTGACGGCTTGCTTAAAGAAATAGCCGCCGACGGACGAATCCACTCGACGTTTAATCAGACCGAGACAAGAACCGGTCGTATTTCGTCTACAGAACCGAACCTTCAGAATATTCCTGTCAGGACAGAACTCGGCAGGGAAATGAGAAAGTTCTTCATCGCCGATGACGGTAAAGTATTTGTCGATGCGGATTATTCGCAGATAGAATTAAGGGTTCTCTCTGATATTGCCGATGACAAAGCTATGATTGATGCGTTCAATAACGGCGATGACATTCATGCTATTACGGCGTCGCAGGTATTTAAAATGCCCTTGCAAATGGTAACTCCGCTTATGAGAAGTCGTGCCAAAGCGGTTAATTTCGGTATAGTGTACGGTATAGGTGCATTTTCTTTGGCAAAGGATATAGGCGTCAGCAGAGCTGAGGCTGACCGATATATTAAGGACTATCTGCACCATTATTCCGGTGTTGACCGATATATGAACGAAGTCGTAGAAGAAGCCAAAAAGAACGGATATGTCAAAACCTTGTTCGGGAGACGCAGGTATCTTCCGGAACTCTCTTCTTCAAACGGTATGCTGAGAGCATTTGGCGAGAGGGTGGCAAGAAATATGCCGATACAGGGAACGGCTGCCGATATTATCAAAATTGCCATGATAAGGGTCTATACAAGACTTAAAGAAGAAAAACTTAACGCACGTCTGATATTACAGATTCACGATGAACTTATAGTAGAGGCTCCTGCCGATGAACAATCCAAGGCCGAATTGATTGTAAAAGAAGAAATGGAAAATGCCTGTAAGATGAAAGTTCTGTTAAAGAGCGATGCACATTCGGGAAAGAGCTGGTATGATGCCAAAGCGTAATGATAACGAAAACTTGTCGTTTCACTTTATGTCGGAAGATGATGTTATACCGGTGTATGAGCTTGAAAAAGAGTGTTTCAGCGTGCCGTGGAGTATTAAATCAATTTCCGAAGAACTCCAAAATGCGAATGCACGGTTTATTTTGGTTGAAATCAACGGCGAAACGGCAGGCTATGTCGGCTCATACTTTGTTTCCGGCGAAGTGTATATAACCAATGTCGCTGTAAAAAACAAATACAGAAGAAAAGGTGTGGCTGTTGGCTTGCTCTCGAAGCTTATCGATTTGGCAAAAGAGGCAAAATCAGAATTTGTCTCTCTTGAAGTCAGGTGTTCAAATACACCGGCAATATCGCTTTACGGTAAGTTGGGTTTTGAAAAATTAGGCGTCAGGAAAAATTTTTACGAAAATCCGCGTGAAGATGCGTTGATAATGACAAAATATTTATAAGAAACAACTGAACGTCAGTCTTTTTAATGGAATGTGGTGATTTAATGTTAATTCTCGGAATAGAAAGCTCTTGCGACGAAACTGCGGCTGCCGTTGTAGAAAACGGCAGAAAAACAGTTTCATCGGTAGTGGCGACACAGATTGAAAAACATAAAATATTCGGCGGTGTAGTGCCTGAAATAGCTTCAAGAATGCACACTGAAGCAATATGTGCGGTTACAAAACAAGCGTTATCCGACGCAAATTGCAAAATGTCAGATATTGATGCCATAGCAGTAACCTATGCACCGGGGCTGATAGGCGCATTACTTGTCGGCGTAAATTACGCAAAGGGTTTGTCTCTTTCGTCCGGAGTGCCGTTGGTTCCCGTACATCATCTTCGTTCTCATATTGCCGCCAATTATTTAACATATGAGGATTTAAAACCGCCGTTTTTATGCCTTGTTGTCTCAGGTGGAAATACATTGATAACAGAAGTTAAGGATTATACTGATTTTAAAATTCTCGGCAGAACGCGAGACGATGCGGCGGGTGAGGCGCTTGATAAGGCTGCACGTACATTGGGACTTGATTATCCGGGCGGCGTGAATCTTGACAAAATTGCAAAGAGCGGAAATCCCGACTCATATAAATTTCCAAGACCGCACGTTGACGGTTCGCCGCTTGATTTCAGCTTTTCGGGGCTTAAAACTTCGGTAATCAACCTGATTCATAATGCGGAACAAAAAGGAGAGACTGTCAGCGTACCCGATGTCGGAGCGTCGTTCTTAAAGGCTGTTGTGGATTCTTTGGAAGACAATGTCAGAAAAGCTCTTGACTCTACCGGATACGAAAAGCTTGTTTTGGCAGGCGGTGTTTCCGCTAATTCTGTTTTGAGAGAACGTATGCTCTCTCTTGCAAAAGAGAAAAATATAAAAATCTATTTTCCCGAGCTTTCGCTGTGCGGAGACAACGCGGCAATGGTCGGGGCGCAAGGGTATTTTGAATACGTTTCCGGCACTCGCGGCGATATGACATTAAATGCCAAAGCAACGCTTGATATCGACAATGTTCAATAACTTTTGCCATATCATTAAGTGATGCTTGTCATATCATTTCTATTTGTTTATTGTTCATCAAAAATACGATAAATATTGACAACTATTTAACACTTTTTCACTTGTCAGAATGAAAGATTTAGACTATAATTATTCATAATGACGGAGGTTGGGGAAACCCTGAAAATCCGTCTGAATCAGTTAAATATTTCGGCTGTGCCGAATTAGTTAAAAGGAGATAATACTATGGCAGCACTTACAACTAACAAAAGCATTTTGTCATGGATTGACGAAAAAGCAGCTCTTGTTAAGCCTGATGAGATCATTTGGATCGACGGCAGCGAAGAGCAGCTCGAAAAGCTTCGTGAAGAAGCTTGCAAGTCAGGTGAGATGCGTAAATTAAATGAGGATTTACTTCCGGGATGCCTGTATCACAGAACAGCTCCCAACGATGTTGCTCGTGTTGAAGACAGAACTCTTATCTGCTCAAAGAAAGAGGAAGATGCCGGCCCTACAAACCATTGGATGGAGCCCGGCAAAGCATATGAAATGCTCTATGATATAGCAAAAGACAGCTATAAGGGCAGAGCAATGTATGTAATCCCTTATTCAATGGGTCCCGTAGGTTCACCGCTCGCTAAGGTAGGCATTGAGCTTACCGATTCAATTTATGTTGTTCTTAACATGGCAATTATGACAAGAGTCGGCAAGAAAGTTCTTGACGTTCTCGGCGACAGCAACGACTGGGTTCGCGGACTTCATTGTAAATGCAATGTCGACCCCGAAAAGAGATGGATTTGCCAGTTCCCCGAGGACAACACAATTATTTCCGTTAACTCGGCTTACGGCGGGAACGTTCTTCTCGGTAAAAAGTGCTTTGCACTTCGTATAGCTTCTTACCAGGGTAAGAACGAAGGCTGGCAGGCAGAGCATATGCTTATCCTCGGTATTGAAAATCCGAAGGGCGAAGTTAAATATATTTGTGCGGCTTTCCCATCGGCTTGCGGCAAGACCAACCTTGCAATGCTTATTCCGCCGGAGGGATATCGTAAAAAAGGCTATAAGGTTTGGACTGTCGGTGATGACATTTCTTGGATTAAGAAGGGCGAGGACGGCAGACTTTATGCTATCAACCCTGAAAACGGTTTCTTTGGTGTTGCACCCGGAACCAACGATAAATCAAACCCGAATGCTCTTGCTTCTACAAAGAAAGGCGCAATCTTTACCAACGTAGCATTGAATCTTGACAATAACACCGTTTGGTGGGAGGGCCTTGATAAGAATCCGCCCGTTAATGCAGAAGAATGGACAGGCAAAAAGGTTAACGGCGTAGAGTGGAAAGCAGAGGGCAAAAACCTTGCTCATCCGAACAGCCGTTTCACTGCTCCCGCAAGAAACTGCCCGTGCCTCAGCAAAGAGTTTGACAATCCGAACGGCGTTCCGATTTCCGCATTTGTATTCGGTGGCAGACGCGCTAAGCTCGCTCCGCTTGTATATCAGTCAAGAGACTGGAACCACGGCGTATTTGTAGGCGCTACAATGGCTTCGGAGACAACAGCTGCAGCTGCCGGTGCTGTCGGTGTAGTTCGTCGTGATCCTATGGCTATGCTTCCGTTCTGCGGCTACAATATGGCTGATTATTGGCAGCATTGGATTGATATCGGTGCTACTCTTGACCCCGATAAAGCTCCGAAGATATTTAATGTTAACTGGTTCAGAAAAGACGACGAGGGTAACTTTATGTGGCCCGGATTCGGCGATAACCTTCGCGTTCTCGAATGGATCATTAAGCGCTGCGAGGGCAAGGTTGACGCTCAGGAAACAGCTATCGGTTATATTCCTTATGCAAAGGATATTAACATTGAAGGTCTTGAAGGTGAAGTTTCACTCGAGTCACTTGAAAAGATTCTCGATGTAGATAAGGACCTTTGGAAAGAAGAAGCAGATGGCATTGAAGAGTTCTTCAAGAAATTCGGCAATAAACTTCCCAAGGAGCTTAAAGAGAGCCTCGAAACTCTTAAGGCAAACCTTAAATAATTCAAAATTTTTTAATCACCGCACAGTTATTACTGTGCGGTGATTTTTTATGCATATTTAAATTGACAGCGCAGAAAGGAGGTAAAAGAAACAAAAGGCTAAAGAGCATTAGCTCAGGACAAGCCTTCAAGGTTCAAGCGCTTAAGTCCGGCAAGGCGGGTTTACATAGATACATCACATCGGGAAAGGTGGTGATGTTGAAATGCTCAAGGCAATAAAAAAGCCGTCCAGTATATACTGAACAGCTTTGTTAAAAAGATTACTTTGCACTTCGAAATTTTGATGAGGTAATCTAAAGGTTATAATAGCAAGTGACCTTGCTACACTTGCTATTATAGCTGTTCTAAATTTATTTGTCAAGAAAAAAATGATAAAGCCCCTCTCGGGGCTTTATTTTTTTTATGGGAAAACGTCCAATTCGTCCCAAGATGGAACGGGGATGTTCTGCGCGGTAACTTTCTGTTTGTGCACACATATCCAAAATGTGTTCTGCTGTGAGTTTTGACTTTTATTTTGCACAATTATGTGTTATACTTTTGACATAAAAATAGAAAGTTGGTGCGTTATGGCTTCTCCGATAGGCAAAGCGAAAAACTTAAAATTCAAGAAAGACGGCACTTTTCGCATTATGCAGATAGCCGACACTCAAGATACAAACATCACGTCAAAAAATACTGTGGAATTTATCGGTAAAGCGCTTGACAGCGAAAAACCCGACCTTGTAGTGTTTACAGGCGACCAGATAAAAGGCTACGGCCTCAGCTTTGCCACGGGTAACCGTGATAAAAAGGTTGCCGAAGCAATACGCAATATCGTAGCACCCATTGCCGAAAGAAATATTCCGTTTACATTTGTATTCGGAAATCATGATGATCAGGCTTTCGGTATTTCCAAGGAAAAGCAGATGATAATTTACAAGAGCTTTCCTACCTGTCTTGCTGAACCGGGTGACCCTTCTATCAGCGGATACGGTAACCATTACATAAATATTTTAAGCTCGGACGGCAAAAAAATATTGTTTAATATATATCTTATAGATTCACTTTCCGCAAGTCTTGACGGTCATTGCAGTGCGGTTTCCTATGAACAGATTGCTTGGTACAAGAGCGTCAGAGATTATTTGAAAGACGAAACAGGGGACTACGTGCCGTCTTTAGTGTTCCAGCATATACCCGTACCGGAAATGTGGAATGTGCTGAAAGAAGTTCCTAAATCTCATAAGCCGCACGCTGTCGGATATAGGTCTCATTACGGAAAATATTATTGGATAGATGAAAAATATCTGATTCCGGGCAACTGTGATTTCTTGCTTGAAACTCCGGCTACACCTGAGAAAAACAGCGGCGAATTTAATGCGGCGGCGGAAAAAGGCGATGTGCTTGCCATGTTTTTCGGTCATGACCATAATAACAGCTTTATTGCTCGTTATAAAAATGTTATTCTCGGTTATACACAGGGTTGCGGATTTAATGTTTACGGTCCCGATTTAAACAGAGGCGTGCGTGTAATTGACTTGGATGAAAACGATGTGCGAGAGTTTAAAACACACACGGTAATGTATAAAGACTTTTACACGGCAAAGGACTTACATGATAAACTGAAATATGCTTATTACAAATTTGCTCCGCCGAGTTTTGAATCCGTAATACCGCTTATAAAAAAAGGCGCGGTTGCAGGAGGCGTTGCGGCATTGGCGCTTGGTGCGGCAATTTGCATTAAACACAAAAAATAATATACGCAAAATGCACACAAAAAACCTCGGTGTTAACCGAGGTTTTTTGCCGATTTATATTACAGTTTTACTTTCTGCGGCATACCGTCTTCTTCGCGCGATTTATCGGCGAGATAAACGCACAGATGACCTGCTACCGAATCAAATATTGAAGTGCAGGCGAGAGAGGGTTTGCCGCCTCTTAAAAACTCGACAAAATCAGCCGCAAGTTTTTCGTCGCCGCCGCCGTGACCTCCGTAAGCGCCGACCATATCGCCGTTTACATTTAAGTCAACAACTTCGACCGTTTTTTCGTCCGTTTTAGTAGGATGAATTTTTGCCACGGTAAATTTGGATTCTTCAAAATCACCGTAGATTTCGCCTTTTGTGCCTATAATATGTATTCTTCTCATCGGTCCTGCCGAACCGCCGACCATATTATGCGTACCGGTTGCTCCGTTTTTAAAGTTCACAAGCACCGACTGGTGGTCTACAACATTGTTGTCGCATTTGTAAATGCATCTGCCATAGTTGCTGTCGCCTTTAAGCAGATTTATTCTGTCTTCATCTGTGGGGTTCTCAATTCCCTCAAGTTTATCCCAAATATAAAATGCCCAACGCTTAGGCTGATCAAGATAGAGCCTTTTGGCAGAATATCGGCATGTGTCAACAAGCGGACAGTCGACAAGACATTTTGTGCCGGCTTCTTTTGGCGCATTTTCCGGTTTAAACTGGAACTTGCTGCCGAAACTTGATATCATACTCGGCTGCGTGTCGGACATCATCCACATCATCAGGTCTATATCGTGACAGCATTTTGCAAGAAGCATCGAAGTGTGGCAGACATCTGAGTTAGCCCATTTTCCTCTGATATACGATGTTGACAGATGGTGATAGCTTACGTGTTCGCAGGTTTGTATATTTATAATGTCGCCGATTTCTCCGGAAGCTACTCTTTCTTTAATTGACAGATAAAACGGCGTATATCTCAGCACGTGGCATATCATAACTTTGTTGCCGTTTTCTTTTACGCACGATACAAGCTCGCGCATTTCTTTTTCATTTGTTGCAAAGGGCTTTTCGAGAAGCATATCATACCCATTTTTTAGCAGGGGAATAGATGTTTCAACATGCTGTTCATCCATTGTACCGTTAATTACGGCATCTGCAAATTTAGGAACTTCGGAGAGCTCAAGCGCCGAGTCAAAGCAGTTCTCTTTCGGGAAACCGAACATTTCCATTGCCTTTTTTTGCCGAATTTTGTCCGGGTCGGCAACGCCGACAATTTTTAATTTATCCGGATCGGTAAGGGCAAGTTTTGAATATACAAAAGCCCTGTGACCGGCTCCCACAATAACGGCTGTGATAGGCTGATTACTCACGAAACAGACCTCCTAAAATATTTTAAATGGATTATACATCAATATTTTTGTAAAATAAAGTCATAAAGTGAAAAATAAAATTGTTTCTGTTAGGAAAGTATGTTATTATATAAAAAACACAAAGGAGTTGACGACGTGAAGCATTTGCGAAAAACAGTTTCAATATTGACATTGACAGCCCTGCTTTTATGTGTGCTTTGTTCGGCTGTTTTTGCGGCTTCGAACAATGATTCCGCGTTTGCTGTAGGCGAGAGCGGAGCCGTCGGTGATATAATAAATGTTGATGTGTATTTAAACGGTAAAGATATCGGTTCTGTTTATATTGACCTTGAATATGACGATACTGCTCTGGAGTTTGTTTCGGCGAGAACATTTATCGCCGGTCTCAGATTTAATTATAATTCATCTTCCGAGCTTTCAAGCGGCAACACCGTCAGGTTTACTGGCTCGGTTGACAGTTATAATTCCCTTGATGTAAACGGTGCGGTTATGAGAGTCGAGTTTAAAATATTAAAATCCGATGTGCGTCCGCAAATTAAAATAGCCGGCAAGTCATACGGTACCGACGGCGCATCAAGAGGCAGTCTGTCATACAATGGCTTTATAAATGTTTATAAATATGAGAACGAAACGCTGATTTGCAAAGATACCGAAACCGCCGGAAACTTATTTTCAACATATAAAAATATTTCCAACTCGGTAAGGATTGTAGATTATAACGGGGTAACGGTAGGAAACGACGGTCCTACGGTTAGGACAGGCGATAAGGTAATAATAAATGATGAAGTTACAAAAAATATAAACACATCAACTTCTTAACGCGAAAAAAGCACCGCAGATTTTTGAAATCATGTGGTGCTTTTTGTTGAAATTGTATTGCTTATTTCACTGCGAGGTCTATAAGCTGAAGTACGGCATTTACATCGCCGTCAACCGCTACCTTGCCGGTAGTATAAGCGATGGCGGGTTTAAGCTTACCGTCGAGTATTCTTAAGAGGTTGGTAGGCGCTACGGTTACAATGGCTTTGTTGTCGTGATAATCGTAAGGCTCAACATTAACCTTGCCGTCTTTTGCTTCTATGTAGAAAATACCTTCTACATTTTTGCCTGTAAGATTTATCTGAATAGCAACGGTTCCGCTGATTGAAGAAGCATCTGCATCTGCATATTTCGCTTTAACTTTTGATACAATCTGTTCGTAAGTCATAAATATTAACTCCTTTTTATTTATTATAATAATTTTATCACTTTGGGAAAGGGTATGCAAGTTTATTTAATCGTCAAACAGACGTTTTTTATATTCATTGTTACTAATTTTTTATACAAAAAATATACAAAGTGCTAAATATGTCAATTACAGTCGACAAGGAACAACGTGCAGTTAAACAATCTGATTTATTTAACTTTTACGGGTAAAAAATGATGACAAACAGATAAAAATAATGTATAATACAATAATATGAAAGTATGTATAAATTGGAGGAAATACCATGGCGATTGTTCGTACCGAAGCATATTTCAATTCTTCAAACGGAATTAACAAGATAAGAACGCTCATTTGGAAAGACGATGAACTTACTCCGCGCGGCGTGTTTCAGATAGCTCACGGAATGGCAGAACACATCGGACGCTATGATGAATTCGCAAAGTATCTTGCTTCTAACGGATTTGTTGTGTGCGGAAATGACCATTTGGGGCACGGGAAATCGGTAAATGACGCATCGGAACTTGGATTTATTGCCGAAAAGAACGGTGATAAGCGCCTTGTAGATGATATGCATATACTTACTAAAATTATGAAGAAGAAATACCCGGATTTACCGTATTTTCTCTTTGGACACAGCATGGGTTCGTTCTGTGCAAGAGTTTATACAGCTCATTTCGGTGACGAACTGAACGGAGCTATTTTCTGCGGAACAGGCGAGCTTCCTGCAGTTGCCGCCGCTCTGCAAGAGCCCATAAACAAGCTTTGCGAAAAGCTCGGATCCCACACCAAATATGAAATTATGGGCAGCGCCATGAATGCGTTTTTCAACGTAATGGTTCCCGACAGAACTTCGCCGTTATCATGGATCAGCGCAAATGCAGACAATATTGAGGCGTATAAAGATGACCCGCTTTGCGGTTTTACGTTCACGCTCGGCGGTTACAGAGACCTTTTTGCAATTGCCAATGATGCGTCGCGCAAGGAATGGGCGTCGGAGGTTCCTCAGAATCTTCCGATAATGATTATTTCAGGCGCACTTGATCCTGTGGGTCTTAACGGCAAGGGCGTTATGGCTGTTTCGGATAATTTGGTTTTAGCCGGAAAAGAGCCGACAGTGGTTATGTACCCGGGCGATAGGCATGAAATACTTATGGAAAACGATAAGGATGTTGTTTACCATGATGTTTTAGCTTGGCTCGATTCACTTTATGTTGCCGAATGAGGTTGTTTAATTGTCAGAAAAGTATAATGTTTCAAAAGAAGAAAAAATAAGACAGGAAGAGTTCACGGACAAAGTCAAGGCGGTTTTGGCGGCTGAGTTTTACGAACGCTCTCCCAAAGCATTCATCCATACATACGGGTGTCAGGGTAATGTTTCCGACAGCGAGCGCATAATGGGTATGCTCAAAGAGATGGGTTATGAGTTTACAAACGATGTATCAAAAGCCGATTTAATACTTTACAATACCTGTGCCGTACGCGAGCACGCCGAGGACAGAGTATTCGGAAACGTCGGAGCCGTAAAGAAGTACAAAAAGGATAATCCTCATCTTATTATCGCTCTTTGCGGATGTATGATGCAGCAAGAGCATATCAGAAATAAGATATACGGCAGTTATCCGTTTGTTGACCTTGTATTCGGTACGCACGCGGTTACATCGCTTCCCGAATTACTTTACAGGACGCTTTCGGGAAACAAACGTGTGTTTTATGCTCCGGACGGTCACGGCGAAATTGCAGAGGACATACCTATTTATCGCGACAGAGGTATAAAAGCCTGGTTGCCGATAATGTATGGTTGTGACAATTTTTGCACATACTGCATAGTACCGTATGTTCGCGGCAGAGAGAGAAGCAGAGAACCGCAGGCAGTCCTGAACGAAGCCGAGGATATCATCGCAAAGGGATATAAAGATATAACGCTTTTAGGGCAAAATGTTAACTCATACGGGAAAAACAATGTTTCCGATATGAATTTTGCGGGACTTCTCCGTGAAGTAGCTAACCTTGACGGTGATTTTTGGGTAAGGTTTATGACTTCACACCCAAAGGATTGCACCAAAGAACTTATCGATGTAATTGCGGAAAACGAAAAAATAGCAAAGCATTTGCACTTGCCTTTCCAATCGGGAAACGATCGCGTTTTAAAGGCGATGAACAGGCATTACGACCGTAAAAAATATCTCGAACTGATAAATTATGCAAAAGAAAAGATACCCGATTTATCACTTACAAGCGACGTTATTGTCGGTTTTCCGGGTGAGACTTATGAGGAATTCAAAGATACGTTGTCACTTATAAAAGAAGTGGAATTTACTTCACTTTTTACATTTATTTATTCTCCGCGTGAGGGGACAAAGGCGGCGGCGATGGAGGATCCCGTATCAAAAGAAGAAAAATCAAAATGGTTTAAAGAACTTTGTGACCTTCAGGAGTCGATTGCATCAAAAAGAACCGCTAAAATGAAAAATAATGTTTACAGAGTCCTTGTCGAATCGGAGTCTAAAAACCATTCCGGTATGCTGTCGGGCAGGACCGAAGGAAATATTATTATCGAATTCCCGGGTGATACCGGTTTGATAGGTTCGTTCAGAAACGTAAAAGTTACCGAGCCGCTTAATTGGATATTAAAGGGCGAATTGCAACAGTAAATTATCCCGTAAGGGTTATTTAAAAACAACTTTTAAAGGAGTAAAAAATGGAACTTGAAAAAATGGCAAGGCAGCTCGGCGCTGCTATTCAGCAGGACGAGGCTTACCTTAATTTTGAAAAAGCAAGACTTGCAAATGAGGCCGACGAGGAACTTAACGACCTTATGGGCAAAATAAGACTTATACAGATGTCTTATCAGGTTGAGGCTGCAAAGGACGAGCCGGATGAGGGCAAAATGAATGGATACAATCAGGAATTTCAGGGCATTTATTCTCAGATAATGGCTAATAAGAATATGCAGGAATACGAAAAAGCAAGACAGGCTGTTGACGATATGATGAATTATATCACCGGTATTCTCGGCCTTTGCGTAAACGGCGAAGATCCCGAGACCTGTGACCCGAGAGCTCACCAGCACGATTGCGGCGGCGAATGCTCTTCATGCAGCGGCTGCGGTCATTAATAAATTTGATTTTACCGAGGTAAAAAAATGGCTGAATTATCACCTATGATGAAACAATATTTTGAAATAAAAAAGGATTACGGTGATACTATCCTTTTGTTTCGTCTCGGCGATTTTTATGAAATGTTTTTTGATGACGCCAAAACGGCGTCAAAAGAACTCGACCTTGTTTTAACGGGTCGCGACTGTGGTCAGGAGGAACGCGCGCCTATGTGTGGCGTTCCTTTTCACAGTGCTGACGGGTATATTGCAAAGCTTGTCAGTAAGGGGTATAAGGTTGCCGTATGTGAGCAGCTTGAGGACCCTAAAACGGCTAAAGGTATAGTAAAACGTGATGTAATACGTGTTATTACTGCCGGTACCGTTATTGAAAGCAGTATGCTTGATGAAACAAAAAATAATTATCTTTGCTCTTGCTGTCTTTTGTTTGACGGCTTAGGGCTTTGTTTTGTTGATGTTTCAACGGGGGAACTGTATTTAACTGAGTTTTCCGAAAATTATGATGAAAAAGCGGTAGACGAACTCGCGAGGTTTATGCCGAGCGAAATACTTATGAATAAAGAAACCTCAACTCTTAAAAGGTTTTGTACTTTTGTCAGCAAAAAGACGGAGGCTACCGCCGAAACATTACCGTCGTCCGAATTTGACTTTGAAAAATGCAAAAACACCGTTCTTTCTCATTTTGAGAAGAGCAGTCTTGATTCACTTGACCTTGAAAATAAGAAAAGTGCTGTTTGCGCTTTAGGTGCTGCACTTTCATACTTATATAACGCTCAGAGAAATGACCTCAATAACATAAAAAACATAAATTTCTACTCCGATTCGAGGTTTATGAAAATCGGTCTTTCCACAAGACGTAACCTTGAAATCACCGAAACTATGCGTGATCGCGAGAAAAAGGGATCTCTTCTGTGGGTCTTGGATAAAACAAAAACCGCTATGGGGAAAAGGCTTATTCGCAATTGGACGGAATGTCCGTTGTATGACTGTGCCGCGATAATCAGGCGACAAAATGCGGTCGATGAGCTTTACGGAAATACGCCGTTGCGTGATGAACTGATGTCACTTATGGGCGGAATATATGATATGGAAAGGCTTATGACCCGTGTCCTTTATAATACGGCAAATGCGAAGGAGCTTTTGTCGCTGAAATCCACGCTGTCTCCTTTGCCGAGAATAAAAGAAATGCTATCCGGTTGTACGTCTACTATGCTGAAATCGGTCTATGATAACATTGACCTTCTCGAAGACGTTTATAATCTTGTCAATGACGCGATAAGCGAGGACGCACCGTTCTCCGTAAGAGAGGGCGGTATGATTAAGGATAATTTCAATGCCGAGCTTGACGAACTTCGCGATATAGTAAACGGCGGTAAGTCTTATCTTGCCGAACTTGAAAAAAATGAGCAGGAAAAAACCGGCATTAAGAAACTTAAAATCGGATATAATCGGGTGTTCGGTTATTTTTATGAAGTTCCCAATGCTTTCAAAGAGCTCGTCCCCGATGAATATATAAGAAAACAGACTCTGACAAATTGCGAAAGATACATATCAGAGGAATTGAAAGCACTTGAAACCAAAGTTCTCGGAGCTCAGGAGCGAATAGTCAGCCTTGAATATGAAGTATTTAGCTCCGTGCGTAAGAAAATCGGTGAGCAGTATGAGCGTACTCAGCGTACTTCAAAGGCAATAGCGACCCTTGATGCGCTTTGCAGCCTCGCTTTTGTTGCGGTTTCAAATAATTATTCTCGTCCTACGGTTAACGCCGGAGATCGTATAAGCATAGTTAACGGCAGACATCCTGTCATAGAAAAAATGCTCGGCGGTGCGCCGTTTGTTCCGAACGATACGACTCTTGATTGTACAGACAATCGAACGCTTATAATAACCGGACCGAATATGGCAGGTAAGTCCACATATATGCGTCAGGTTGCCATAATTGTTCTTATGGCTCAAATGGGAAGCTTTGTTCCTGCCGAGAGTGCCGAAATAGGGCTTGTTGACAGCATTTTTACACGTGTAGGCGCATCAGATGATTTAGCGTCGGGGCAATCGACTTTTATGGTCGAAATGAATGAAGTTGCCGAAATCCTTGAGAATGCCACAAAAAAGAGTTTGATTATACTCGATGAAATCGGCAGAGGTACATCGACATACGACGGAATGAGTATAGCAAAGGCTGTTCTCGAATATGTTACGGACAAGCATAAAATCGGGGCGAAAACTCTGTTTGCAACGCATTATCACGAGCTGACAGAGCTTGAAAATACTCTTGAGGGCGTTAAAAATTACAATATTGCCGTTAAAAAGCGCGGCGACGACATAACATTTTTACGCAGAATTGTACGCGGCGGTGCCGACGGCAGTTACGGTATAGACGTGGCAAAGCTTGCGGGTGTACCCGAAAGCGTCGTAAGAAGAGCGCGGGCTATTCTTAAATCACTTGAGTCTGAGGGAATTCCGAAAAAAGAGTTTCGCGATGATAATAAGCCGGAATCCGGCAGTGATTTTCAACTTTCGTTCGAGCAAAACAACAACGATGAAATCTTGGACGAACTTAAAGCGTTGGATGTCAATACTCTTACTCCGATTGAAGCTATGTCAAAATTATACGAACTTTCAAATAAAGCAAAGCAATAGGTGTTATCATGCCGAAAATTAACCGATTACCCAAAAGTATATATGAACTGATTGCCGCCGGAGAGGTTGTTGAACGGCCGGCTTCGGTTGTCAAAGAACTTATTGAAAATTCAATCGACGCAGGTGCAAAAGACATTACAGTTGAAATACAAAACGGCGGAATCAAGTACATACGTATAACCGATAACGGCTGCGGTATTTCACGCGAGGATGTACCGCTTGCATTTACAAGTCATGCGACAAGTAAAATATCAAGGGAAGAGGACCTTTTTTCAATAGGTACACTTGGTTTCAGAGGAGAAGCACTCGCCTCAATTTCGGCTGTTTCACATACCGAAATGCTTACAAGAACAAACGACAGCGATATAGGTACAAGAATTACCGTATCGGGCGGTGAATTTTCAAAATGCGAGGATGCAGGCTGTCCTGTCGGTACAACAATAGTTATAAGAGACCTTTTTTACAACACTCCGGCAAGAATGAAATTTTTAAAGACAGATCGTTCAGAGGGAATGGCTGTTGCGGGAATCGTGGATAAAATCGCTCTTTCACATCCCGAAATATCTTTTAGATTTATTAAAGACGGTAAGCAGCTTTTATGTACTTCCGGAAACGGAGAACTCTATTCGGCGATATATTCGGTATACGGTAAAGAGTTTGCCGAAACGTTGATTTCCGCGTCGTATGATATAAACGGAATAACTGTTCGCGGCTATATATCCAAACCTTTTAATTCACGCGGTTCAAATTCAATGCAGACGTTTTTTGTGAACAACAGATTTATAAAAAGCAGAACCGCGTGTGCCGCGCTTAACGAGGCGTACAAAAATTCCGTTATGGTCGGGCGATATCCTGCTTGTGTTTTATTTATTACAACTCCTCCTCAGGCTGTTGATGTTAACGTTCATCCCGCAAAAACAGAGGTTCGCTTTTCAAATGAAAAAGCAATTTTTGACGTAATTTATTATGCGGCAAAAAATGCGTTGAACGGTGATGATTCAAGACCGCAGGCGAGCTTTAAACGCAATGAATTGCTCGAACCTGCAAAATCAAAGCCCGTACAGGAAAGACTTATAATCGATGAGACTCCGTCTGCCGCAGTGAGTTCCGATATCGGTTATAATTCTTTTGCGGAGAAACACCGGAATGCTTATATTCCGAATAAACCGCAACAGGTTTTTTATGACAGCGGAAAAACGAATTATAATAAAAGCAATGATGACGATACAATAGATTTGTCGGTAAGAACCGCAGCGCCGACTGGGACTGTTATGCCGCCGATAAGCGAAAATAAAACGGAAATTTCCGAAGAACTCGGAGTTAAAATCGTTGACGACAATGAAAAGGCTATGGATATACGTTATATCGGTGAAGCCTTTAAGACGTATATATTTGCCGAATTTGACGGAAAGCTTATAATAATAGATAAGCACGCGGCTCATGAAAGAATGTTATTTAACAAACTGAAAAAGGAAAACGGAAAGAACGGCAGCCAAATGCTTTTGTCTCCGATAAGCGTTACTCTGAGCAAGGAAGAGTATACTGCAATATTGGAGAATATAGACACCGTGAGAGAGAGCGGGTTTGAAATTGACGATTTCGGTGAAGGAACCGTGATTGTCAGGGCTTGTCCTTTAAATCTCGAAAAGGAAAACATTGTTTCTTTGATTACTGAAATAGCAGGATATTTGCTCAAAAATCAAAGAGATATTTTGCCGGAAAAACTCGATTGGATTTATCACTCAATCGCGTGCCGAGCCGCTATTAAAGCGGGCAACGATAACAGCGACTATGAGCTTATGCGTTTTGTGAAAAAATTGCTTACCGACAATGATGTTCGTTATTGTCCTCACGGCAGACCTGTTATTGTTGAAATGACAAAATATGAATTAGATAAGCAATTCGGGAGAATCCAGTAATGGATAAAATTAAAATATTGGTAATTGTCGGACCGACCGCTTCGGGAAAAACGGCGCTTTCGATATCCTGCGCCGAAAGGTTCGGCGGTGAAATTGTATCTGCGGACTCAATGCAAATATATGAGGGTTTGGATATAGCTACGGCTAAGCCGACCGCAGATGAAATGCACGGCATTAAGCATTATATGATAGGCTTTTTGCCTGCCGATAAAACATACAGCGTAGCAGATTATGTTTGTGATGCGGGAAAGCATATTGAAGATATTCATGCGCGTGGAAAATTACCTATAATCGTCGGAGGTACCGGACTTTATATTGACAGTCTTGTAAATAATATAAAATTTACGAAGTCGCCTACCGATGATGAATTACGTGCAAAATTACAAAAGGAATGTGAAGAAAAGGGGAGCGAAGTTATGCTGTCAAAGCTTCGTGTGATTGACCCGGAATATGCTGCTTCACTTCACCCCAACAATGTCAAAAGAATAATCAGGGCTTTGGAGATTTATTATTCTACCGGAGAAAATATGAGCTCTGCATTGAAAAAATCAATATCGGAGCCGTCTCAATATGAACCGGTTTTTATCGGGATAAATTATAGAGACAGGGCAAATTTATATGAGCGAATAGATAAGCGTGTTGATTTAATGTTTGACAGCGGTCTTTTGAAAGAGGCCGAGAAATATTTGGGCAATATGGGAAATACGGCTGTCCAGGCGATAGGATATAAGGAGTTAAAGCCTTATTTTTCTGGTGAAGCCGAGCTTTCTCAGTGCATTGAAAACCTGAAGCGTGCAACGCGCAATTATGCCAAACGGCAATTAACATGGTTTCGCAGAAATCAAAATATCAATTGGGTTTATCCCGATGAGTATGATACAAGAGATAAAATGCTGAACAAGGTTTATGAAATTATAGAAAGGGCGGGTATTCTTGAGCGATGAAAAAGTCGTAAAGTTCGGCGGACGAAAAAAGAAGAAAAAATATCTGCCGTTTTTATATGTTATATTTGCTTTGATTATTATCGGTGTATTTATGTATCAGGTGTATAAAATCAATTACAGTCCTGTAAAAACCGAAATAGCCCTTGAAAAAACCGTATCAAATTCCGTATCTACTTCGGCATTTGTGGTACGCGACGAAACACCGATAAAGGCGAATGTTACAGGAACTTTGGTTCCGCTTGTCGAAGACGGTAAACGTGTTGCAAACGGTGACGACGTTGCCGTTGTGTTTGATTCCGAAGATGCGGCGAGAAATTATAATGAACTGACAAAAGTAAAAGAAGATATTGCGTATTACTCCTCTCTTCAAAACAAAGTCGGTGTCCAGACAAATGATGTTGAAACACTTGATAACAGAATTTATTCCGCTTGCGACGATTTGGTTTCGGCGATAAATACAGGAGAAGTTGATAATTATTCGGAAAAGGAAAGCACGCTGAGAGATGCCATTACGTCACGTCAATTATCAACAGGAACGGTTATAGACCCGTCGCAGAAATTAAATGAATTAAATTCAAAATTAAACGAGCTTCAAAAGAACGAGGGCGGTTATACAAAGATACAGGCAAACAATCCCGGATATTATATAAGCACCGTTGACGGATACGAAAACGCCGTATCATATACCGGAATTTTAAATCTTACTACCGACAAAATAGATGCCCTGCTTGACGGCAGTACATTGCCGAACACCGACAATTCAAGTTATATGGGTAAACTTGTTGACGCTTTTAACTGGTATATTCTCTGCGTTATAGATTATAAGGATGCCGCGTCTTTAAAGGTTGGCGGAAAGATAACAGTTGAATTTACGGGAACGACTGCCGAACCGCTGTCGGCAGAAGTTGTTAAAATCAATGATGCCGCCGACGGAAGAACGTCTATTATCCTTAAATGTAATCTTATGAATAAAAAATACGCGGTTTTGCGTAAAAATCCCGTTAAGCTTATTTTTAATACATATACGGGGTATCAGGTAAACAATAAGGCTGTCCGTGAAGTAGACGGGCAAAAAGGCGTTTATGTATTAAACGGCAATATAGTAAAATTTAAAAAGATAAATATTGTGTACTCCGACTCCGAGTATTCAATTTGTTCCGTTCCGGACGGCGAGAGCGGATATTTAAAACAATATGATGAAATTATAGTAGAAGGGACTGATCTTTATGACGGAAAAATCCTTAATTGACGAGAAATTTTCCGACATCGAATACAATCTTAAAGCAATCCGTGAGGATATAGCCGAGGCAGCGATAAAAAGCGGCAGGCGTCCTGAGGATATTGATTTTATGGCGGTAACAAAAACCGTAGACGAGATGTACATAAATCATGCTCTCGACTGCGGAATTACTCTTATCGGCGAAAATAAGGTTCAAGAGATGCTCCGAAAAAAGCCTAATCTCAAGTTGGACGGCGTCAGAAAGAATCTTATCGGACATCTGCAAACCAACAAGGCGTCCCAAATAGTTGGGGAAGTTGATATGATTGAGTCTGTGGACTCGGTTAAGATTGCCAAGGAAATCGGCAAACAGTCAGTCAAAAAAGGTTTGGTTACCGATGTTTTGCTCGAAGTCAATATCGGTCGCGAAGAGAGTAAAACGGGAATAATGCCCGAAGAGCTTGATAGTGTACTTTATGAAACCGCAGAAATTAACGGTATTCATATATGCGGACTTATGACAATACCGCCGATTTGCGAAGAAAATACTGAACTTTGTAAATTTTTTGAGAATATATACAATATGTATGTTGACATTAAGAGCAAAAAAATAGATAATGTATGTATGAATGTGCTTTCAATGGGTATGTCGGGCGATTACAAAACGGCAATCCTTGAAGGTTCAAATCACGTAAGAATCGGTTCAAAGATATTCGGACCGAGAATATATTAAGCGGAGGACTGAAAAATGAGTTTCTTAGACAAAGTCAAAAATATGGTCAATGTATCTGAAGAGGATTATTATGATGATCTGGACTCCGGCGATTACTCATCAAAAGACAGAGACGAGGATGACGATGTTCCCGCACCGCGTTCGTCACGTTCTTTTTCAAGAGACAGAGATAGAGACAGAAACGATCCTAATAAAGTCGTAAATATCAATACAACGGCTCAGCTGCAGGTAGTTCTCGCAAAGCCCGAGAGCTTTGAAGAAGCAAAGGCTGTTGCGGATAATCTTAACGAAAAGAGAACGGTTGTTTTAAATCTTGAATCCGCAAACAGAGATGTTGCAAGACGCCTTGTGGATTTCTTGAGCGGCGTGGCATATGCCAACGGCGGTCAGTTTAAACGCGTTGCAAACAGTACGTTTATAATCACGCCGTACAATGTTGATGTTATGGGTGATCTCTTAGATGAACTCGAGAACAACGGTATGTTTTTTTAATCTGAATCCAAATAAATTTAATAAGGGGTAAAACTATGCTCAATCCTGATAAAATTAAAGAAAAAGAATTTCAAACTACGGGTCGCGGTTCATACAGAGCCGACGATGTTGACAGCTTTTTGGTTGAAGTAAGTTCTTCATATGAACAGATGTTTAAAGAGAACGGCGAGCTCGTTAAAAAAATAAGCCTTCTTGCCAACAAAGTGGAAGAATATAAAAAGGATGAAAATTCATTAAAAGAAGCTCTTTTGGCTGCACAAAAGCTTGCCGATAAGATTGTTGCCGATGCTAAAGAGAAGATTAAAAACGATCTTGCCGACGCACAGGAAAAAGTTGACGGTATGCTTTCTTCCGCGAAGGGCGAGGCTGCCGATATTGTAGCCAAGGCTAAAAATGAAGCCGACGGAACTATTCTTCAGGCTAAAAAACAGGCCGACGAAATTCTCGGAACGGTTAACAGAAAAGTAACTCAGGAGAGCCTTGCATTTGATATGCTGCAGAAAGAGTCTTCGGACTTCAGATCCAAGCTTATATCAATGTACAAGGAGCACTTGAACCTTATAAACGAGCTTCCTGCACTGGCTGAAGAAAAACTTGCCGAAATTGAAAAGAAAGAGGCCGCTCTCGCTCCTAAAGAGGAAGAAAAAGCAGAAGAAACAGAGCCGGAGCAGGAAAAGGCCGAAGAGCCGAATGAGCCTGCTGAGAACGAAGAACCCGCGGCAGCTCAGGAAGAAAATGATGAAAAAGAAGATGACGATTCGGGATTAGAGCGTTTTTCTCTTTCGGATATTGGCCCTGCCGATGAATACGACGACATTTCGTCAGATTCGCATTCCGACGATGATTCCGATTCAGGATTTTCATTGAATGTTTCGGATGTGGAGCTTGAAGATGAAGACAGCTCGGCAGAGGAAAATAAATCTGAGTCCGAAGACAATTCATCCGACAGCGATAAAGCTGATGATGAAGATGACGAGGATGATGAACCGGTGTCGTTCAAGAGTTTCTTTAAAAAGAAATAAGAATAAATAGTTGAGGTGAACTGATGATTCAATTTCTCACCGTAATCATAATTGCTGTTTTGGTGGTAATTGATCAGTTAATAAAGCTCGCTGTATTAAAATACTTAGAACCGATTGGCAGCTTAACGGTCATTCCGAAAGTGATTCAGCTTTCTTATCTTGAAAATACCGGAGCCGCTTTCGGTTCTTTTGGTAAATATACTGCGGTTTTATCTGTATTTACTGCTGTTATATTGGCGGCGCTCATAATTTTCTTGCTTTCCAAAAAGCTTAAATTCGGAGTTGCGTATGCGGCGATTACTTTAATAGTTTCCGGAGGTCTCGGCAACCTTATAGACCGAATTTTCAGAGGGTATGTTATTGATTATATTGAGCCTTTGTTTGTGAATTTTGCGGTCTTTAATTTTGCTGATATACTTGTTACTGTCGGTGCCGCAATTCTTATAGTTTATTTGATATACGATACTGCCAAGACGTCGAAAAGCGATTCTTCAAAGGGTAAAAAAGATGAGTAGTATCAGTATTTTTGCCGACAGGGAATTTGACGGTGTACGTATTGATAAATACTTATCCGTGGTGTTTCCCGATTTGTCTCGTTCTTTTATTCAAAAAACCATTGATTGTGGAAATGTAAGCGTAAACGGAAAGACCGTACCCAAGAATTATAAGCTTAAAACCGATGACAGAATCGAATATATTCCGTTAGAACCTGTTAAGCTGGAAGTAAAAGCTCAAAACATTCCTCTTGATATCGTATATGAAGATGATGATTTGCTTGTAGTAAACAAGCCGAAAGGTATGGTAGTGCATCCGGCTCCGGGTAATTATGAGAATACGCTCGTTAATGCTTTGTTGTATCATTGTAAAGACAGCCTTTCGGGAATTAACGGTGTTTTAAGACCGGGTATTGTTCATAGAATCGATAAGGATACAAGCGGATTACTTATAGTTGCGAAAAATGATTTTTCTCACAGGGCTTTGGCAGAGCAAATCAAAGTACACAGCTTTACACGCGAATATCGTGCCGTTATAATAGGGCATTTAAAAGAATCATCGGGTAAAGTAGTAGCGCCGATAGGCAGAAATCCAAAAGACCGCAAAAAAATGGCGGTGATCGATAAAAATTCAAAAAATGCTGTTACTAATTATGAGGTTTTGCGTGAATATAAAGGGTATTCTTTATTAAAACTAAGACTTGAAACAGGAAGAACACACCAAATTCGTGTTCATATGGCATATTTGGGGCATCCTATAGCCGGAGATTGCGTTTACGGAACTCCGAGAACAAGGGAAGAGATTGCTCTTAACGGGCAATGTCTGCACGCCGGGCTTATCGGTTTTATTCATCCGCGTACTCAAGAATATGTTGAGTTTTCATCTGATTTACCGGAGTACTTTAAAAAGTTTATAGGGGGCTTAACTGTTGACGAGTGAAACTAAAACCGATTTTTCCGACTGGCTTGTAGCTTCGGATATTGACGGAACCCTCAATAACAAAATCAGAAAACTTCCGCAGCGCAATTATGATGCAATCAAAGAGTTTGTAGTTAATAAAAAAGGACATTTCACTTTGGCGTCCGGCAGAAATGTTGCAACAATGCGAGGACCTTTTATGGGGCTTCCGATTTCTTCGACTCCGGCGGTTATACTAAACGGTGCCGGAGTTTATGACTATGAGCATGAAAAAATGCTTTGGTTTCAGGCGATAAATCCCGCAGGGTTTGAAATAGTTAAGGCTGTTATGAAAAAATTTCCGTCGGTGGAAGTTGAAATATTAACTAAGGACAAAGCATATGCTGTTAATGCACATATTTTTGCAAATGTAATGCTGTACGCTGACAGATTGTTGCCACATAAAAGATTTTCAAAGATAGATCAGGTTCCGCCCGATGAGTGGGGCAAGGTTATATTTTTGGGACTCCCGACAATAATCGGTTCTGTAAAAAAATATCTGCTTTCAATTGAAAATCCTCAGGTCAATTTTATGGCGTCGAGCATATCTTCTTTCGAAATGCTTGATAAAGGTATACATAAGGGTGTAGGAGTTAAAAAAATTGCCGAAATATACGGAATTCAGCACAAGCATACTGCAGCCATAGGTGATTATTTCAACGACTACGAAATGCTTAAAAGCGTATATTTATCAGCTTGCTGCGGGCAAGCACCAAAGGCTATACATGACATAGTGAAATTTGAAGCTTGTCATTGTAATAACGGCGCTGTTGCCGACTTGCTAAATTACATAATGTATGATTATAAGGAGGACTAATGTTATGGACGAAAACTTAAAAAAGCAGTTAGAGATTTTTGCCTGTAAAGCTCGTATAGGTGCCATAGAGGGCATTTATTGTGCTAAGGCAGGGCACCCGGGCGGCTCTCTTTCGATATGTGATCTGCTTTCATATCTTTATAATGTGGAAATGAATGTTGATCCGAAAAATCCGCATGACCCCAAAAGAGACAGACTTGTCTTGTCAAAAGGCCATGCGGCTCCGGCTCTTTATGCCACACTTGCACTTAAAGGCTATTTCCCGGTAGAGGACCTCAAAACTCTTCGTAAGTCCGATTCGTATTTACAGGGTCACCCCAATATGAATAAGGTCCCCGGTATTGATATGAGTACAGGTTCTCTCGGTCAGGGCATATCCTGCGCCGTAGGTATGGCTCTCGGCGGAAAAATCGACAAAGAGGATTACAGAGTATACACAATTCTCGGTGACGGAGAAATTGAGGAAGGTCAGGTTTGGGAGGCTGCTATGTTTGCCGGCAACCATCATCTTGATAATCTCACCGCATTTATTGACTACAACGGACTTCAGATTGACGGCTCCATAGAAGAGGTTAACTCGGCTTATCCGATAGCTGAAAAGTTTGCCGCTTTCAAGTGGAATACCATTGAAATAGACGGTCACGATTTTGATGCTATAAAAAAGGCTGTTGATGATGCTAAAGCCTGCAAGGGAATGCCTACTGCCGTTATTATGAAAACCGTCAAAGGCAAAGGCGTTTCGTATATGGAAAACGCCGTTAATTGGCACGGAGCAGCTCCTAACGAAGAACTGTATAATAAAGCAATGGATGAGCTCAAATCCGCTTTGGTAGAATTGGAGGCATAAACGATGGCTGATGTTATAAAAACCGCTACAAGAGATGCTTACGGTAAGGCTCTTATTGAACTCGGGCATAAAGATAAAAATATTATTGTAATGGATTCCGATCTTGCGGAGGCGACAAGAACCGGTAAATTCAAAAAGGAATTTCCGGACAGATTTTTTGACTCGGGTATTGCCGAAGCTGATATGATGTGTATTGCTGCCGGTCTTGCCGCAACAGGTCATACCGTATTTGCAAGTTCGTTTGCGATGTTTGCTGCCGGCAGGGCTTTTGAGCAAATCAGAAATTCCATTGCGTATCCGAATTTAAATGTTAAGATAGGTGCTACGCACGCCGGTATTTCGGTTGGCGAGGACGGCGCAAGCCATCAGTGCTGTGAGGATATTGCACTTATGCGCTCCATACCCAATATGGTTATTCTAAATCCTGCCGATGACATTGAGGCTCGTCTTTGTGTGCTGGCAGCGGCAAAGCATGACGGCCCTGTTTATATGAGATTCGGAAGGCTGGCGGTACCGAGAATTTTTGATGAAAACTATAATTTTGAAATCGGCAAGGGCAATGTACTTGTTGACGGAACAGATGTTACCATTATCGCAACCGGTCTTATGGTAAACGAGGCTCTCATTGCCGCCGAAAATTTAAAGGCTGACGGTATATCCGCAAGAGTTGTAAATATGGCAACCATTAAGCCTATTGACAGTGACATTATAGTTGACAGCGTGAAAAAAACAGGTGCCGTTGTTACTGCCGAGGAGCATAATATAATCGGCGGCCTCGGCAGTGCCGTAGCCGAAGTTGTATGTGAGAAATGTCCTGCACCCGTTCTCAGAGTGGGCGTTGAAGATGTTTTCGGAAGATCAGGTCCGGCTGTTGAGCTTTTGCATATTTACGGTTTGGATGCCGCCCATATAGAAGAAAAAGCTAAGGAAGCAATTAAACTTAAATGAGAGAAAAATTCGGAAAGGACGCTTTATTTCGTCTGTCTGAGGAGCGTTACGGTATTGAGCCGGATTATCCGTTTAGCGACGGTGTAAGCGCAGTACTGAGGCATCCTGAAAATAAGAAGTGGTTTGCGCTTGTCATGAAGCTGCCTAAGAGCAAATTTGGTATCGAAAGTGACGAACCGGTTGACGTATTAAACCTTAAATGTGACCCGATTTTAATCGGTTCATTGAGAAGTAAAGACGGTTTTTTTCCTGCGTATCATATGAATAAGGAAAAATGGATTACCGTTTTTCTGGACGGTACGGTTCCGAAAAGTGAAATATGCGATTTACTTGATTTAAGCTATGATTTAACAATTTGAACAAATAAAAAACAGCTCTGTTACAATTGATAACAGAGCTGTTTTTGCCGGAATATTAAAATCATATATGCTTGTTGATAAAGTCGGTTACGGCTTTCCAGTATATATCGGGATGAGCGCAAACGCTTCTTGCGTGCGGCGCGTCGGGAACCGACAGCATTTCTTTTTCGCAAGCGGCAGCCGAATAAACCTTGTCGAGCATTTCATACGGAACAAAGGTATCGGCTTCACCGTGGATGAATAGGGTAGGCGTAACACTTTTTTTAACTTGTTTTACAGACGAAGCATTTCTTAAATTGAAGTTTTCTCTGAGCAGATTTACGATGTTTGCACTATACAAAAACGGGAATCTCGGCAGCTTTATGCTCTTTGTGAGTCGTAAGCCCAATATATCCCAAGCGGAAGTGTAACCGCAATCTTCAATTGCGACTTTTACATTTTCGGGAAGTTTTTCTCCGGTTGCCATCATAGTAGTTGCGGCACCCATTGAAACTCCGTGAAGTATTATTTTTGATTCGGGATGACGCTCGGCAATATAGTTTATCCATTCAATTACATCAAGGCGGTCATTCCATCCCATTGTTATGAAATCCTGTTCCGAATCTCCGTGTCCGCGAAGGCTCGGCAGTAAGACGTTGTAGCCCAATTCATGATATTTTTTCGCATAAATGCCCATATTTGCAGGCGAAGATGTGTAGCCGTGAATACATATAACGTATATGTTGCTGGGCTTTTCGGGGCGGATAAGATCGGCATAAAGTGACTGACGATGCTTTTTCTCTATAATAACCTTTTCCGCATCTTGATGCATGAACCAGTCCGCACCGTCATCAATCATACGGTCAAGTTTTTCCTTGTATTCGTCCTTAGGTTTTTTGGCGGCGCTTTTAGCTACCATGTCTGTAATAAGCTTGCTGTTAAGACCGCCGCGTGAAAGCGAAAGTCTGTAAGAAATATCTCCTATAGCGAGGTAGATAAGAGACGCACAACCGCCTATTATCGCAGCATCCTTAATTTTTTTTCCTGTTGTATTTGCCATAGTCTCACCTCAAAATCATTAACTGCTTTTAATTATACAACAAAAGTCTATTAAAATCAAATGCTGAAATTAAAATATGTGTTGTTTTTGAAATAGAAATCTGCTAAAATATTCTGTGTAATTTTAGATGGGGGGAATCCTGATGGAATCCGAAAAAATATTCCGTTCTGCCTTATTCGGCGGATTTAACCGTTCGGATGTTATTTCGTACATAGAAGAGCTGAAAAATGAAATAAGCGATCTTCAAAAGAAATATACCGACAGAGAAAACAAAATTACCGAGCTCGATAATAAGATAAACGAATTATCCGACGAATGCGCCTCTTTAAAAGAACTTCAGGAGAAGTATAACGTTCAGTGTGATACTGTTGAGGCATTGAAGCACGAAAATCTTGAGTTAAATACAAGGGTTTCCGAATTACAGAAAATTTCGGATAAGTACGACGCTTCTGTCGGCGAATTTGAACTGAAGGAACAAAAAATTAAAACCGCAGAAGCTCAGCTCGGAGCTGCATTTTTGGATGCACGTAAGTATTCAGACGAAATTGTTTCGGCGGCTAATGTTAAAGCCTCTGACATTTCGGCTAAAACTTCGGCTGAAATCTCGGAACAGGCTGTTGAAATCAGCAAACTTACGGCTGAAGTCAATGCAATATCCGAGAAATTTAACCGCTCAATTGATGAGCTTCATTCAAGCATTACTGCGCTTGCCAACAAAATGTCCGTGTCGGCAAATGAGCTTGCAAAAAGAAAAAATGCACCGGCTTTTGTACCTGATGTATCAATTAAAATTGATGACGAAAATAACATATCATTACAGAATACGGCTGAAAATGACTCCAAGAGAATTGAGGACGGGTTTAACCTTGATTCCTCAACGGTTTTTAATTTTAATCAACATAAAGAGGGATAAGGTTGGCTCTTTACCATATTAACACAAAGAATATAAAGACGGCTGCACCGACGCTCAAAGCCGGCGACACCGTGTATTTGAGCGGAACCGTGTATACATCGCGTGACGCTGCTCATAAAAAAATATTTGAGCTTATGGATAAGGGCGAGCCTCTTCCGTATGGCATTAAAGGGGCTGTTCAGTATTTTGCGGGACCCACCCCGACTCCTGTGGGGCTTGCTATCGGCAGTTGCGGACCAACGACTTCGAGCAGAATGGACGTTTTTTCTCCGAGACTTTTAGATATGTGTCTCGGAGCGATGATTGGTAAAGGACCGCGTTCCGATGAAGTCTGCAAAGCTATTGTACGCAACGGTTCGGTATACTTTTGTGCTGTAGGCGGTGCCGGAGCACTTGCGTCAAAATGTATAAAGAGTTGTGAAGTGATTGCATTCCCGGAGCTTGGCTGTGAATCCGTCAAAAAGCTTGAGTTTTGTGAATTCCCGCTTACTGTTGCAATAGACTGTCATGGCGGCAATCTTTTTAATCAATAATATCGGAGACATATAACAGATGGATTATAATAAATTTCTGGCAATAAGAAAAAACATAATTGAAAAAGATTTTTCTCGAATGAACGATATGCAGAAAAAAGCGGTCTTTAAAGTGAAAGGACCGCTTTTAATTCTCGCAGGCGCCGGTTCGGGAAAAACAACTGTACTTGTTAACCGTATTTCAAATCTGATAAAATACGGCGATGCTTATAATTCCGAAAAAGCCTCAAGAACTCCCGATGATTACGATGTTGAACTTATGCAGCGCTATCTTGACGGAGACAGTTCGGTATATCCGGAAATACGTGATGTGTTGTCTTATGATGCGCCGAAACCGTGGCAAATTCTTGCAATAACGTTTACAAATAAAGCCGCAAATGAGCTTAAAGAACGTCTCGGAAAAATGCTTGGGGACGATGCTGCGGATATTTGGGCAAGTACATTTCACTCTGCATGCGTACGCATACTAAGAAGGAACGGAGACAGACTCGGATTTTCATCTCATTTTACAATTTATGACACCGACGACAGCAAGCGCGTAATGAAAGAATGTCAGAGATTGCTCGGTGTTGACGATAAATTTCTGTCTCATAAAACTATACTGAACGAAATCAGTAAGGCCAAGGATTCGTTGATTTCTCCGAATGATTATTTAAAAGCGGCAGGCAATGATGTCAGACTTCGCAAAATGGGCGAGTGTTATAAAAAGTATCAGCAACTTTTAAAAAATGCCGATGCTATGGATTTTGACGACATTATAGCCAATACAGTTGCGCTTTTACAAAACGAACCCGATGTTCTTGACTATTACCAAAACAGATTTAAATACATAATGGTAGATGAGTATCAGGATACGAACCACGCTCAATATGTACTTACATCTTTGCTTGCGGACAAATATAAAAATATCTGTGTTGTCGGTGACGACGATCAGAGTATCTATCGTTTCAGGGGCGCTACTATCGAAAACATTTTAAGCTTTGAAAAACGCTATAAAGATGCAGTTGTAATACGACTTGAGCAGAACTACAGATCCACTCAGAATATTCTTGATGCCGCAAATGCGGTTATAGCCAACAATACAGAGCGTAAGGGCAAAAATTTATGGACGGCAAACGGTTGCGGAGAAAAAATCGAACTTAGCACCGCTGCGGATGAGACAGATGAGGCGCGTTATATAGCCGAGCAGATTTTAAATTCTGTGGCAAAGGGCAGAAAGTGGAGCGATCATGCAGTCCTTTACAGGATGAATGCAATGTCAAACTCTATTGAGCGCGCACTTGTAAAAAATGCCATTCCGTACAGGATTATAGGCGGTCATAAGTTCTATGACAGAGCCGAAATCAAAGACATACATGCCTATCTTAACGTTATAAACAATCCGTCCGATTCCGTAAGATTGAGACGAATCATAAATGTCCCGAAACGCGGTATAGGAGACTCTACGGTTGCCAAAGCCGGCGAGATTGCAGAGACTCTCGGTATTACACTCTATGATGTATTAAAAACGGCTGATCAATATGAGGTGTTAAAGCGTGCCGCCGGGAAACTGAGGCAGTTTACCGCAATGATGGATAGACTGATGTCTCTCTCCGAAACAGTCGGTTTGCCTGAACTTTATGACAGCGTTATAGAAGAGACGGGATATGTTAATTATCTTCGGTCCGATCCCGAAAAGTTCGACGACCGTATGCAAAATATAAACGAGCTTAAATCAAACCTTGTCAGATACGAAGAAGATAATGAAGACGCAACCCTCAACGATTATCTCGAAGAAATAGCTTTACTTACCGATATTGACAATTATAACGCGGGTGAGGATGCCGTCGTTCTTATGACGCTTCATTCGGCAAAAGGTCTTGAGTTTCCGGTGGTATTTATGCCCGGACTCGAAGAGGGAATATTCCCGGGTATGCAAAGTATGTACAATGAAACCGAAGTCGAAGAGGAGCGCAGGCTCGCTTATGTCGGTATAACAAGGGCAAAAGAAAAATTATATATCACAAAAGCCAAAAGCAGAATGTTATACGGTTCTACAAATTATTTCCGTCAATCCAGATTTGTTTCCGAAATTCCCGAAAATCTGCTGAATATCAGGCAGGAGACAGGATTCAGAGCTATGGCAGGCCTTGATAAGACCGCTAAACACTCATCGTATGCCGCTTCTTCCGCTTCAGCAAAAGAACGCCATATAGATCGCGGCTTCAGCGGCTCTGGCAAGGTGTCACAAAAAAACGTAACCGGCAGTATTGATTATAAAGTCGGCGACACGGTTATACACAAGGTGTTCGGCGAAGGCGTTATTACAAAAACAACGCCTATGGGAAACGATTTACTGCTCGAAATTGCTTTCACTAAAGCCGGCACAAAGAAAATTATGGCACGCCTTGCAAAGCTCCAAAAGGTGTAAAAATATTTTAGTTGCGAAAAAAATATTTTTTTGTCGAAAAATATTGACCTTTTCGTTTTAATGGCTTATAATAAACTTGCTACCTGAAAAACGGTAGTCCGCATTTTGCGCAAAAGACAGCATTTAGTTTTTGAGGGGCTGGACTGGTTGTTTTTTGCGCTCACTCAAAAGAGCACGGACAAAACATGAGTTTGTCCGTGCTCTTTTGCTGTATTTGCTTTTATTTGTGTTATATCCGGCAGCACAATTTAATTTTTTAACGAATCGTATACTCTTATATTCACGGCGCCCGTATCACAGTTGTGCCTGTAAATACTCATAACTATGCCTATTCCTAAGTAGATACAAAGGTTGGAAGAACCTCCGGCACTGAAAAACGGAAGCGTTATACCTATAACAGGCAGTAACATCAAGCACATACCGACGTTTATTATCATCTGACCGATTATCATTGCAGCCATTCCCGTGCATATCAAATTGGTTGACTGTTCGCTTGATTTTTTTCCGACATAAATAATTCTTACGGTTATCAAAACGATAAGCAGCAGTGTGGCTATGCAGCCGACAAATCCCAATTCTTCACCGACAACGGAAAAAATCATATCATTTTGGCTCTCCGGAACAGCTCCTGCCTGTGTGTAAGCGCCCTTAAACAAGCCTTGCCCAGTAATGCCGCCGGCTCCGATGGCATTAAGACCGCGTTGCTGCTGATATATAATATCAGGATATAAATCGGGATAAATAAGCGCTAAAAATCTGTCTTTTTGGAGCTGCTTTAAAACATAAGTCCAAATAAGGGGAGTTGCCGCTCCGACTAAAGCTATACCGCCGAGGAAATATCCCCAGTGGACCCCTGCGACAAACATCATAACAACAGCAATAACCACAAATACAAGTGCCGAACCCATATCGCCGGTTGCCGCTACAAGAATTATCGGAACAGCCGCGTGTGCACCGAGTTGAAGGATGCTGAAAATGTTGTTGATTTTTTCTTTCAATTTATCCAGGTGCACACCGAATGTTATAATAAATCCGATTTTTACAAGCTCGGACGGTTGAAAATTTATGGGACCTATTGAAAGCCATGTTCTGGCGTCGGGCCTCGAAGAAGGACCTGTGCCCCATTTAAAGAGAGCGAGCATTATCAGAACGCAGAAAACAGCTATAACCGGCCAAAACCTGGTGTACACTTGATAATCAAAATACGATAAGAATAAGGCGGCAATAACTCCGAGAAAAACGGCAAGCAACATTATTATAAATTCTCTCGAAAAATGGGCGCCGTCTTTAAGTGTGTAGCGTGTGGCACTGTAAACCATCAACAAACCGAAGGCGGAGGTTATAATGCAAAGAGAAAACAATAAAATATCGGTTTCTTTCAAAAAGCTCTTTACTGTCAAAAAAAACTTCTTCATATTTTCACATCCGAATTTATTATCAATTTATTATATTATGGTAAGCGGATATTTTCAAGCAAAAAAGTATTTACTGATAATAAATTTAATGCTAAAATAACAAAGGTGATTAAATGGTAGAGTTTTTAAGTAAATCCGCAAAAGAAACAATCGGGTTGGGCGAAAAGTTGGCGAAGAAGCTCAGCGGCGGAACGGTTGTGGCTTTTTACGGCGGACTCGGGGTGGGTAAGACGACTCTTATCAGCGGTATTGCAAAGGGGATGGGGCTTACGTGTAATGTTTCGAGCCCTACATTTGCAATTGTAAATGTTTACGGTGAGCATAATGAACTTTGTCATTTTGATATGTACCGTGTTGAGAGTTGGGACGATCTCTATTCCACCGGCTTTTTTGACTATATAGATATGGGCTCGATTTTATGCGTTGAATGGAGCGAAAATGTTGAAAATGCATTGCCTGAGAATACTGTGAGAGTATATATGAAAAAAGGCGATTCCGATAATGATCGTATTATTAAAATAGATGGTGTTAAAGATGAAAATTCTCTCTGTTGAAAGCTCTGCTGTTTCTTGCAGTGTTGCGCTTTTGGATAATGGGATACTTACGGGCGAAGAGTTTACAAACGTTAAACTGACACACAGCGAAACCCTCATGCCGATGGTGAAAAATATACTTGATAATACCAAAACCGATATAGGCTCGGTAGATGTTTTTTCTGTTTCAAACGGGCCCGGCTCTTTTACGGGGGTAAGAATCGGTGTGGCTGCCGTAAAAGGAATGGCTGACGGAGCCGACAAGCCTTGTCTCGGCATTTCAACGCTTGAGACAATAGCGTATCCTTTTTTTGAGCGGAACTGCATAGTTTGCTCCCTTATGGACGCAAGATGCTCTCAGGTTTACACGGCGCTCTTTGAGAACGGCAAAAGACTGACTCCCGACAGCGCGATGCTCATATCGGAATTGGCAAACAGTTTAAAAAGCATAGATAAGCCCATTCTATTTGCAGGTGACGGTGCCGCAGTAACCTATGAAAAATTTTCGAGCAGCTTTGGCAATATTATATTGGCGGATGCACAATATAGATATCAGCGTGCGTCAAGTACGGCTTTTCTGACGGAAAAATATATTTATTCAGGTACAACACCGGTCAGTGCCGACGAGCTTTTACCGGTTTATTTAAGACTGCCTCAGGCAGAGAGAGAATTAAAAAAGAAAAAGGAGCTAAAAAAATGACGGTTTATTTAGGAGCAGATCACGGCGGATTTGAATTAAAAGAGGCATTGAAAAAACATCTTGATGCCGAAGGCTATAAAACAGTCGACTGCGGAACGGATTCTACGCAATCGGTAGATTACGCACCGATAGCCGAAAAGACTTGCTTGAATGTTTTATCGGACGAGGGCAGTCTCGGTATTTTATGCTGCGGTACCGGCATCGGTATGTCTATGGCGGCAAATAAAGTCAAGGGTATACGTGCGGCTTGCTGTTCCGATTATTTCAGCGCTAAATATACAAGACTTCACAATAATGCTAACATTCTTTGCCTCGGCGGCAGGGTAGTAGGAGCTGGTCTTGCTGCGGAGTTAGCCGACGTATTTTTAAAAACCGAATTTGAGGGCGGTCGTCATCAGAGAAGAATTGACCAGATAACCGAAATTGAAAACAAATAAAAAAATCTTGTCTTTTCCTGATGGCTGTTATATAATATTTTAGAAAATTTAAATTATTGGAGGCTAATTATGGGTAAGGTTACTATTACCAACCATCCGCTTATTCAGCACAAACTGACGTTGCTCCGTGATAAAAATACCGGTTCTAAAGAATTCAGAGCACTTGTTTCAGAGATAGCAACGCTTATGTGTTATGAAGCTACTCGCGATCTTCCTCTTGAGGAAGTTGAAATCGAAACTCCCATTGCCATTGCTAAGGCTAAAGTTATTTCGGGTAAAAAACTCGCTTTCGTTCCGATACTCAGAGCCGGAACCGGAATGCTTGACGGTGTTTTGGCTCTTGTTCCGTCGGCAAAGGTAGGTCACATCGGTATGTATCGTGATCCGGTTACGGTAAAACCTGTTCCGTATTATTGCAAATTGCCGTCTGATATATCAGAGCGTGAAGTAATCGTACTTGATCCTATGCTTGCGACAGGCGGTTCGGCGATCGACGCAATAGATCAAATAAAGACTTTCCATCCGAAGTCAATTAAATTTATGGGTATAATAGCCGCTCCCGAGGGCCTTGAAGCTCTTACTACGGCTCATCCCGATGTCGATATTTTCTGTGCTGCTCTTGATGAGAGACTTAATGAGCACAGCTACATTATTCCTGGTCTCGGCGATGCCGGCGACAGAATATTCGGCACAAAGTAATTTACGCCTAAAATAATTTAAGAATATTTGTCCCTCCTTTGTCATATCAATTATTGACAGACTAAGGAGGGATTTGTTTTGAATGATACTGTTGAAGAACGCGCTGTAATATTGGGAGAATATATTGTTGAAAACAGGGCTACCGTAAGAGCCGCGGCAAAAGTGTTTTCGGTGAGCAAATCAACAGTACATATGGATGTTGCCGAACGGCTGAGAAGAATAAACCCGGCTTTGTATACTGAGGTAAGGGAAGTTTTAGAGGTTAACAAGGCCGAACGACATATAAGAGGCGGTCAGGCGACAAAGCAAAAATATCTTGCGGAGAAAAAGCATTGAAATTATGATTTTTAAGCGGTTTTTATACCGCTTATTTTTTTGTTTTTTTTTGACACATAATATGTTATACTATCATAAGACCAATTAAAGGAAGTGTATATCTTTGAGAACGCTTGATCTTGTAGTTCCTTGTTTTAACGAACAGGAGTCTTTGCCGCTATTTTTAAAAGCGGTAAAAGATGTCAAAGATAAAATGAACGATGTTTCGGTAAGGTTTATTTTTGTTAACGACGGCAGCCGCGACAATACACTCGGTTTACTGCGTGATTACGCGGAAAAATACGATTATGTAAAATATATTTCTTTTTCGCGCAATTTCGGCAAAGAAGCCGCCATGCTTGCAGGTATGAAGCTGTCGGATGCAGAATATGTCGGGATTTTAGACGCCGATTTGCAGCACTCACCGGATTTGATTCCGAATATGATGAATGCGCTTATTAACGAAGATTACGATGTAGCAGCTGCAAGACGTATAGACAGAAAAGGTGAGGCAAAGCTTAAAAGCGCTTTCTCAAATCAGTTTTATAAACTTATCAATAAAATTTCGGATACAGGCATTGAGGACGGTGCACAGGATTTCAGAATAATGAAGCGCAAGGTCGTAGATGCAATAATTTCTATGCCGGAATACAACAGATTTTCCAAAGGCATATTCAGTTGGGTAGGATTTAAGACAAAATGGTTTGAACATGAGAACAGCAACCGTGTGGCAGGTGAGACGAAATGGTCGTTTTGGAAACTGTTGCGATATGCGCTTGACGGTATTATAGGCTTTTCGACCGCACCTTTGAAAATATCGCTGTATATAGGTTCTGTATTCAGCCTTATCGGTATAATTTATGCAATTTATATTTTTATACGTACTTTGATTCACGGCTCAGATGTACCCGGCTATCCTTCATTGATATGTGCCGTGTTTGTTATAGGAGGACTTATATTGCTGTCTCTCGGCGTAGCGGGCGAATATATTTCACGAATTTATCTTGAAGTGAAAAATCGCCCTATATATATTGTCGATGAAACCAACATTATTCCTAAAATAAATGAAAAAAATCAGTAAAAAGCCTTGTAAATATTGACTTTTTTAGATATAATCTAAATATTATGGCTTTAATAATCGCGCTCTGAAAGGGGAAAAAATAAAGTGGCAGATGAAAAAAATATGTTCGTTGATATGGAACATGAAGTCATGGACTTCTGGGAAAAGGAAAAATGCTTTGAAAAGCTCCGCGAGAAGAACCGCGGCCATAAGATGTTCCGTTTTGTTGACGGTCCTATAACAGCTAATAACCCCATGGGTATACACCATGCTTGGGGCAGAAGTATAAAAGATATTTTTATTCGTTACCATGCAATGCAAGGTTGCGATTGCCGTTATCAAAACGGATTTGATTCACAGGGCCTTTGGGTTGAGGTTGAGGTTGAAAAAGCTCTCGGCTTCAAGACGAAAAAAGATATCGAAAACTATGGTATGGACAAGTTCACAAAAGCTTGTAAAGACCGTGTTAAGCATTTTTCTGCAATTATTACAGAGCAGTCCAAACGTCTCGGTCAATGGATGGATTGGGATAATTCTTACTATACAAACACCGATGAAAACATAGCCGGCATTTGGTATTTCCTTAAAAAATGCGATGAGCACGGTTGGATTCAGCGTGAGTACAAGCCTATGCCTTGGTGTCCGAGATGCGGAACTTCGCTTTCCGAACACGAAATGACCGGCTCATACAAAATGATGACGCATAATTCGGTTTACTTTAAGCTCCCCATCAAAGAAATTCCGTCTAAAATGCTCGTTTGGACAACAACTCCATGGACGCTTTCTTCTAATGTTGCACTTGCGGTTAATCCTGAAATTGACTATGTCGAAGTTAAAGTAAAAAGCGACGAAAAGACATTGATTCTCGCGAAGAATGCAATAGGTCATCTCGGCGATGATAAAGTTGAGGTACTTCGTGCATTTAAGGGATCTGAGCTTGTAGGTTATCACTACGAGACCTGTTTCCCGGATATCCCCGCTCAGAGCGGTATAGACCATAAAATTGTTGCTTGGGAAGATGTTGCTGCCGATGAAGGTACCGGCATAGTTCATATAGCTCCCGGATGCGGTGTCGAGGACTTCGAGCTTGGTGAAAGACTCGGTCTTGCAAAGGTTATGCCTATAGACGATATGGGTATATATCTTGACGGATTCGGATGGATGACAGGTAAAGACAGCCATACTGTTGCCGATGAGGTGTTTGAGCATCTTAAAGAGGCTGACAAGCTCTATAAGGTTGAGCCGCATGAGCACAGCTATCCCGTATGCTGGAGATGTAAATCGGAGGTTGTATTCAGACTTGTACCGGCTTGGTACATCAGAACAGATGAGATACGTCCGAAGCTTATCGAAGCCGCCAATACAGTTAAGTGGGAACCTGCTTCAAACGGTAAACGTATGAACGACTGGTTAAATAATATGGGAGACTGGAATATATCCCGTAAGCGTTATTACGGTATGCCGCTTCCGTTTTATCCTTGCGATTGCGGTCATGTAACCGTTGTAGGTTCTAAGGAAGAGCTTCGTTCTCTCGCGGTAGATCCTAAGCTTGTTGACGAATTACCCGAACTTCACAGACCTTGGGTAGATAAGATTAAAATTAAATGTCCGCATTGCGGTAAAGAGGTTTCGCGTGTATCGGAGATCGGTGATGTGTGGCTTGACGCCGGCATTGTTCCTTACTCAACACTCGGCTATTTCCGCGATAAGGAAGAGTGGAAAAAGAACTTCCCCGCAGAATGGGTTACCGAAATGCACGAGCAGGTAAGACTTTGGTTCTATTCACAGCTGTTTATGAGCGTTGTGCTCGAAGGCAAAGCTCCTTATGAGAGAGTCCTTACAAACAGCGCCGTAGTAGCCGAAGACGGCAGAAAGTTCTCAAAAACCGGATTTATGATTAAATTCGATGAGGCAGCCGAAAAGATAGGTGCCGACACAATACGTTATTTGTATGCAGGCGCTCCTGTATCAAACGATGTACGTTTCGGTTACAATCTTGGCGATGAGGCGAGAAGAAAGCTTCTTTCGTATTGGAATATTTACACATTCTTTGAGACATACGCAAAAATTGACAAGCCCAATTTCGAAAATTACACTCCTGACAAGTCCTCTATGACTCCTACGGATATATGGCTTGTTGTTCGCACCAACGAATTTCTCAAAAAGGCTAAAGCGCTTTATGACGACTATAAAGTTTATATGCTTGTAAAAGAATTTGAGGTATTTGTTGACGATATATCAAATTGGTATATAAGAACAAACCGTCGTCGTTTCTGGAAAACCGGTGATGAAAAAGATAAGATGACCGCTTATTGGGTGCTTTATTATGCACTTAATACCGCAACCCTTGTTATGTCACCTGTTATTCCGTTTATGACAGAGCATATCTGGCAGAACTTTACGAGAAAAGTTATGCCTTCGTCACCGATCTCCGTTCATCTCTGCGATTGGCCGAAGCCTATTGAAGGATTTGAGGATGACGGTATAGTTGAAAAAACGGCTGTCTCACGAGAGATAATAGCTACCGCCATGAGACTACGCAATGAGCAGCAGCTCAAGGTTCGCCAGCCTCTTTCAACTCTTTATGTTTGCTGCGATAGCGAAACGGCAAATAAAATAGGTGTATTTGAAAAGATAATACTTGATGAACTTAACATTAAGAATATTAAATATATTGATGATGTTAATGTTCTTGAGGATAAATATCTGACCGTAAACTTTAAGGTTGCCGGTGCTGTTCTCAAGCAGAATGTCAACAAGATGAAGCAGACTCTTGAAACACTTTCGGGTTATGATATGTCAGAGCTTGTTTCTGCGGTTGAACAGGGTAATGAAGTTTCCGTTCCGGGTTGGGACGAAAAATTTGCTGCTGATATATTCAGCGTTCAGACAAAAACTAAAGAAGGTATTGTATCTGCCGAGCTTCAGAATGATAAGGGTGTTGTGGCGTTGGATACCGTACTTACCGAGGAACTCGTAAAAGAGGGCTTGGTACGTGACACGGTCAGACAGTGTCAGCTTATAAGAAAAGAAGCCGGATATGAGGTAGAGCAGAGAGTTAAAATGGCAATTGAGTCTCTTGATACAGCTGTTATCGATGCTCTCAGGGAAAAGACCGAATATATCAAGTCGGAGCTTCTTGCCGATGAACTTATCCTCGGCGGAACCCTTTCTGACGCAGATCTTACCAAAGAAGTCGAGATAGGCGACGGTAAAGTTAAATTAGCGGTCGCAAAAGCATAATCGGAGGTTTTAATTATGACAGAAATCAATAAAGATATGACAATCGGCGACATTCTTGACGCCGAGAGAGATACAGCCCCTTTTTTCCTTGAAATGGGTATGCATTGCCTGGGTTGCCCCGCATCGCGCGGCGAAACAGTAGAGCAGGCTTGTATGGTTCACGGTGTTGACCCGGACGTACTTGTTGAAAATATCAACGAATTTTTAAAAGGAAAAAATAACTGACTTAAAAAGGCTGTGCTCAAAACACAGCCTTTAAATTACGGTAATTATGATTAACTTAACTCCTCGTTTATTGAAAACGGCCGAATTGATAACTCCGTGCAAAAAGCTTGCCGATGTCGGAACCGACCACGCATACATACCGGTTTATGCGCTTCAAAATAAGCTTGCGGAAGCTGTTGTGGCCTCTGATATAAATAAAGGACCGCTGAATAATGCGGCAAAAACCGTTAAACAATACGGTTTCGAAGACAGAGTGGTTTTGCGACTTTCCGACGGACTTGAAAATATTAAGGAAACCGAGGTCGACGCTGTTGTTATAGCGGGGATGGGCGGCGAGCTTATAGCTAAAATAATCGGCGACGCGCCATGGCTTAAAAATAATAAACAGATTATTATGCAGCCAATGACTCATTTTGAAGATTTGAGGGCTTTTTTGTGCGATAACGGTTATAAAATTACAAAGGAAACGGTTGTAAGAGAAGGAAAAAGACTTTATCTTGCACTATCTGCCGAATATACCGAAGAAGAGACCGATTTTGGCGAATGGTACTTCTATGTCGGAAATCTGATTCACAGCAATAATCCGGATGAAATTGAATTTTGCAATAAAATTGTAAATAGGCTGAAAAAAAAGTATACGGCACTTAAAAATTCCGGTTATGATGCAAACAAAATAGGTAAAATTTTGGAGGAAATTAAATATGAGCAGGCTAAGTGAAATATATGACTACATTGACAGTTTTGCACCGTTTTCTTCACAGCTTGAATGGGATAACAGCGGTATTTTGGTGAATTGCGGCAACTGTGATGTTTCAAAGGCCTTGGTTACGCTTGATATTACTGCCGAAGTTTTGGAAGAAGCAATTAACGGAAAGTATGACCTTATTGTTTCTCACCATCCGATAATTTTCGGTGCTCTGACTGCACTGACTGAAAAAACACCGGCGTCAATTTGCTTTAAAAACGGTATATCGGTTATTTCCGCCCACACAAACTACGATTTATCACCTATTGGTGTAAATAAGGTTCTGGCACAAAAACTGAATTTGCACAATGTTGTTTCAAGTAACGACAACTGCTTTATGATAGGTGAACTTGATAAACCGATGACTTCGGATTTGTTTTCGGAATATGTGAGCAAATGCCTTGCGGCGCACCTTAGATATAATGACTGTATAAAAGAAATAAAGACCGTTGCGGTTTGCGGCGGTGCAGGCTCTGATTTTGCACCGGACGCCAAAAAAGCCGGTGCCGATGCGCTTGTTACGGGTGACGGAAAATACCATGAGTTTTTAGATGCAGCCGATAAAGAAATATTGCTTGTTTCTGCCGGACATTATGAGACCGAATTTCCGGCTGTGGCGAATTTGTGTAAATTACTTGGAAATAAGTTTGAAGATATACATTTTAAAGTTGCGGAGCAAAAAGCTCCTATTAAGAATATTTGAGGAATTATAAGTATGGCTCTTGACGGTATTACATTACATTTTATAAAAGCTGAATTAGCGGAAAAGTTAATAGGCGCGAGGGTTGAGAGGGTCAATCAGCCCTCAAGGCTTGAATTGGTCTTTAATATGCGGACGAGAAACGGTGCATATAAACTGCTTATGTCGGCAGAACCGAGCTCGGCAAGGGTACATTTAACCTCTCATTCCCTTGAAAATCCGCAAAAACCGCCGATGCTTTGTATGCTTTTCAGAAAAAAGCTTACAGGGTCAATTCTCCGAAACATTCGCCAATCGGGTCTTGACAGAATACTGTTTTTTGATTTTGACGCAGTTAACGAAATAGGAGATAAGGTTAAAATTACTGTTTGTGTCGAGATAATGGCACAGCACAGTAATATTATACTTATAGGCGATGACGGAAAAATAATTGACGCGGTAAAAAGGGTAGATGAAAATAAATCTTCCGTCAGAGAAATACTGCCTTCTGTAACATATGTGTTGCCGCCGCAGCAGAAAAAATGTAATATTCTCAAGGATGAAGTCAAAGATATATGCACTTCGGTATTGCTGAATTCTCGTTTGAAATTAAGCAAGTCATTGCTGTTTTCAATCGAGGGTTCATCACCGCTTATGTGTCGCGAAATTGCGGATGAAACATATAAAGAGGATATTGTGGTTTCAGAGTGTGACAGGGATTCTCTCGAAAAAGCCGTATTCGGATTAAAGTCATATTTAACGAGTGACAAAGTGCATATGACCGTATTGTTTGATAATGACGGTAAACCGTATGATTTTTCAATAATTGATATCAAGCAATACGGCGACCTGTTTAAAAAGAAGAGTTTTACATCAGTTTCTGAAGCTCTTGATGTGTTTTATTATGAGCGCGATCTTGCTTTGCGTATGAAAGTTAAGGCAAAAGACATAATCAAAATTCTGAACAATACGACCGAGCGTCTCAGCCGAAAAATAGCTAACCAAAGGGCTGAACTGCAGAAGTGTGCTGATAAGGATACACTGAAAACATATGCAGAACTTATAAGCGCAAATCAATATAAATTAAGTTCTGGTTGTTCGTATTATGAAGTCGAAAATTATTATGACAACAACCGTCTTGTTAAAATACCGGTAAATCCGGCTTTATCGCCTGCAAAAAATTCTCAGAAATACTATAAGGACTATAAAAAAGCGCATACGGCAGAAAAAATGCTCGCCGACTTAATTGAAAACGGCGAACAGGAATTATTATATATAGATTCTGTAAAAGACAGTCTTATGCGTGCCGAAACTGAAAGCGAAATCGCAAGCATACGAAACGAGCTTGTTATAGGCGGCTTTATAAAGAAACATAAAAACGGTAAGCAAAAACCGCCTCGGGAACTCCCTCCGCTTGAGTATGTAACAAGTGAGGGCTTTAGGGTTCTTGTCGGCAGAAATAACCTGCAAAACGATAAGCTTACATTTAAAATAGCCAAAAATTATGATATGTGGTTTCATACCAAAGGTATTCCGGGTTCGCATACAATACTTGTTTCCGATAAACGGGAGTTTACCGATCTTGCTGTTTCGGAGGCTGCTATTATAGCGGCATGCAACAGTTCTGCCAAAGAAAACACAAAAGTTCCGGTAGATTACACCTTGGTAAAAAACGTTAAAAAGCCGTCGGGAGCACTACCCGGTAAAGTCGTGTATTACACAAATAATATGATTTACGTCGTTGCAGATAAAACAAAGATTACAGAAAAAAAGTCCGGCTGAGCCGGACTTTTTATTTTATGCTCTGTTTTCGTCGTTATCGGCAACAAGCATTTCGTTTTGCCTGAAAAGCAATGATATACACCATACTGCCGCCAATGCAACAAGAGTATATATTATTCTGCTGATAACTGCATCTTGACCGCCGCATATCCATCCGACAATATCAAACTTAAAAAGTCCGATTGAACCCCAATTGATACCGCCGATGATAACAAGAATCAATGCAATTCTGTCTAACATCTTTTTTCAACTCCTTTAAATGGTTCGCTTTTATTATGAGCCGAAAAAAGATTTTTATACAGTCTTTTAAATTCCTGCAGCTTTCTTTAAATCATCTGCTTTATCGGTCTTTTCCCACGGAAGATCGAGATCTGTTCTGCCCATATGACCGTATGCCGCAAGCTGACGATAAATCGGTCTGCGTAAGTCAAGACTGTCAATTATAGCCGCGGGACGCAAGTCAAATGTTTCGGTGACAATTTCACTTAATGTATCATCGGAAATTACACCCGTTCCGAATGTGTCAATCATAACGGATACCGGATGCGCTACACCAATTGCATAAGCAATTTGAATTTCACATTTTTTTGCAAGTCCTGCCGCAACAATATTTTTAGCGACATAACGTGCGGCGTAAGCCGCAGAACGGTCAACCTTTGTGGGATCTTTTCCCGAAAAACAACCGCCGCCGTGTCGACCGATACCGCCGTAAGTGTCAACAATAATTTTTCTTCCGGTAAGACCGCTGTCGCCTGCAGGACCGCCTGTGACAAATCTGCCAGTCGGATTTACATAAATAATTGTGTCGTCGTCCAAAAGATTTTCGGGAACAATCGGTTTGATAACATATTTTACAATGTCGCTTCTGATTTGGTCAAGCGAGACATCTGCGCTGTGCTGAGAAGAAATAACGATAGTGTCAACTCTTTTAGGAATACCGTTCTCGTCGTATTCAACGGTTACCTGAGTTTTACCGTCGGGGCGAAGATAGGGGAGCGTGCCGTTTTTTCTGACGTTGGTGAGCTGCTTTGCAAGTTTGTGCGAGAGTGCGATTGACAGCGGCATAAGTTCCTCGGTTTCGTCACAGGCATAACCGAACATCATACCTTGATCACCGGCGCCGTGAAGATTGTAACTGTCATCATAGCCCTCTTTAAGTTCGTATGATTTATCTACGCCGAGAGCGATGTCCGGTGACTGTTTATCAATAGCGATAAGAACTTTGCAGGTGTGACCGTCAAATCCCTTTTCGGGTGAGTCGTAGCCTATTTCGCAAACAACATCACGTGCGATTTGTTCAATATCAATTTTTGCCTTTGTCGTGATTTCTCCCATAACCATTATTTGGTCGGTTATGCATGTTGTTTCGCAAGCAACTCTGCCGTCCGGATCCTGCGCGAGAATAGCGTCAAGAACGGCATCGGAGATATTATCACATATTTTATCGGGATGCCCTTCGGTAACCGATTCTGAAGTGAAAAGATGTTTTGCCATTTTTAAAATTAACTCCTTTATGTTTAACAATCAAAAAAGAACGCCTGTGCTGAATTCGCATAAGGCGTCCTACAGAACTCACCTTATCTCTCAGCACAAAATGCTGCGGGATTTAGCACCTTGCATCTAAGTGCAGGTTGCCGGGCTTCACAGGGCCGATCCCTCCGCCACTCTTTATAAGGATTGTTATTTATTTCGATAGTATTCTACTATCTTTTTCGACGTTTGTCAATAAAATCGGTTTAAATATTCTTGCCTTTTAAAATGGGAGACAGCGGCTTGTAAATAAGCGTTGCTATCAGAACATTTACAAGACCTTTAGCAAAGGTGAACGGCAGATTAAAAACCAATAAAGCTTGCCAAAGATTTTTTATGGACGGCAAAATAGTACTGTACGCCGCAATGATGACGTCCATAGGCATAAACTTTGCATATATGGGATAAACAATATAATAATTTGAAACCATACTGAAAGCAGCCATTACCACAGCACCGAGAATCGCTCCGAGAACAGCGCTTTTTTTTGTCTTTTTATGTTTATAGATAAGTCCTGCCGGAAGAACAAAAGCGCACCCTAAAATAAAATTGGAAAGTTCGCCGACGCCGCCTGTTTGCGTGCTTAAAAGATTTATAAGATTTTTAATAAGACAAACAATAACACCGTTCAAGGGACCGTAAGCAAATGCGGCAATCAGCGCCGGAAGCTCCGAAAAATCCATCTTGATAAAACTCGGCATAAACGGAACATTAAAACTCAGAAACATAAGGACAGTTGAAATAGCTGCTAAAATAGCAGTTACAGTCATTTTCCTGATTTGAAATCCCGACATTAACTTTTTCTTTTTGCTTTTGTTGTTTTTGTTGCTTGACATGGTATCAAACCTTTCATATTTTTACTGAAATATGCTGTCAAACAAAACAAAAACCTCGCAGATATAATCTGCGAGGTGAAAGTGTAGCGTAAGTACATCTTCTTTCATCCGGACTGTACCGTCGGTTCGGGAATTGCACCCGATCAGCCATGGCTTGTGGACTTTTACCACCGGTGGGGAATTTCACCCCGCCTCGAAGACAGCAATATTTTGCATTAGTATTATATGACGGTGCAGATCTCATGTCAACAAAATAATTTCAAAAAATTAAACTCTTGTTTCGATTATGTTTACGTTTCCGCATATAGCGAATTCGCCGCTGTTGGCACTTATGAAGTAACTGTCGCCTTTTTTTAACATAAATGTCTCTTTTCCGCAAACCAATGAGCCGTTACCGTCGATAACAAGTACAGACACAAATGAGTGTTTATCCGCTACGGAAAAATAACTTCGGTTTACGGTGATATCTTTGACGGAAAACAGCTCGCACGAAGTAAGAAGCTTTTCATCATAGCCGTCTTTCTTAACAACAGGCGGCATTACACCGTTATTTTTCGGCGGTTCGCATTTTGTAACGTCGATGGCTTTTTCGGTGTGAAGTTCGCGAGGCTTACCGTCTGCACCCAGGCGGTTGTAGTCATATACGCGATAGGTAGTATTTGAATTCTGCTGAATTTCTGCAAGAAGTATTCCTTTACCTATTGCGTGCAATGTACCGGATTCAATAAAGAAAAATTCGCCCTTTTTAACCTTGATGTGGTTTACTACATCTAAAAAGGTATTGTCCTCAATGCGTTTTCTGAATTCTTCGTTTGAAATTTTCTTCTTAAAACCGTATATGAGTTCTGAACCTTCATCGCAGTCAATTACATACCAACATTCGGTTTTGCCGTATTCGCCCTCAACGCGAAGCGCATAATCATTGTCAGGGTGTACCTGAACGGAAAGATTGTCTTTAGCGTCAATCAGTTTTATGAGAATGGGGAAAAAGTCGTATTTCTGTGTATTTGTTCCGAGTATATCTTTTCCTGATTCTTTAATAACTTCGGATAATGTTTTACCGTCAAATTCTCCGCCGTCAATAATATTTTCGCCGTCTTTATGACAAGACAGCATCCACCCCTCGGCGATTCTGTTTAGGTCGCTTTTAAATCCGAAATCATCGCGGAGTTTTGTTCCGCCCCAAATATAATCTTTAAATGCGGGCTTTAATTTGAGTATCATCAAAAGACCTCCTTGATAGATATTTTATCAAAATATGCTTGTAAGTTCAATGCTTTATGTAATTCAATTAAATCAAATTCCGGACATTCTTTTTATGAAATTTAAATGCTGCATAACAGGTGTCCGCAAAAAATGTCTACTTGACAGGGGGCGTGTCAGTCAAAAGTACGCTTTATTGGACATTATTATTGTTATAATTAAAATAAGCATAGCCTAAATTGCCAAAGTGAAGT
>DJOQ01000038.1:0-60473 GCA_002437245.1 Ruminococcaceae bacterium UBA6434
CACTTTTTAAAATGTAGAAAAAACTCTTGATTTTTATTATTGTATATTGTATAATAACACCCGTCGCCATAAGGACGTTTAGCTCAGTTGGTAGAGCATTCGCTTGACGTGCGAAGGGTCAGCGGTTCGAGTCCGTTAACGTCCACCATTTTAATTGAGTTTCGGTCGGCTTGGGAGTAAAAAGCTCCGATCTTATAGCATCTGCTTTCGGCAGGTGTTATTTTTTTTACGTACGGTTTGTGTTGACCGGTTTTGTCTGAAGTGATAAGATGTTTTATGACTTATGTGATAGAGAGGTAATCTATGGGGTCAAAAAATAAAATTAAAGTGATAATTTTAATAGTGTTCGCTTTTGCCGTGTCTTTAATGCTTGTTTTCGGAACCGTTGATTATATAGCAAACCATCGTACTTTTGAATCGGGTGTTATAGCCGAATGTTTGACAGAAGAATATTATTTTAATAAGTAAAATTTTGCTTTAAATGTCTTTTCGGAATGAAAAGGCATTTTTCTTTTTTTGTTTTAATATACATTATCGGGTGATTTAAATGTATAACGCTTACGAGCAGGAGTCTGATGGTATCGTCTCCGGCAAAAAATACGATTATCGTGAATATCGCAGAGAACGCGAGTCAGGTGAAACAAAAGTGAAAACAGACTTCTTATTGCCTGTTTTGCGAGTGCAGATTATACTCTGCATTATAATAGATATTTTTATGCTGATAATGTTTAAAACACAATCGTCTGTTTTTTCGCATCTGCGTGAAATTTATAATAATATTTCATCTACGGATATGCCGTTCGCCGAGGTTGTAAAAAATCTCAAAAAATCTGCCGAATTTGTTTTTGAACCCATGAACGATACCGATAAAAATGAAAAAGCCGACGAAACCGAATCGCAGAGTAAGGAGGATTATTCACTTGTTCCGTATAATGATAACGAGCTTAACGGAATGGGCGGAGACGATATTCTGACGGCAAAAGAAAAAACGTCATTTTCACCGGTAAGTATGTCACAAAAAGCGGTAATGCCGGTAGAAGATGCAAAAGTCACATCAAAATTCGGTTACCGTGTAAATCCCGTTACAGAGGAGTATGGCTTTCATACAGGACTCGATTTGGCAGTGCGTGAGGGCACGCCTATAAGAGCGGCTTTCGGCGGAACCGTCATAAAAGCCCGGGAATCCAGACTCCGCGGCAACTATATTGTTATTTCTCATTCGGATAATGTCGAAACCGTTTATTGTCACTGCAAAGAACTTTTGGTCTCGGAGGGTGATATTGTTTCGGCAGGAGACAGTATTGCGCTTGTCGGAATGACCGGGCAGGCAACCGGACCGCACCTTCATTTTGAGCTCAAAATAAACGGGTTATGGTGTAACCCTATTTGGATACTTGATGTCTGATGTCATTTTATATCAAAGATACCGAAATTAAAATCGGCTTTTTGTTCGCGGCATCCGTTGCGGCTCTTTTGTGCTTTGATGTCGGACCGCAGGTGCAATTGTCCGTCCTCTCGGGGGTGCTCCACGAGGGCGGACATATTTTGTCGCTTTTGCTTTTGGGCGAGTGTCCGCAGAAAATCAGCTTTGGGCTTTTCGGACTCTCTGTTTTACGGCGCAACGACATTAAACTCAATTACAAAAATGAAATAATCACGGCTTTTTGCGGTCCGTTTGTAAATGTTTTGATTTTTATAGGTGTGTTGCCGTTTTATCTCAATTACAAAAATAATGAAATTTTGTTTTCGGTTATTGCCGTAAATGCTGTGCTCGCATTCTTTAATCTCTTGCCTATATCGGGTCTTGACGGCGGCAGAGTACTTGAGTGCGCGCTTTTAATGAAAACTTCCGTTGAAAAAACCGAATTTATATTATGCATTATATCGCTTGGTTTTTTAATTCCGCTTACGGTTGCCGGATTTTTAACACTCGTAAAAAGCGGATATAATTTTACTCTTTTACTGCTGTCTGTATATCTTTTGGTCCTTCTTATCGTTAAAGGTCTTAAATAAAGTTTCGCGGTTGCATTAAAGCGGCATTTGTTGTATGATATCTCTACTAATTTTTTTATGAGGTAGAGTATGCTGTCAAAAAAACAGGAATCTCTTTTACAAAAAGTGCAAAAGCCGGCAAGATATATTGGCGGTGAAGTAAACAGCGTTGTCAAAGATAAAAGCAAAATTAAATTCAGATATGCGTTTTGTTTCCCGGATAACTATGAAATAGGTATGTCACACCTTGGTATGAAAATACTTTACGGTCTTGTGAACGAGCGCGAGGACGCCTGGTGTGAACGTGTCTTTGCCCCTTGGGTGGATATGGAAGAGAAAATGAGAAAAAACAATGTCCATCTGTTTGCACTCGAAAGCGGAGACAGTTTATCCGAATTTGATATGATAGGATTTACGCTGCAGTATGAACTGAGTTATACCAATATCCTCAATATGTTGGATTTGGGCGGTGTTCCGATTAAAAGTAAAGACAGAAAAAGCCTTACTCCGCTTGTCGTGGCGGGTGGTCCCTGTGCCTGTAATCCGGAGCCGATAGCGGATTTTATCGATTTGTTTATGCTGGGAGAGGGAGAAGAGGTTACAAACGAGCTTATTGATCTTTTAGAAAAACATAAGGAAATGGGCTCCGATAAATATGAATTCTTATGTGAAGCGGCCAAAATACAGGGCATATATGTACCGTCGCTGTATGATGTAAGCTACAACGCCGACGGTACGGTTAAAAATATTGCGAACAAAGCCACTGCTCCGAAACGTGTAAAAAAACGTATTATCAGTGATCTTAACAAGGTTTATTATCCTGACAAGTTTGTTGTGCCGTTTATTGATGTTGTGCATGACCGAGCTGTTTGTGAGATTTTTCGCGGATGTATTCGAGGCTGCAGATTTTGTCAGGCAGGTTTTATCTATCGTCCGATTCGTGAAAAAAACTATGAAACCGCAAACCGCCAGGCTAAGAGACTCTGCGACTCCACAGGATATGATGAAATATCGCTTTGCTCGCTAAGCACAAGCGACTATACGGGAATAGACAAACTGATTCCGGAAATGTTTTCGTGGGCGTTAAAAGAAAACATAAATGTTTCGCTCCCTTCGCTCAGAGTTGATAATTTTTCTGATGAGCTAATGGACGAGCTTAAAAAAATCCGTCGCAGCGGTCTTACGTTTGCGCCGGAGGCAGGTACGCAAAGGCTGCGAGATGCCATAAATAAAAACGTTACGGAAGAAGAAGTTATATGTACTTGCGAAAAGGCTTTTGTGGGCGGTTGGACTGCAGTAAAGCTGTATTTTATGATGGGCTTGCCTACAGAAACCCTCGATGATATCGCCGGAATAGCCGAGCTTGCTCAAAAGGTAGTTGATCTTTATTACAGTAATCCCGGCAAACCGAAAGGCAAAGGGGTTACCGTCAGCGTAAGCGTAGCTTCATTTGTCCCGAAACCGCACACTCCTTTTCAATGGGAGCCGCAGGATACCATGGATATGCTTGTCGAAAAGCAAAAGCATTTGTTGTCCTCCGTACATTCAAAAAAAATTCAGGTGTCATGGCATCAGTCTCCGACAAGCTTTCTTGAGGGAGTTTTGGCTCGCGGTGACCGAAAAATCTGTGACGTTATTTATTCCGCATGGAAAAAAGGCTGCAAATTTGACAGCTGGGATGAATTCTTCGATTTTGATAAATGGATGGCAGCTTTCAAGGAGTGCGGCGTCAATCCTTCGTTTTATGCCAATCGTAAACGTGAGTACGACGAGATCCTTCCATGGGATCATCTTGATTACGGTATAAGAAAAGAATTTCTTATTAATGAAAATAAGAAAGCGCATATGAGCGTTACAACTCCAAATTGCAGACAAAAGTGCGCTGCCTGCGGTGCGGCAAAGCTTAACGGGGGAAAATGCGATGCAAAATGTTAGAGCTTTTTTTGAAAAAACAGGTATGACAAAATATATATCGCATCTCGATCTTATGCGCTGTATGACGCGTGCCATAAAACGTGCGGCGATACCTGTATGGTATACGGAGGGTTTTAATCCGCACCTTTTTATTACGTTCGCTTTGCCGTTGACTCTCGGAGTTGAAAGCTTGTGTGAATCCATGGATATCAGATTAATTGAAGAAATGAGCTTTGAAGAGGTAAAAGACAGACTGAATGAGAATTTACCGGACGGTATTCATATAACAAAAGTCGCCGAACCGATTTACAAAGCAAATGATATAGCTTTTGCCGAATATAAGATTACATTCTATACAAGAAAAAACGAAAAGATAAAAAACGAAATAGAAGATAAACTTTCTTGTGATGAATTGCTTGCCGAAAAGATGGGTAAGCAGGGGAAGAGAAAAATCTTAAAAACAATCAACCTGAAAGAATTTGTTAATTCGTACAATGTTATTTCTTTAAATGATAAGGCTGTATTGACCGTGGTACTTACGGCAGGCAGCAAAAACAATATCAATCCAAATCTTTTTGTTGATGCACTTAAACTCGGCGATGATGTTGATTTTTGCGATATTTTAAAACAAAAAATGATGACTGCGGACTTTAAAGACTTTGAATAGCACTATTTTACCGATATTTTATAGAATAGTTTAAAAAATGCTTGCTTTTGGAAAAACAATGTGCTAATATATATGAGCATTTTGTGCGTTGGGTTTTATAAACACTAACGGCAGTTAATGGCAACATTAAAGCTGACGGTCCTCTGCATTTGTATTTAGTGCACGAACGTCTGATAAAAATTAGGAGGACATTATGGACGCATTAAAAGTTATTACCGAAGGTATGATTAAGGAAGAACGCCCTCACATCAAAGTCGGTGACGTTGTTAAGGTACACGTTAAAATCCGCGAGGGTGAAAGAGAAAGAATTCAGGTTTTTGAAGGTACTATAATCGCTCGCAAGGGCAGCGGTGTTTCCGAAACATTTACCGTTCGTCGTATTTCATACGGCGTAGGTATTGAGAGAGTATTCCCTGTAAATTCTCCCAACGTAGCCAAGGTTGAGCTTGTAAGAACCGGTAAGGTACGCAGAAGCAAGCTTTATTATCTTCGCGACAGAGTCGGTAAGGCTGCTAAGGTTAAAGAGCGCATATAAGCAAATTAAAAATGAGGGTGGCTTTTTGCCGCCCTTTATTTTTTTGCAAAATGTTTTGCCTTTTTTACGTTTTTGTTGTAAAATACTCAGTGTTATATTTTCATTATATTCAAAAATGAAAAGTTGGTGAGTTTTTTTGAGAAAAGTTGAGCAGTTTGAAGTCGATTACCGCGAACTTCGCAGAACTTCATCGGCTTCTGTAAAGCGCATAAAAGCTTCTTTTGATTGGCTTGATTCGGTTATTTATGCTCTGCTTGCTATTTTTATATTGTTTACCTTCCTCTTCAGACTTGTCGGTGTAAGCGGTCAGTCCATGGAACCGACATTACATAACGGAGATTGGCTTGCGATACGCGCTGTTAATACGAGGATAAATCGTGGGGACATAGTGGTTGTAACACAGCCTAACAGACTTAACGAACCGATTATAAAACGTGTGATAGCTGTTGCCGGCGATACTGTTGATATTGATTTTTTTACAGGCGAGGTTACCGTTAACGGAGTTGTTACGGACGAACCGTACATAGCGGAAAAAACCGTTAGATCATTTGATACGTCTTTTCCGTTGACTGTTCCGCAAAATTGCGTTTTTGTAATGGGTGATAACAGAAATCACTCGCTTGACAGCCGTTCGTCGGTGATTGGCTTTATCGATACAAGATATATTCTCGGTGTCGCTGAGTTTAGATTAATTCCTGTGGGAGATTGGAAGATAGATAGCAATGGAAAATAATAAAAAAAGTGTAAGCGGTATTTATGATTTTGCTTCGGTGCTTGTAAGCGCAATTATTGCCGTGGCGGTTATATTTACATTTCTGTTTAAAATATCATCGGTTAACGGACCGTCAATGATGGATTCTTTCCATAACGGCGACAGAGTTGTTATTACTGCTACCGGGTATCAGCCGAAGTATGGTGATGTTGTTATAATATCTCAGCCTAATCAGTACAATGAGGTGCTTATAAAAAGAATCATAGCGGTAGGCGGTCAAACTGTTGATGTGGATGCTTCTGCCGGCATGGTTACGGTTGACGGTAAGGTTTTGTATGAACCGTATATAAGAGAGCAGACTTTAACACCGGGAAATATGAATTTTCCGCTTACGGTTCCCGACGGTTATGTTTTTGTAATGGGTGATAATCGCAATCATTCGACGGACAGCCGCTATAAATCAATCGGTCTTATTGATGAAAGATATATAATGGGTAAGGCTTTTTACAGGGTAGGAGATAAAACGCTTCTGCCGAGTTATGGTGTTAGTTATGAATGATGCTGTAAAACAAAACGTACAGTGGTTTCCGGGACACATGGCGAAAACGCGTCGAAAGATAAAAGAGTGTCTTCCGCTTGTTGACGCCGTTGTGGAAATACTTGACGCTCGCGTTCCGCGCAGCAGCCAAAATCCCGAAATCGCAGAAATAATCGGTGACAAGCCGCATATAGTAATACTCAATAAGTGCGATATAGCCGATGATAAAGCCACAAAAAAATGGCTCGAGTATTTCAGACAAAACGGTATATATGCTTTGGCGCTTGACTGTAAGACAGGCAAGGGTTTGAATCGTTTTGTCCCTCTTGTCAATGAAGTCCTTAAAGATAAAATACAGAGCAACATTGATAAGGGTATGGCAGGCAGGCAAATACGCCTTATGGTAGTAGGTATTCCAAATACCGGCAAATCGTCATTTATAAATAAAATGGCAGGCAAAAAACGTGCCGAGGTGGCTGATAAAGCAGGAGTTACAAGGCACAACCAATGGTTTGCAATCGGCGGCGGACTTGAACTTCTTGATACTCCGGGTGTTTTGTGGCCAAAATTTGAGGACCCTGAGGTCGGCGATAAATTAGCATTTGTCGGTTCGGTTAAAGATCAGGTTGTCGACATTGAGACGCTTGCCGTACGTTTTCTTCGCGTTATGCGCGATTTTTATCCCGAAAGGCTCACCGAAAGATATAAAATTGAAAACTTTGAAGAGCTTGAGCCGTATGAAATACTTGAGCTTATAGGCAAAAAGCGCGGTATGATTATGCGCGGCGGCGTGGTTGATACCGAGAGAGCTTCCGTAATGCTGCTCGACGAGTACCGCGGCGGAAAGCTCGGAAAAATTACTTTGGACGGAATTTATTGATGGTGGATTTTGAAATCGAAAAAGAATATATTTCCGACGGCTTTAACTGTGTTTGCGGAGTGGACGAAGCGGGACGCGGACCGCTTGCGGGTCCCGTATGTGCGGCTGCGGTTATACTGCCCGTGGGAGCCGTGATACCCGGGCTTGACGACTCAAAAAAGCTTACCGAAAAAAAGCGCGAGGCCCTATATGACGTTATTAAAGACGCTGCTGTGTCTTACGGTATCGCTTTTGCAAGCGAAAGGGAAATTGACGAAATAAATATCCTTAACGCAACTTTTCTTGCTATGAAACGCGCCGTGGAAAAACTTAGTGTGAAACCTGATTTGGCGCTGATAGACGGAAATCAAAAGCCACATACAGGCATTAATGAAGTTACCGTTATCAAAGGTGACGGCAAGTCGATGTCAATAGCGGCAGCGTCGGTTCTTGCCAAGGTAACCCGTGACAGATATATGATTGAACTCGATAAAAAGTATCCGCAATACGAGTTTAAAAAGCACAAGGGTTACGGAACCAAGCTTCATTATGAGAAACTCTTGGAATACGGTATTTCAGATGTGCACCGCAAGACTTTTCTTAAAAATTTGGAGGATAAAAGGTGAATAAGGCTGTTACGGGAAAGCTCGGAGAGCTTGCGGTAGGCAGATATCTGCGTGAAAACGGATATGAAATAATTACCGCCAATTACCGATGCCGTCTCGGAGAAATTGACATAATCGCAAAGCAGAACAAATATATATGTTTTGTTGAGGTTAAAACGAGATCCGAAAATTATAAGTACGCACCTGCCGACGCCGTTACTTTTTCAAAAAGGAAAAAGATAATAGCGGCGGCAAAGTTATATATTGCATCAAACAATATTGATTTGCAACCGAGATTTGATGTTGCGGAGGTGTTTGTCGAAAAAAATCGGGTCGCAAAGATTAACCTTATTACGAATGCTTTTGACGGAGAGGGAAAATGAATCTAATTGATTTTCATTGCGACACTTTGAGTGAATGTTATAACAGGAAGTCCGAGCTTTATAAAAATGACCTTCATATAGATTTGAAACGCGGAAAAAGAGTGTTCAATAAATATTGTCAGGTGTTTGCCGTTTGGATACCTGATGAAAAAAGAGGCGACGAGGCCTATAATTATTTTAACAATGTTTACGGTTACTTTGAAAAACAGCTTTTAAAAAATTATAAAACCGTGGTATTTTGTCGTTCTTCCGATGAAATGAACCATGCCTTCAGCGAAAACAAAATTGCTGCGTTTTTGTCTGTTGAGGGCGGTGCGGTTCTCGGCGGCGACATAGATGTGATAGATACACTGTATGAAAAGGGTGTCAGATTTCTTACCCTTACGTGGAACGGTCAAAACGAACTCGGTGACGGCTGCTTTACCGAAAATGCAAAAGGACTCACGCCGTTTGGTATAAAATGTGTCAAAGAATTGCAGAAAAAAGGGATTATAGTTGATGTTTCACATTTGAGCGAGCAAGGGTTTTATGATGTGGCTGAATATTCGGAAAGACCGTTTGTCGCAACACATTCGGACTGTGACATCGTTAACAATCCGTTTGCCGAAAAGCGCAATCTTACGGATGCTCAAGTAAAAATTATAACAGAGCAAAAAGGCATAATCGGGCTTAATCTTTATGAGAAATTTCTCGGTGCGGAAAATGACGGCGGACTCTGCCACACTATTCGGCAAATTGAGCATTTTTGCTCATTGGGAGCCGGGCATTCGCTTTGTTTTGGCTGCGATTTTGACGGCTGTACCGTAAGCGAAGACCTCGCCGGGATAGAAAAGCTTTATAAAATAGCCAACGGGCTTGCGAGAGAAAATTACAGCGATGAATTGATTAACGGCATTTTCTTTGATAATGCAAACGCTTTTATCATTGCAAATATATAATTTATATGTTAAAATACATCTGATTTTTCAGTTAGGAAGTGCAAATTTATGTATTACACAAGTACGAGAGACAAATCAATCAAGATTTCTTCGGCTGAGGCGATTACAAGAGGTATATCGGCTGAGGGCGGACTTTTTGTTCCCACGGAAATTCCGCAGATAACACTTGATGATATAAAGAGAATAGGTACACTTCCGTATACCGGCAGGGCAAAAGAAATTTTGAAACTCTATCTTACCGATTTTACCGAGGATGAGCTTAATTATTGCGTAGAGGGTGCATACAAAAAGACGAGTTTCAGTTCCGAAAAAATTGCACCGCTTTATAAAATATCGGATAAGGAAAGTATACTTGAACTTTGGCGCGGTCCCACATGCGCTTTTAAGGATATGGCGTTGCAGCTTTTGCCGTATTTACTTTCGGTATCCGCTTCCAAAACTCTTAAAGATACTAAGATTGTTATTCTTGTTGCGACGTCCGGTGATACGGGCAAGGCAGCGCTTGAGGGCTTTAAAGATGTAAAAAATACTCAGATTCTTGTCTTTTACCCAGTTGACGGCGTGAGTCCTATGCAAAAACTTCAGATGACTACGCAAGAGGGTAACAATGTAAGCGTATGTGCTATCAAAGGCAATTTCGACGATGCTCAAAGCGGCGTTAAATCTATATTTACAAATTCGGAAATTAAGAAGAAGTTCGCCGAAAACCATCTCGCGTTTTCATCGGCTAATTCAATTAACTGGGGAAGACTTGTTCCTCAGATAGTGTATTATGTATCGGCATATTGCGATATGGTTGAGAACGGTTCGCTGAGTCTCGGCGAGGAAATGAATGTTGTAGTCCCTACCGGAAATTTCGGCAACATCCTTGCCGCTTATTATGCCAAAAGAATGGGCGTGCCGATAGGTAAACTTATTTGTGCCTCCAACTCTAATAATGTACTGACAGATTTCCTTAAAACCGGTACATACGACAAGAACCGTAATTTCTATTGCACGGCGTCTCCGTCTATGGACATACTTATTTCAAGCAACCTCGAAAGGCTTTTGTTCCATCTTTCGGATGAAAATGACGCTGAAGTAAGAGAATATATGAAATCGCTTGCAAACAGCGGTAAATACACCGTAGAGGAAAAACTCTTTGAAAAAATCAAAGAATTGTTCAGAGCCGGTTATTGTGATGATACCTTGACGAAAGCGACTATCAAGGAAAACTTTGATAAGTATCATTATCTTTGCGATACACACACGGCTGTCGCTGTCAGAGTTTATGAAAACTATGTAAGCGAAAGCTATGATGAAACTCCTACGGTAATAGCTTCTACGGCAAATCCGTATAAGTTCTCCGCAAGCGTTTTGTCGGCTCTCACAAACGATATTAAATCTACCGATGAGTTTTCTATGGTTGATGAATTACACACACTTACCGGTGCGCCCGTGCCGCCTCAGCTTGCAACGCTTAAAGATAAAAAGGTAAGATTCAGCGATGTAACGACAAAAGACGATATGGCAAATGTAGTATTCAAAATGCTCAACATTTAATCTGTTCACTTCCGAAATTTTGTTGCCTGAACGGAGTTTTGTTATGTCTTTATTTGCTATCGGCGATACTCATTTGTCGCTTGGCACCGATAAACCGATGAATATTTTTCGCGGATGGGACAACTATGTTGAAAGACTCGTTTCAAATTGGAATAGGGTAGTTGACCCGGGTGATACTGTTGTTATAATGGGTGATGTGTCTTGGGGAATGTCTCTTTCCGAAGCATACAAGGACTTTGAACTGCTGAATTCTTTGCCCGGTAAAAAGATTATAATGAAGGGTAATCATGATTATTGGTGGAACACCAAGAAAAAAATGGACGAGTTTTTTTTCGAAAACAAATTTGAAACCCTGTCTGTTTTGCATAATAACGCATACAGGGTAGGTGACATCAGTATTTGCGGAACAAGAGGTTGGTTTTTTGATGCGGAGAGCGATCTCGACAAAAAAGTTGTAAAACGCGAAGCCGAGAGACTTCGCCGCTCAATAGAATGCGGCGAAAAATTAGGCGGTGAGCCTGTTGTGTTTTTACACTATCCGCCGATAAACAACTTGCAAATCTGCGATACGATATATAATGTACTTGTTGAAAAAAATATTAAAAGATGCTATTACGCACATCTTCACAGCGCCTCCGTTCGTAACTCTTTCAACGGCGAAAAGGATGGCATTCGTTTTCAACTACTATCGGCAGATTATCTTAAATTCTGCCCTAAACTGATAGAAAAAATAAATTAATAAAAAAAGTATGGTAATTTAAGGTCTTATCTGTTATAATACCATAGTTACTGTAAATATTCAGGAGGAATTTGTATGAGTTTAAAATCTTCAAACAAGGTGGATACCAATGTTTGGGAGCTTGAAGTAAGCGTAGACGGCGATACTTTTAAGGATGCCGTTACAAAGGCTTATCTTAAGCAGAGAAAGAACATTAACATTCCGGGATTCAGAAAAGGTAAGGCTCCGCGTGCTTTTATTGAAAAATATTACGGCGAGAGCGTGTTCTATGAGGACGCTCTTGAGGCTATATATCCCGATGCAGTAGCTTCCGCTATAGAGGAAGCTAAGCTTGAGCCGGTAGATACACCCTATGACCTTGAAATTCCCGAGATGGGCAAAGACGGGGTTACCATGAAGTTTAAGGTAACCGTTAAGCCCGAGATAGAACTCGGCGAGTATAAGGGCCTTAAGGCTACAAAGAAATCCACAAAAGTTTCGGCAGATGAAGTAAAGGCTGAACTTGCAAGAATGCAGGAGCAGAATTCAACCATTTCGGATGTTGATGACAGAGCGGTTAAAAAGAATGATATAGTTGTTATCGATTTTGAGGGCTTTGTTGACGGCAAGGCATTTGAGGGCGGAAAAGCTGAAAAATATGAGCTTACCATAGGCTCAAATCAGTTTATTCCCGGCTTTGAGGATCAGATTATCGGCCATAAAATCGGCGATGAATTTGATATAAACGTTAAATTCCCGGATGATTATCAGGCTGATCTCGCTTCCAAAGATGCTGTATTCAAGATTAAACTCCACGGTATCAAGGTTAAAGAAGTACCGGCTCTTGATGACGAATTTGCCAAGGATGTCAGCGAATTTGATACTCTCGACGAGCTTAAAAAGGATATCAAGAAACAGCTTGAAAAGAGAAAAAATGACGACGCCGAAAATGAGCTTCATAATGCTCTTCTTGAGGAAGTTGCAAAGGGCGTAAAGGCTGAAATTCCCGAGGCTATGATTGAAAAGACGATTGATGATGACGTTAACGAATATTCTTATCGTCTCCAGTCTCAGGGCTTGAAGCTTGAAACATACCTTAAATATACCGGCATGGATATGAAAGGCTTCCGCGAAGGCTTTAAAGAGAGAGCAGAAACTCAGGTAAGACTTAATTTGGCTCTTGAAAAAATTATTGAAAAAGAAAAGATTGAGGTTACCGAAGAGGACATTGAAGCGGAATACAAGAAATATGCAGATGCATATAATATGGATATAGACACTATCAAAAAGGCTGTTTCCGCTGAGTCCCTTAAGCCGGAGCTCGCTTCAAGAAAAGCAATAGATTTGATTGTTGACAGTGCTGTTGTAACCGAGGAAAAGGCTGCGAAGAAGACAGCCGAAAAGAAACCGGCAGCAAAAAAAACAACCACTAAAAAACCGGCAGCAAAAAAGGCTGCCGAAAAAGCAGATGATAAGAAGTCGGCTGATAAAGCGGAATAAAATTCGGTTTTTATTCCAATAATCAAAAAACGATTTTATGCGGCGAGCGCTTTTGCGTTTCGCCGTAGGATTTTAGGAGGAAAAACCATGGCATTAGTTCCTTATGTAATCGAACAGTCTTCGCGCGGAGAGCGTTCGTATGACATTTTTTCACGTCTTTTAAATGACAGGATTATAGTTTTATCTGATGAAGTTAACGATGCTACTGCAAGCCTTGTTGTTGCACAGCTTTTATACCTTGAGGGTCAGGATCCCGAAAAGGATATAAGCCTTTACATCAACAGCCCCGGCGGATCCGTTACCGCAGGTTTTGCTATATATGATACGATGCAGTATATTAAGTGTGATGTATCTACAATTTGTATGGGTATGGCTGCCAGCATGGGCGCATTTCTTCTTTCTTCCGGTGCAAAGGGTAAGAGATTTGCGTTACCTAACAGCGAAATAATGATTCATCAGCCCTCCGGCGGAGCTCAGGGTCAGGCTACCGAGATTGAAATTACCGCAAAGCAGATTCTCAAGATAAGAGAAAGACTTAATAAGATTCTTGCCGATAATACAGGTAAGCCGATAGATATAATTGCCAAAGATACCGAGCGCGATAACTTTATGTCGGCTGATGAAGCGCTTGATTACGGCCTTGTTGACAAAATACTTTACAAGAGATAATTTCGGAGGAATTTTTGATGTCAAGAGATAATGACAGCAAGGGTAAAACTATGCGCTGCTCATTTTGCGGCAAAACGCAGGACGAAGTCGGTAAACTCGTTGCAGGACCCGGCGGAGTTTGCATTTGCGATAACTGTATTGAACTTTGTCTCGAGATAATCGAAGACGGCGGCGGATTTAAACACGTCAGAAAAAACAGAGAGCAAACCGATAAACCCCTTCCGAAGCCTCACGACATAAAAAAGCTTCTCGACGAATATGTGGTAGGGCAAGATGATGCGAAGGTCGCATTGAGCGTTGCTGTGTATAATCATTACAAAAGAATATATTTCGGCGCTAAAAGTGACGTGGATATACAAAAAAGCAATGTTATACTGTTAGGTCCTACCGGCGTCGGCAAAACAATGCTCGCGCAAACCCTTGCCAAAATACTCGATGTTCCGTTTGCTATTGCAGATGCAACGACTCTTACAGAAGCCGGATATGTCGGCGAAGATGTTGAAAATATACTGTTAAGACTTATTCAGGCAGCTGACTATGATGTCGAAAAAGCCGAAAAAGGCATAATATATGTCGATGAAATAGATAAGATTGCGAGGAAGTCCGAAAATCCGTCGATAACACGAGATGTCAGCGGTGAGGGCGTTCAGCAGGCTTTGCTGAAGATACTCGAGGGTACTGTTTCCAATGTTCCGCCTCAGGGTGGCAGAAAACACCCTCAGCAGGAGTTTATTCAAATAGACACAACCAATATCCTGTTTATCTGCGGCGGAGCTTTTGACGGAATAGAAAAAATCGTTGAAAACCGTACCGGCAAGTCTACGCTCGGCTTTGGCGGTAAAGTTTTGGATAAATCCAATTTGGACACAGAAAAGATATATTCAAAGGTTATCCCTCAGGATTTGGTGAAATACGGCCTTATACCGGAGCTTGTCGGCAGACTTCCTGTTATAACCACACTCAACAATCTTGACAGAGACGCGCTTATAAGAATTTTAACCGAACCCAAGAACGCACTTCTTAAACAGTTTAAGGAGCTCTTCAAAATGGACGGCGTTGAGTTGGAATTTTGTGATGACGCACTGTCTGCGGTTGCGGATTTGACTCTTGAAAAAAAGACCGGCGCAAGAGGACTCCGTGCTATAATGGAAAAAACATTGTTACCCATTATGTATGATATCCCGTCGGACAGCGATGTTAAAAAAGTTGTTATAACAAAGGATTGCGTATTAAACGGTGAAAAACCGCTTACCGAAACGGCAAAAAACTCTGTTAAAGAAAAACTCAGAGCCAAAACTTCTGCCGGACCCAAAAATGTCGGTTAAATGTTTGACCGGTTGCTTTTGCAGCCGGTCTTTTTGTGTTAAGAATTTCTGCCGTACATACGATTGCGAGAAAGATTAAATTAACTCTATTATATCTTTTATTATTACGGCGTTTGTGTTACAATATATACTACTTATTTTTGGGCGGTGAGACGATGAAACCGAAGAAAAAAATACGTGATTTGGATTTTTCGAGCGAAAAACAGGCTGAGCAGAAAAAAATGCGTTCTTTTATCATCGCTTTTGTCTCTTTTGTTGTGATATTGGGAACGATTTCAGTATTTGTTTTTATGAAATCGGTCGATTTCAATTTAAATAATTTAGTGCAAAGTACAACGGATTCGGCTGCTTCGACTTTCGATTCGACGGTCGCTTCTTCTGCTGATTTGTCGGGCAGGGCAGGTATTTTACTTGTATTTACTGATGACTCCGGCTCACTTATCAGTGTTTCGGCTCTTGACTGTAATATGGACATAAAGTGTATTTCCGTGGTACAGTTACCGGCAGATACTTCTGTGTCTTCCGGCAGCCTTAAAGATATTTATCAAAAAGGCGGTGCTGCCGCACTTGAAAAGCCAATTTCTGATCTTTCGGGGCTCAGCTTTACTAAATACATTAAAATGAGCCAGTCACAGCTTAAAAAGGTCATATCAAAAATAGGCGAGGTTACCGTTCGTATTCCATCGGACATTAACTACAAAGGAGCGGACTTTTCTTTACTGCTTGATGCAGGCGACCAAAATCTGACTTCCGATTTGTTTTGTAAATACTTTTTATATGCCGATAATTCCGGCAGACGGGACGCTGCCGTTTCTCTGCTGAACACTTTAATGACGGCAAAGAATATCCCCTCGCAGGATACGTTATTTAATTTTATTATGAATAATACAGATACTGATATTTCCGTTGTGGACTATTCAAAAGTTTCTTCCGTTCTGACTTCATTTGTTCAGGAGACAAGCGGAAATGTTGCGTCTGCGGCAAATGAATTTCCGGAGGTAACAAAGGAAAATGAAAAGTAAACTCAGAGTTCTATTGCCGCTGTTCTTGTGTTTGGCATTATTGTTTTCATCGTGTAAACTACTGACATCTAACCTGCCTACCGACTTCTCTTCGGTGAAACTGATATACGAAAATGACCCGTCAAGATATTATTATAATCAGCTTTCCGATAACGGTAAAATTGCTTACACTCTTATTGTTAATAATGTCAGCGAACATCCGGAAAAAGTTGAGATTCCTCAAATTGATGAGGATGAATTCGGAAAAGTGTTTTATGCGGTTACATATGATAACCCGGGAATATTGTGCTTTGGTTTGACAAGCGCCGTCGAATCCGAGGGAAACAAGTTTTTTTATGTGCCTGAATACTCGGCGGATAAGGACGAATGCGACAGAAAGACAAATGAACTGAATACGGCTGTTTCGGAGTTCTTAAAGACTGTTCCCGATAACAGCAGCGAATATGAAAAAGAACTGCTGGCTCATGACTATATTTGCGATAAATGCACTTATGTTTATAATGACGGTGAGGCTTTAAAGGGTTCGTCATACGATGCTGTTATAAACGGTGAGGCTGTTTGCGAGGGATATGCGAGAGCCGCAAAACTGTTGCTTGATAAGTTATCTGTAATAAATTACCTGATTTGCGGTGATGCTACAAATTCGGACGGCAAAACCGAAAGCCACATGTGGAATATTGTAAATATTGACGGCAAAAACTATCACCTTGATCTTACGTGGGATGATTATGACAACGAGGGTGCGGTAGTCAGCCATTCGTATTTTAATTTGTCTGATGATATGATAAAAACAAATCACTTCAATTTGGTTCCGAGCGATAACAACTGTGTTTCGTCTGATGCAAATTATTTTAAAGTAAATAATTTGATGTTTAATGATTTTACCAAAAACGAAAAGAGAATTATGACTTCGGCTGCGGTAAATAACGTTAAAAACAATGGTAATGAAATTGAAATATGCTTTGATAATGCAGATGCACTTAATAAGGCCGTTAAAAATTTAGCGGATAAAAGCGGTATTTACGATGTTGTGAACGATGTAAACAAACAATGCGGTAAAAAGTTTTCTTCTGTTTCATATACCGAAGATGACGACGTATACACAGTACAGTTTGTTTTTGAATAGAGGTTAATTAAATGGATAAAGCTAAAATTGAAAAAGCCGTCAGAGAAATTCTGATAGCAATAGGCGAAGACCCCGACAGAGAGGGCCTTGTTGAAACACCTAAACGTGTAGCAAATATGTATGAAGAGATATTTGCCGGACTTGACAGTGACCCACACAGACTGTTGAAGGTATTTGACGAGGGCGATAATGATGAATTGGTTGTGGTCAGGGATATACCGATGTACTCTATGTGCGAGCATCATTTACTCCCTTTTATCGGCAAAGCTCATATTGCATACATTCCGTCTGACGGAAAGGTGATAGGTCTATCAAAGCTTGCGAGAATTGTTTCGGATTTTGCCAAAAGACCTCAGCTTCAGGAACGTTTGACTTCACAGATTGCGGATTTTCTTGAGGAAAACCTCTCGCCGAAAGGCGTCGCGGTTGTTATTGAGGCAGAGCATCTCTGTATGACTATGCGAGGTGCGAGAGCGGCAGGAGCCACAACTTTTACATCGGCACTGCGCGGTTCAATGCGAAAAGACGCCAGAACGCGTGCCGAAGTAATGTCACTTTTGAGGGGGATAAAATAAAATGTTCTGTTTTCGCGGAAAAAACTTTAGTTTCGAGTTAAATACACGTACATATGTAATGGGTATTTTAAATGTAACACCGGATTCTTTTTATGACGGCGGCAAATGGAATTCGCCGGAGGCCGCGCTTTCTCACGCCTTGCAAATGCAAAGAGACGGAGCCGATATAATAGATATCGGCGCACAATCCACAAGACCTGGGCACAAAGAGCTTTCTGAGAAAGAGGAACTCTCAATTATAAAAAATTACATTGATGCAATAGTTCCGAAGCTCTCGATTCCGACATCTGTTGATACGTTTTACCCGGCAGTTGCGGAATTCTGCCTTAAACACGGGGTGGCTGTGGTTAATGATGTAAGCGGAAGATTTAATCCGAATATTGCTTCCTTAGTGAAAAAATACAATGCCGGTTGGACAGTCATGCATACAGGCGGCGGTGATGCCGATAATATGACGGACTACAAAGAAAACGTAGTTGAAAATGTAAATGCATTTTTTGACGATATGCTAAAAAAATGCGAGGATTTCGGAATAAAAAAAGAACAGATATGTCTTGATATGGGTATAGGTTTCGGTAAGAATTATGAAGACAATCTGACTCTTATAAGGAATATAAATCTATTGAAAAGACAGGACGTTATGCTGCTTACAGCTCTTTCAAACAAACGTGTAATTAAAGCGGCTTCACACTCTGACGCAGATAACTGTGTGTTTGGAACGATAGCTGCAGATACGGCTGCTGTTTTCGGCGGAACGGATATGATACGTGTGCACGAAGTGAAGGAGTCGAAAATTGCGGCGGATATGGCTGATGCCGTTTTCAGAGGGTGACGTAGTGGATAAAATAATCGTAAACGGGATAAAGCTTTATGCATATCACGGTGTAAATCCCGAAGAAAAAGAGGAAGGACAGCTTTTTATCTTGGATATAACCGCATTTCTTTCTCTTTATGTTCCGTGCCAAACGGATATGGTAGAGAATACCGTGAGTTATGCTAAAATAATAAAAACAGCGCGCAGGGCTTTTTTAAGCAGCAAATTCGATTTGCTTGAAAAGGCGGCACAAACAGTTGCCGATGCTGTATTAAATGATTTCCCTGAAATTAAATCGGTAAAAATAACGCTGAAGAAACCGTATGCACCTATTAAAGCGGATTTTAATTATGTTGCGGTCGAAATTGAGCGTGACAGAAACGGAGCGACAGTATGAAAGCAGTAATCGGTGTCGGCACGAATGTCGGTGACAGACTTCAAAATATCAGAGATGCAAAAAATGCATTTGGACGAATCCCCGGAACAAAAGTTACAGAGGTATCATTTATTTATGAAACCGAGCCTTGGGGATATGATCAGCAGGATAATTTTTTAAATTGTGTTATGACCGTTGAAACGGAACTGTCTTCAAGGGCTCTTCTCGGCGTTTGTCTCGGCATTGAAGCTGGCATAGGAAGAGTGCGTACAATTAAAAACGGACCGCGCATTATTGATCTCGATTTGCTGTTTTATGAAAACGAGACAATAAATACACCCGAACTGACACTGCCGCATCCGGGAGTTATTGAAAGAGCCTTTGTTCTTTACCCGCTGCATGACATTTTCCCAGATATGAAAATCTTTGGCCGCGATTATTCCGAAAATTTTAAAAATTGTGACGGAAATACGGTTACGTTTTATTCAGAATTATAAGATAACTAAGGAGCATTAAAACTATTTATGCAGTTTATAATAATGGACCTTGAGTGGAATAATGCATATTGCAAAAAGCTAAAGGGATATATCAATGAAATTATTGAATTCGGTGCCTGCAAGGTAGATAAAGACTTTAATGTAATTGATGAATTTTCGGTAATTGTAAGGGCGCAGGTCGGAAAAAAGCTGCAAGGTAGGGTAAAGGCACTTACACACATTACAAATGAGGATATATCTAACGGTGTGCCGTTTTTTACCGCTCTTTCTATGTTCAGAAAGTGGGTCGGAGAAGAAGAAAACGTGTTCTTTTCTTGGGGAGACGGAGATATAAGAACCCTTATAAAAAACTATGAGTTTTTTTTAAAGAAAAATCGTATCCCGTTTGTAAAAAACTATTGCGACGCACAAAAATATTGTCAGTCTTTTATACCTTCGGCTCCGGTTTCACAACAAATCGGTTTGTCCGCTGCGGCTGTTGAGCTTGGGGTCGATCCTGATGAGTTTCCGCATCACAGAGCGCTTGACGACAGCTTACTCACTGCGGCTTGCCTGAAAAAGGTCAACGATCCGGAAAAATTAAAGCGCTACATAAGCCCGTGCAATCGTGTCTTTTATGAAAAGCTTGCATATAAACCGCATATTATACGTGATATCGATAACCCGATAGTCGACCGTTCGGTATTTAATTGTGTTTGTGATGTGTGCGGCGGAAAGGTCAAAAAGAAAAAAGACTGGCGCTTTGTAAACCAATCTTTCAGAGCTGATTTTTACTGCCCGCATTGCGACCGAAATTTTAAGCTGTGTGTCAGATTTAAACAGTATTATGACCGTATTGATGTTAAAAGGACATTTTCCGAAATTGTCAAAGTAGATAAATCTCAGGAAAACATTAAAACTTAACGGCTGTATTTAAATTATGGCTAAAAAGGAAACCGACCTCAAAATGAAGCCGGTTTCCTTTTGTATTTTATTGGGAATGAGTTCTTTACTTTATGACTCTGACTCTTATGGCAAAGTCCTGAGAGGAAATTGCATTTATTGCATCATCGGAAACTTCTGTGTCGGTATCAAGCATGGTATATGCATATTCGCCTCGAGATTTATTTACCATATTGTCAATGTTTATGTTTTCTTCCGCAACTATTGTTGTAATGCGACTGATAACATTCGGAACATTTTTGTGTATTATGGTAATCCTTGTTTTACCGCTTCTCGGAACTGAAACTGCGGGCATATTTACGGAATTTGTTATGTTGCCGTTTTCGATATAATCTTTTAATTCATCAACAGCCATAACGGCGCAATTGTCTTCCGATTCAGGAGTAGAGGCACCGAGGTGGGGAATGGTTATTACGCCGGTCGCGTCTATGAGCTCGTCTTTGAGAAAATCAGTTGCATATGCGGCAACCTTACCATCGCCGAGAGCTTCAATTATATCCTCCGTATTTACAAGATCGCCGCGTGCAAAATTGAGTATACGTACCGAATCTTTCATTTTAGCAATTGATTCAGCGTTTATAATGCCGCGTGTTTCGTCTGTAAGCGGAACATGAAGCGTTATATAATCGCAATTTGCATAAATATCGTCGAGAGTTGCCGCGTGTTTAACAGCGCGAGAAAGTTTCCAAGCTGCATCAACGGAAAGAAAAGGATCGTAACCGTAAACTTCCATTCCGAGAGAATGAGCGGCATTTGCTACAAGCACGCCGATCGCTCCGAGACCGATAACACCGAGCTTTTTGCCCTTGATTTCGGGCCCCGAAAAAGCGGATTTACCTTTTTCCACAAGCTTGGAAACCGCGTCGCCTTCGCCCTTAAGCGTTTTTGACCATTCAATCGCAGGCACTATTTTTCGTGACGATAAAAACAGCGCGCACAAAACAAGCTCTTTGACGGCGTTTGCATTAGCTCCGGGTGTGTTAAAAACAACGATACCCTGTTCGCTGCATTTTTCGAGGGGGATGTTGTTAACTCCGGCACCTGCTCTTGCTATTGCGAGAGTGTTTTCGGAAAAATCAAACTCGTGCATGGATGCGGAACGGACAAGTATCGCGTCCGGGTTTTCGGCATCGTTTGCACAGGCATAATTTTCACCGAACCTATCAAGTCCGTTTTTTGAAATTTTATTTAAAGTTAAAATGTTGTTCATTGCGATTTTCTCCTGAATTATGAATTGGCTTTTTCAAAGTCCGACATAAATTTAACGAGCTTTTCAACGCCCTCGTAAGGCATTGCATTGTAAATTGACGCTCTCATTCCGCCTACGGTTCGATGACCTTTAAGATTTACAAGTCCGTTTTTCGTGGCTTCCTCAATGAATTTTGCATTAAGTTCATCGCTGTCGGTGACAAAAGGAACATTCATTAAAGAACGATCCTCCGGAACAACGGTGCCTCTGAACATTTTGCTGTTATCGAGAAAATCATAGAGAAGCTTTGCCTTTTTCTCATTGCGTTCTTTCATCTTTTCAAGACCGCCGAGATCTTTTATCCATTCAAGGACAAGCTTGCAGATATATATTGTGTAGCAGGGCGGGGTATTGTAAAGCGAATTTGCATCTGCGTGAATTTTATAATTTAACATGGTAGGTGTTATGTCTCGTGCGTTGCCGAGCAGATCTTCTCTTATAATGCAGATTGTAAGACCTGCGGGAGCAACATTTTTTTGCGCGCCGCCGTAAAGCATACCGAATTTTGTAACATCAATCGGTTCCGAAAGGAAACAAGATGATATGTCCGCAATAAGGGGAATGTCGCCTGTATCCGGTATTTCATGATAAACGGTTCCGTAGATTGTGTTATTCATACAGATGTATACATAATCCGCGTCGCTTCGGAACATTGATTTATCAAGCTTCGGGATATATGAAAATGTTTTGTCTGCAGAAGAAGCGACAGCTTTTGCATCACCGTATTTCTGAGCCTCGGCAAACGCTTTTTTTGCCCACTGACCTGTGATAACATAGTCTGCCTTATTTGAGCCGTTCATAAAATTGAGCGGTATTGCCGCAAATTGTGTTGAAGCACCGCCTTGCAAAAACAGAACTTTGTAGTTGTCCGGTATATTCATAAGCTCTCTGAGGAGCTTTTCTGCCGTTTTTATGATATTATCAAAAACCTTTGAGCGGTGACTCATCTCCATTACCGATTGACCCGACCCTTCGTAGTCGAGCATTTCGGACGCGGCTTTTTTCAAAACCTCTTCCGGTAACATAGACGGACCTGCTGAAAAATTGTAAACTCTGGACATTTTGACTTTGCCTCCAAAAATTATTTCCGCTACATTATATCAACCTGTGTTTATAAAAGTCAATAAATTGTCAAAAAAATAACAAATAAAAATGCATATTCTGCGTTTTGTACATAAAAGTTGTGATAAAAATTAACAAACTCACTAAAATTTTAGCTTATTCTTTATTTGTTGACACTTTTTTATTGCAGATAAATGTTATTCATTGTATAATAAACTCTAATTAATTAAGTAGGAGATTACATAAATGAACCTTATTGACAATAATGCTCTTAATTTGCCCATGGTTGCATTGAGAGGATTGGTTGTTTTCCCTAATATAACATTACATTTTGATGTAGGCAGGAAAAAAAGTATTTCTGCCGTCAAAACAGCAATGATAACAAAACAGGATATTTTTCTCTCAACGCAAAAGGATATGTCGGACGAAACCGAAAATATTGATGCGGTTTATGATATTGGTGTTGTTTGCGAAATAAAGCAAATTGTAAGAATACCGTCGAGTGACTGCCTGAGAGTAATAGTAGAAGGTAAGTACAGAGCTGAGCTTTTGGCTTTTTCGGATGTAAATCCTTATCTTACGGCTGTTATCAGACGTGTTGACAGTATCCCGTGCCCGGAAAAGTACGGTTTGAGAGCCGAGGCACTTGTGAGATATGCAAAGGGACTGTTTAACGAATATTCTATTATTGCTCAAAAGCTTCCCAACGATATAAATATAGGTGTAGCAAAGCTTTCTGAGCCCGGTGAGCTTGCCGATTATATTGCCGGCAATCTTCCTCTTGATTATCCGCAGAAGCAGGAAGTATTATCCGAAATGGATTCCCTTAAGAGAATTCAGAAGCTTATAGACGTACTCGGCAAAGAAGTTAAGCTTCTTCAGCTCGAAGAGGATATTAACGACAGAGTACAAAGCCAGATAGACGAAAATCAAAAGGAATATTATCTTCATGAGCAGTTGAAAGCGATTAACGCCGAACTCGGTGAGGGGGAAAACCCTGCCTCCGAGGCTGATGGTTATCGTGAAAAAATACTTAAACTTCACCTTGATACCGACAGCGAAAAGAAACTGTTAAATGAATGCGACAGGCTTAGATATGTGCAGCCGAGCAGCCCCGAAAGCGCTGTATCAAGAAACTATCTTGATAAGATTTTGGAGCTTCCGTGGCATATTTATTCAAAAGAAAATCTTAATATTGATAATGCTCGGAGAATACTTGACAGAGATCATTACGGACTTAAAGACGTAAAAGAGCGAATTCTCGAATTCATTGCAGTAAGAAAACTGTCGCCTAATATCAAGGGGCAGATAATATGTCTTGTCGGTCCTCCCGGCGTCGGCAAAACCTCTGTTGCAAAGTCTCTTGCAAAGGCGCTGAACAGAAAGTATGAGAGAATATCTCTCGGCGGTGTTCACGACGAGGCGGAGATAAGAGGACACAGAAAGACTTATATCGGCGCTATGCCGGGCAGTATAATAGAAGCTGTTATCAGGGCTAAAACCTCCAATCCTTTGATTTTGCTCGATGAAATCGACAAACTTGCGAGCGACTATAAAGGTGATCCGTCAAGTGCTTTGTTAGAGGCTCTTGATCCCGAGCAGAACAATACTTTCCGTGATCATTATATAGAAATCCCGTTTGATTTGAGCAAGGTGCTTTTTGTAACAACGGCTAACGACAAAAGCGAAATACCTGCACCGTTACTCGACAGAATGGAAGTTATCGAACTTTTCAGCTATACACACGAGGAAAAGTTTAATATAGCCAAAAAACACCTTATACCCAAGCAGCTTAAAGAAAACGGTATAAAAGCGTCTCAGCTCCATTTTACCGATAATGCCATACACACTCTGATAGACGGTTATACAAGAGAAGCCGGAGTAAGAACGCTTGAGCGTACCTTTGCCAAGGTAATGCGTAAGGCTGCCGTTAAAATAACCGAAGGTTATACAGGAAAAATTACTGTTAAACCGACTGATCTTGAGGGCTATCTCGGTCCTAAGAAATTCAAACCGGAATCGCAGTCACATAAGGATGAAGTCGGTGTTGTAAACGGCCTTGCGTGGACTTCCGTCGGCGGAGAAATGCTGAAAGTTGAGGCTGTTAAAATGCCCGGAACGGGTAAGCTTGAACTTACCGGCTCTTTAGGAGATGTTATGAAAGAATCCGCAAGGACGGCGTACAGTTATATCCGAAGTATTTCGGAAGCATTGCCTCTTGATATAGATTTTTACAAAAATACCGACATTCATATTCATTTCCCCGAGGGAGCTGTTCCGAAAGACGGTCCTTCTGCCGGAATAGCAATAACAACTGCGGTTGTTTCAGCACTCACAGGTATACCGGTAAGAGCCGATATTGCTATGACGGGTGAAGTTACTTTGACCGGTAATGTATTGCCGATCGGCGGACTGAAAGAAAAAACAATGGCGGCATACAGAAACGGAATTAAAACCGTTATTGTACCGGATGAAAATGTTTCTGATTTAAAAGAAATCGACGATGCCGTTAAGAAAAATGTCGATTTTATACCGGTATCAAAAGCCGATGAGGTACTGTCTCTTGCGTTATCCAAAACAGTTGTCGTCAAAGACAACAAGAAAATAAACTTAAAGCTAAAACAGGACAGAAGCGAGCATGCTTCTGTTTGGCAACAGAACTAAGAGGTAAAAAATGAATTTAAACAAGGCTGAATTTGAAGCGGCGTTCGGAACCTCGTCGCAGTTGCCGCTGTCCGATCTGCCGGAGATAGCCTTCGCAGGCAGATCCAACGTCGGAAAATCGTCTTTGCTAAACCGCCTTTTTAACAGAAAGTCGCTTGCAAGGGTAAGCTCTGTTCCGGGTAAAACCGCTACGATAAACTTCTACAAGGTTGACGATGTCAGATTTGTGGATTTACCGGGATACGGATATGCAAAAGTATCAAAATCCGAGAAAATAAGATGGGCTGAAATGCTTGAGGGCTATTTTAAAACGGGACGCAATATAAAGCTTGTTGTTCAGCTTGTAGATATGCGCCACAAACCGAGCACCGATGATCTTATGATGATTGATTTTTTGCGCTCAACCGGTTATCCGTTTGTTGTTGTTATGACTAAGAGCGACAAACTTAACAAAACGCAGTTTGCCGAAAGATCGGCGGCAATTTACAATGAAATACCGGATTCTGAAAATGTTACTATTATTCCTTTTTCTGCGAATGACGGATTGGGCAGGGAAGAGATAACCGAGTATATAAATAATGCACTTTAAAAGGAGAGAACTTAATGTTTGTATCAGACGGATTAGGAGTTAATGAGAGCGGTCATTTGACCGTCGGCGGTTGCGATACCGTATCGCTTGCCAAAAAGTACGGAACACCGTATATTTGTTACGACGAGGATATGATAAGAAAGAACTGCCGTGAATTTGTAAAATCAATGGAAGAAGATTATGACGGCAACGGACTTGTATGCTATGCGAGCAAGGCTTTTTCCTGCCTTGAAATGTGCAGAATATGCAAAGAAGAAAAAATGGGATTGGATGTTGTTTCCGGCGGTGAAATCTTTACCGCTGTTAAGGCGGGATTTCCGTCGGAACGCATTTGCTTCCACGGTAACAATAAAACCGATGATGAGCTTACAATGGCACTCGATAACAATGTAGGCAGGATAGTTGTAGACAATGTTGAGGAACTTAAAAGACTCAGCACTTTAGCTTCAAAAACCGGTAAGGTTGCAAAGATAATGCTGAGAATTAAACCCGGCATAGATGCGCACACACATTCATTTATTAGAACCGGGCAGATCGATTCAAAGTTCGGTTTTGCTCTTGAGACCGGCGAAGCCATGGATGCCGTAAAGCTTGCGGTTGAAACCGACAGTATTGATCTTTGCGGACTTCATTGTCATATAGGTTCACAGATATTTGATATTGCACCGTTTGAACTTGCGGCAAAAGTTATGATTGATTTTATTTCCGAAATCAAAGAAACCGTAGGATATGAAATCAGAGAACTCAACCTCGGCGGCGGATTCGGTATTAAGTATCTTGAATCGGATACTCCGAAGCCGTTTTCGGAATATATGAAGAGAGTTTCTGTTGTAGTAAAGGAAGAAGCGGAGAAGAAAAATGTTAAGCTTCCGTTTATTCTTATCGAACCCGGTCGTTCCGTAGTCGGAGCAGAGGGCGTTACCGTTTATACCGTCGGAGCCGTTAAGCATATTCCGAATATCAGAACCTATGTTTCGGTAGACGGAGGAATGACCGATAATCCGCGCTATATTCTCTATCAATCGGATTATGATGTAATGTGTGCCAACAAAGCAAACGAGCCCAAGACGGAAAAAGTAACCGTTGCCGGTAAATGCTGCGAAAGCGGTGACCTCATACAGGAAAACGCTCCGATACAAAAAGTCGAGGCAGGAGACCTTTTAGCCGTGCTTTCGACGGGTGCTTACAACTACTCGATGGCATCAAATTATAACAGGATTCCGCGTCCTATAGTAGTAATGGCAAAGGATGGGGACTCGCGCGTAATCATAAGACGTGAAACATACGAAGATATTACACGTAATGATGTTTAAAATGGAAGGAATTTAAATGTCTTTTACTCATTTGCATCTTCATACAGAATACAGTCTGCTCGACGGCACATGCCGTATAGGGCAGCTTGTTGATGCTGCAAAAGAGCTCAATATGGATTCGTTAGCCATAACAGACCACGGAAATATGTTCGGTGCCGTTGAGTTTTATAAAGCAGCAAAAGAGAAGGGAATAAAGCCAATTATCGGTTGTGAAGTTTATGTTGCTCCGCGTTCGCGTCTCGATAAAGTTCACGGTATTGATAACGAGCGGTTTCATCTTGTTTTGCTTTGTAAAAATAATACGGGATATGAAAATCTTATCAAAATTGTGTCTGAATCGTGGGTAACGGGTTTTTACACAAAGCCGCGTATTGATAAACAGCTCCTCGAGAAATATCACGAGGGGCTTATTGCTCTGTCTGCCTGCCTTGCTGGAGAAATTCCGAGAAAACTGCTGCAAGACGATTATGACGGAGCAAAGGAAGTTGCGCTTTGGTATGACAAGATTTTCGGTCGCGGCAATTATTATCTCGAAATACAAAATCACGGAATTGCCGAGCAACTCAGAGTTTTGCCCCAGATAGTTAAAATTTCGCGCGAGACCGGTATACCCCTTGTTGCTACAAATGACGTCCATTATATAAAAAAAGAAAATGCAAAAGTACAAAAAGTTCTTATATGTATTCAAACCAATCATACAATAGATGAAGATACGGGGCTGGAATTCGGAACCGATGATTTTTATCTCAAATCCGAAGATGAAATGCGTGAGTTATTCGGAGATTACCCTGATGCGGTTGATAACACTTCCGTTATAGCCGATATGTGCAATGTTGAGTTTGAGTTTCACAAAACTAAGTTGCCGCATTTTGATGTTCCCGATAATATGGACCATTTTGAGTATTTCCGTAATGAGTGTTACAAAGGTCTATACAGAAATTACGGAATTGCTCCGGAGCAGAAATATATCGACCGACTTGAATACGAACTTTCGGTTATCAAAAAAATGGGGTATGTCGATTATTTCCTTATCGTCGCCGATTTTATAAGCTATGCCAAACGTCATGGCATTCCCGTAGGTCCCGGCAGGGGGTCGGGAGCAGGCAGTATAGCCGCTTATTGTATGGGAATTACGGGTATAGACCCCATTAAATACAATCTGCTGTTTGAGCGCTTTTTAAATCCGGAACGTGTAAGTATGCCGGATATTGACGTTGATTTTTGCTATGAGCGCCGCGAAGAAGTAATTGATTATGTTATAAGAAAATACGGCTCGGATCATGTTGCGCAAATAGTGACTTTCGGTACTTTGGCTGCAAGGGCGTCTATTCGCGATGTCGGCAGAGCGCTCGGGATACCGTACAATACCGTTGATACGGTTTCAAAAATGATTCCGCGCGAGATCGGTATGACAATAGAAAAGGCTCTTTTAAAAAATCAGGAGCTTAAAGCTCTTTATGATAAAGACGCAAAAATCAAGGAGCTTGTCGATACGGCAAAATCCGTTGAAGGTATGCCGAGGCACACATCAACCCATGCGGCGGGCGTCGTTATAACCGATAAACCTGTTGACCAATATGTTCCGTTAGCAAGAAATGATGAGTCCGTAGTTACGCAGTATACCATGACTACTATCGAAGAACTCGGACTTCTTAAAATGGATTTTCTCGGCCTCAGAACACTTACGGTAATAAGTGATACCGTAAAATCGGTAAGAGAAAACAATATTCCCGATTTTGATATTGAAAAAATTCCGCTTGACGATAAGGCGACATATGATATGCTGTCGGCAGGGTATACTTATGGCGTATTTCAATGTGAGTCGGCGGGGATAAGAAATGTTATAACCCGTTTAAAACCGCAAAATATAGAGGATATAATCGCTGTTATTTCTTTGTACAGACCCGGCCCTATGGATTCAATTGATATGTATATAAATAACAGACATAATCCGAAAAACATCAGATACAAGACGCCGCAACTTAAAAATATTCTTGATGTTACTTACGGCTGTATGGTATATCAAGAGCAGGTTATGCAAATATTCCGAGAACTTGCGGGATACTCTTTCGGGCGTGCGGATATTGTAAGACGCGCCATGTCAAAGAAAAAACACAAAGTTATGGAGCAGGAGAGAGAATACTTTGTAAACGGATTGAAAAATCCGGACGGTACTTACGCGTGCGACGGATGCGTGAGGCGCGGAATACCTGCCGAAGTTGCCAACAGCATTTTTGATGATATGTCATCTTTTGCTTCCTATGCGTTCAATAAGTCTCATTCTGCCGCATATGCTGTAATTGCATATCGGACCGCATATTTAAAATGCCACTTTCCGGCTCAATTTACAGCCGCGCTCCTTACAAGTGTCATTGATGATTCAACAAAAATAGCACTTTACATTGACGATTTGGCAAGACTGAAAATAAATGTGCTGTCACCGAGCGTCAACGAGAGTTTCAAAGCCTTTACATCTGACGGCAAGAGCGTTCGATTCGGATTGCTTGCCATTAAAAATCTCGGCTACAATTTTATTGATACGATTGTCAAAGAACGAAGTGCCAACGGCAAATACAAATCGCTGTATGACTTTTGTAAAAGGACATACGGCAAGGATTTTAACAAACGTGCCGTTGAAGGCTTAATTAAAAGCGGAGCTCTTGACGGACTCGGACTTAATCGCCGTGAAATGCTTACAAATTTACCTTTAATTGTTGAAAATATTGAGCGTGATAAAAGGAACAATGTTGACGGGCAACTCGGCTTGTTTGATTTGGGCGGTGTAGCGGCAGGCAACAACGAACCGCAATATAAATCATGTGATGAATACCCGACACTTGAGCTTTTGTCTATGGAAAAGGAGATGACCGGTTTGTATCTTACGGGGCATCCTATGGCTCAGTATGAGACACTTTCTAAAAAGCTCCGTTCCGACAGTGTTCTTGAAATGGTGAATACAGAAGAAGATGTTTCGGGAAGATATACGGATAACAGCCCTGTACGAGTGCTTGGAATAATAACTTCAATAAAGAAAAAAGTTACAAAGTCCGACAGCACAATGGCGTTTTTGGGCTTTGAAGATGTTCACGCGTCAATTGAAGTAATAGTGTTTCCAAAACTTTTGCTCAAGTATTCCGAATTTTTGAATGTCGGCAGCGTTGTACTGCTGAGCGGCAGACTGTCTCTGAGAGAGGACGAAGAGCCGAAAATAGTTATGGACAGCGTCTCTTTACCTCCGGATGAAAACACTATTGCTGCCGCCGACACAGTTTCTCAAAATTCCGATAAGCCGAAAAAATCGGTAAGAAAGGGCCTTTTTGTAAGATTTCGCACAAAAAACTGTGAGGAAGTTAAAAAAAGTACAAATCTTATTACTATCTTTGAGGGTATGCTACCTGTATACTACTATTTTGAGGATACAAAAAGCTATGAAAGGCAGCATTTTCCGACAACTCCGAATGAACCGATGATTTCGGAACTTAAAAGAATTAACGGCGAAAAAAATGTTGTTATACAAATATAAGAAAAATGTTAAAATTGCTTGACAATATTTTTCTTTAGTGTATCATAATGATTTGAATGTATATATTTGAGGTGATTTTAAATGAAAACGATTGGCGTATTGACAAGCGGCGGAGATGCCCCCGGTATGAATGCCGCAATCAGAGCCGTTGTAAGATCGGGTTGTGAAAACGGCTTTCGTGTAATGGGCATCAGAAGAGGCTGGAACGGCCTTATGTATGGTGATATGTACGAAATGAATCTTCGCAGTGTTTCCAATATAATCAATCGCGGCGGTACAATTCTTTACTCGGCAAGAAGCCCCGAATTCAAAACCGAAGACGGTATGAAAAAGGCCATTGAAGTATGTAAAGAACATAATATGGAAGGTGTAGTTGTTATCGGCGGCGACGGATCTTTCCGCGGTGCCCGTGACCTTTCACTCAGAGGCGTACCTTGTGTAGGTATTCCCGGTACGATTGACAATGATATTGCGTGCTGTGATTATACAATAGGTTATGATACCGCAATGAATACGGCTATGGAAATGGTTGACCGACTTCGTGATACAACCGAGTCTCACGATCGTTGCTCGGTTGTTGAGGTTATGGGCAGACGCGCCGGATATATAGCTCTTAATGCCGGTATTGCTTGCGGTGCTACCACAATTCTTATTCCGGAAGTCGATTTTGATTTCGAGCGCGACGTTATTGACAGAATGAAGAAAACTCAAAAGACCGGAAAAAGACATTTCATAATAATTGTTGCCGAGGGTGTCGGCGGTGTAGCTGAAATGGCCAAAAAGATTGAGGCGGAAATGGGTGTAGAGTCCCGTGCAACGGTTTTGGGCCATGTACAGCGCGGCGGTTCGCCGACAGTTCGCGACAGAGTTGTCGCAAGCCAGATGGGCTATAAAGCGGTTGAACTTTTAAAACAAGGTATCGGTAACCGTGTCGTAGCTATGCAAAAGGATGAAATTGTTGATTTTGACATATTTGAGGCTCTCAATATGAAAAAGTCGATTGATCTTGACCTTTACAAGATGGCTCACGAAATTTCCATCTGATGAAAAATATTGTTCTTATCGGTATGCCGGCTTCGGGAAAAAGCACCGTCGGTGTTATTCTCGCAAAAACGCTCGGCGTGGGCTTTGTGGATACGGATCTTGTTATACAACAGCGTGAAAAGGCTCTTTTGCAGGATATAATAAACGAAAAAGGTCTTCAGTGCTTCCTTGACAAAGAAAGGGATGCAATACTGTCGCTTAAGTGCGAAAACAGCGTAATAGCGACGGGCGGCAGCGCCGTTTTTCGTGATGAAGCCATGAAAAAGCTCAAACGAAATTCTGTAATTGTCTTTATTGATGTTCCGCTTGAGAATGTTAAGGCAAGGCTCAATAATATTAAAACACGAGGCGTTGCGGCGTCAAAAGACCAAACAATCGACGATATTTTTTATGAGAGACTTCCTCTTTATAAAAAATATGCCGATATCACCGTAGATACCGCGGATCTTTCCCCGGAAGAAACGGTTTCAAAAATTATTTGTTCATTAAAAAAATAAATATATTTTATGCAGGCTTTACGGTTTATTCGGAAATAATATTTCCGTGTAAATTAACCGTAAAGCCTTATTTTTTCATAACATAAAATCCGCGAAAAGGTCAAAATTATAAATGCAGTGATCACTGCATATACGGAGGTGTAGGATGAAAAAATTTTTTAAATTTCTCAGCACTTTCGGATTGTTAGCAGCCTCTGTTATATTTGCATTTGTAATTTACGGCATAAAAAGTATTCCGGATAGTATTCACCTGGTAAGTGACGAAAAGCTGAAATTCAACGAGATATTTTCGTATCGGATATCAAGCGGCGACGGTTCGGTTTCAGTTAATTCCGAGAATGCGGCAAAGGGCACTGTGCTTGGTGAATACACTGTGGATATTTCCGCTCTGAAGGTTATTCCGGTAAAAACCGCCGATGTTATTGTTTCTGAGAGAAAATATGTAATTCCGTCGGGTGATGTTTTCGGTATACGAATGTTTACAAAAGGCGTTGTGGTTGTCGGTTCGGATGATGTTTATACCGAAGATGGAATATCAAATCCCGCAAAAACGGCAGGACTGAATTCCGGTGATATAATATTGTCAGTGAACGGAGAAGATGTAAATTCTTCCGCAGAAATAGAAAAAGCGGTACAAGAAGATAGCGGCAGCGAAATGAAACTTTCGGTTAAACGCGGAAAAAAAGTTTTGAATTTAAAATTGACGCCTGCACTTTCGAAAAATGATAATTGTTATAAAGCCGGTATATGGGTAAGAGACAGTATGGCTGGTTTCGGCACAATAACATTCGTTGATTCAAACAGCGGGGTGTTTGCAGGACTCGGTCATGCAGTATGTGATGTTGACACAGGTATAATTATGCCGCTTGCCGACGGAGATGCTGTCAAAACAAAAATAACCGGATGCTATAAAGGCTCTTGCGGGTCAACCGGAGAACTCTGCGGCGTATTTCAGGATACGGATATAGGAACGCTTTCCTTGAATACGACCTGCGGCGTATACGGATATTTGAAAAATATCTCTCCGACAAGCGACTCTGTGCCCATAGCAACAAAGCAGGAAGTTAAAACAGGTCCGGCTAAAATTATTTCCACGGTTGACGAAAACGGTCCGCAATGCTACGATGCGAGAATTGTACGAATATGTAATAATGACAGCAGCTCGTCTAAAAATATGATAATTGAAATAACCGACAGTTCTCTAATCGAAAAAACAGGCGGCATAATTCAAGGAATGAGCGGCAGCCCCATCATTCAAGACGGTATGCTCGTCGGCGCCGTAACGCATGTATTTGTGAATGATCCGCTTCGCGGATATGCTGTTTTTGCCGATAATATGCTTAAAGTATCCGAAACTTTAAAGGCTGAGAAACAGCTTGAAAAAGCATCCTGATAAGGCGCCGGAACGTCATTTGTCGTTCCGGCGTTTTTAATGGCATTATAACTGTATATGAAACATAATAGTCGGTTTTGTCGCACTTTTTAAGTTGTTATGGCGATTACACAATTAATTTGAAAAAAATTTAAATTATTTATTAAAAAGCTCTTGTCAAGATATAACTAATATGGTAAAATATGTCAGAAATAAAAAATTTGGAGGTATACAAAAATGAAAAGCGGTTTAAAAGTGATGATGGTGTCAGAGGGCAATGATTTTGGGCAGACTTGTGCGGGAGTTCTGCGTTCTTACGGTTGTGATGTGAAAATGGTGCCGAAAAACGGCGCCGAGGTTTTACATAAAACCGAGACAGAAAAACCCGACGTTGTCGTTATGGATGCGTTTATGACAGCCATTGACGCTTTAGGTGTGCTGAAAGAAATGCCTAAGATGAAGCTTGAAAAGAAACCTTTGATGATGGTTATGTCAAGTGTTGACAATCAAAGATTTGAGCAGGAAGTATTGTCGGCAGGTGCGGATTATTATTTCTTAAAGCCGTTTGATATGAATATGATGGCTGAAAGAATAACGCAGATGACAGGTTGGCGTGATAATTCAAAGCTCGGTAAACTTCATCCTGCCGACAGTTCAGCCGATTTGGAAGTTGTTGTAAGCGATATTATGCATCAAATCGGTGTTCCTGCGCACATAAAAGGTTATCAGTATTTACGTGAGGCGATTATTCTGTCGATAAATGATAGCGAAATGATGAATTCCGTAACAAAGGTTTTATATCCTACTGTTGCCAAAACTTTTTCAACAACTTCTTCGAGAGTTGAGCGTGCCATTCGTCATGCAATAGAAGTTGCGTGGGACAGGGGAGACGTTGATGTTTTGAGTTCATACTTCGGATACACAATACAGAACTCTCGCGGAAAGCCCACAAATTCCGAATTTATCGCCATGATAAGCGATAAATTAAGACTCGGTATGAAAATATCATAAAAACGATAAACAAAAAAGACCGCTCGATTTCAGCTAACCGGGCGGCCTTTTTTGCAATGATGATTAAACTATACTTTTGCTTTTTTCCATACACCGGAGAGATACAGAGTAAGCGAAGCCAAGCTTGCAACTATCCAGCCTATCGGCCAGGACCACCAAATTCCGAGCTGCCCTATGTGAGGTGTGAGAATGAAGGCAAAAATTACGCGGAGTATAAGGTCTGTAAATGTTGAAACCATAAAACTGAGCATAGCTCCCGAGCCACGCAAAATTCCGTCAACAATTATTTTAACTGTCGCTAAAAAATAGAATGGTGATACGATTTTTAAAAATTGAACGCCGGCTGTTATAACATCAGTATTATCATGTGAAACAAATATCATCATCATATACTTTGGGAAAAAGAAAAATGCTATAAAAAACGGAAGTGCAACCAGCAGTGCAATTTTCAGTCCCGAACCGAATCCTTTTTTGACTCTGTCGGTATTATGTGCACCGATATTTTGCGCTGTGTAGCTTGAAATACCGTTGCTTAATGTGACAAGCGTGGTTATTGTAAATGTGTTAAGCTTCATGGCAGCTGCGAAACCGGCTACAACAGCGGCGCCGAAACTGTTGATAAGACCTTGTATAAATACGTTGCCTACCGAAACAAAGCTTTGTTGTAAGATGCTCGGCACGGCAACTTTTGTTATTCTGAGCAGCATTTTTCCGGAAAATATTTGAGGCTTTTCACTTTTAATATTATGTATTTTTCTGAGTAGTGCGATAAAAGCTAAGATGCCGGAAACGCCTTGTGCAATAAAAGTTGCCCAGGCAACTCCGGCAACGCCCATTTCCATAGGACCGGCAAATATTAAATCAAGAACTATGTTTGTCAGCGACGAAAAAATCAAAAAGTATAAGGGTGTTTTTGAATCACCGAGAGCCGTAAAAACAGCTGTACTTATATTGTATATGAACAGAAACGCCATACCCGCCGCATAAATATTGAGATAAGTTACGGAATCCGCCATAATGTTGTCAGGTGTACCCATGGCTTTTAAAAGTGTCTTTGAAGAGGACAGACCTACAGTGGTCAGTATAAGAGACAAAACAAAAGAAGAGATAATAGATGTATTGACAGCCGTTTTCATATGAGTAATGCGTTTGCCGCCGAACAGCTGTGAGATAACAACAGAGCATCCGATGTTGGAACCGTTTGCTATTGCGATAAAAATCATTGTTACGGGATATGATGCTCCGACAGCGGCAAGCGCATTTACGCCTGCAAATTGCCCGGCAACTATGCTGTCAACAGTACTGTAAAGCTGCTGAAACATAACGCTGATTATCATTGGCAACGTAAATTTCCAAAGTGTTTTTTCAGGATTTCCCTTAGTCAGATCTGTGACCATTTCTTACCTCCGTTGTTTTTGTATTAGTCATTATACCTAAAAGAACGCAATTTGTGAACATAAAATGATAAATTCAGACAGATTTACAGTTTTCTCGAGTTTTAGTTGAAATGTTTGTAAAGTTAATGTATAATATTAACATATTTTTACGTGGGGCGATTTTTTTGAAACTGCTTGAAGACAGAATTATAAAAGACGGTATTGTTAAGCCCGGCAATGTACTCAAGGTGGATTCGTTTTTAAATCATCAGATGGACATTTCGCTGTTTAACGATATTGGTAAGGAATTTAAGCGTCTTTTCAGCGATGCCCCTATAAACAAAATACTCACTATTGAAGCCTCCGGTATAGGTATAGCCTGTATCGCAGCACAGTATTTCGACAATGTCCCTGTGGTTTTTGCAAAAAAATCACAGACCGTTAATATTGACGGTGAAGTTTATTCTACTAAAATTGAGTCATTTACCCATAAAAGAGTATATGATGTAATTCTTTCAAAAAAATATCTTTCTTCAGAAGATCACGTTCTTATCATTGATGACTTCCTTGCCAACGGGTGCGCGTTAAACGGACTTTTGGATATAGCGCAAAAGGCGGGTGCTACCGTTGAGGGCGTCGGCATTGCGGTTGAAAAAGGCTTTCAGCGCGGCGGCGAGCTTATCAGACAAAAAGGCGTTCGTGTCGAGTCTCTTGCGATTATTGAGAGCATGGATGCGGACAGCGGAAGCATTGTATTTAAGAAACAGTGATCTTTTATTTGTTTGTATGACACAGGGGGAGAGCTTCTGTTCATAATATTATGTCAAAAAACTGGAGGAAACACAAATGAAAAAGGTTCTCAGCATTCTTTTGTCAGTTGCTATGATCGTCCTTTGTTTTGCTGCATGCGGCAAAACCGACAGTGACACAAACACAACCGGCAAAGCAGCAAATGTCAAAGTAGGCTTTATATTCCTGCATGACGAAAACTCAACTTATGACAAGAACTTTATTAATGCAGCTGAAGAGGCTTGCAAAAAAGCCGGCGTTGAGATTCTTAAGAAGACCAACATCAGCGAAACACAGGCATGCTACGATGCAGCAGCCGAGCTTGTTGACGAAGGATGCAACATCATCTTTGCAGACAGCTTCGGTCACGAGTCTTATATAATTCAGGCGGCTAAAAAGTTCCCGGATGTTCAGTTCTTGCATGCGACAGGAACCAAAGCTCATACCGAAGGCCTTTCAAATTATCATAACGCTTTTGCTTCAATATATGAAGGCAGATATCTTGCAGGTGTTGCTGCCGGCATGAAGCTTAACGAAATGATTTCTTCCGGTAAGATTACAGCCGACAAAGCAAAGATGGGTTATGTCGGTGCTTATACTTACGCAGAAGTTATTTCCGGTTATACTTCTTTCTATCTCGGCGCTAAGAGCGTTTGTCCGTCAGTTACCATGGAAGTTACCTTTACAGGTTCTTGGTATGATGAGACAGCTGAAAAAGAAGCTGCTCAGAAGCTTATAAACAATGGTTGCGTACTTATCAGCCAGCATGCTGACTCAATGGGTGCCCCGACTGCTTGCGAAGCTGCAGGCGTTCCCAATGTTTCTTATAACGGTTCTACTGTTTCTGCTTGTCCCAACACATTCATTGTATCTTCAAGAATAGACTGGGCTCCTTATCTTGAGTATGCTATCGATTGCGTTAAAAACGGTAAAGCTATTGACACCGATTGGACCGGCACACTCAGCACAGGTTCTGTTGTACTTACCGATATAAATACTCAGGCGGCTGCTGAAGGCACTCAAGCAAAGATTGATGAAGTTAAGGCTGAACTTGAAAGCGGTAAACTTCATGTATTTGATACTTCTACATTTACTGTAACCGTATCAGACAGCAAAAATAAGAATGCTACTGTTGATGCCGACGGTCACCTTACAGGTTACTTGGCTGACGTTAACTCCGATGCTGATAACGCAGGTGACACCGAGGTCGTTTCGGATGGTTACTTCCATGAATCAGAAAAGCGTTCTGCTCCTTACTTCGATGTACAGATAGACGGTATCACTCTTCTTGATACACAGTTCTAAGGCTGAATACACAGATTTTATACTATATCCGTGGTCGATGAAAATCGACCACGGTATAGTTATTTATTGGGAAATAGTTTTTCAACTGTTTTCGATTATTTTTACAGGACCTTATTCTCAAAAGAGCATGGTTTTGAATTCTAAATTTGCGTGAGAAAGGCTGTGTGGATTTTTATGGCTGCTCCTTTTGCTCTGGAGTTAAAAGGGATAACTAAGACATTCGGCAGTACAATTGCTAATAAAGATGTTGACTTACAAGTAAAAAACGGCGAAATATTATCAATACTCGGAGAAAACGGCTCCGGTAAGACAACACTTATGAATATGGTTTCGGGAATATATTTTCCGGATTCCGGCGAGATTTATGTGGGCGGCAAAGAGGTCGTTATTAAATCTCCGAAAGATGCTTTTGATTTAAAAATCGGTATGATACATCAGCATTTTAAGCTTGTTGATGTTTTTAACGCTGTCCAAAATATTGTTTTGGGCGTAAACGACGGCAAAAAGTATAATTTGAAAGAAGCCGAAAAGAGAGTTAAAGCAATATGTGACAAGTACGGCTTCGTCATTGATTTCAGTAAGAAAATTTATGAAATGTCTGTTTCGGAAAAGCAGACGGTAGAAATAATCAAGGTGCTTTACAGAGGTGCCGACATACTTATTCTCGATGAGCCCACCGCTGTTTTGACGCCGCAGGAAACCGAAAAATTGTTCGACGTTCTCAGAAAAATGCGTGAGGATAACAAGTCGATTATAATAATTACACACAAACTGCACGAAGTGCTTGAAATCTCCGATAGAGTCACTATTCTCAGAAAGGGTATGTATGTCGGCACGGTTGAGACAAAGGACGCTACGGAACAGTCTCTAACGGAAATGATGATGGGCGAAAAAGTAAGCCTCAACATAAAGAGAACTGAGCCTAAAAACCCCGAACTTCGTATTGATGTTAAGAATCTTTCCGTTAAAAACCATGAGGGCAAGCTTGTTCTTGACAATGTCAATTTTACCGCCAACAGCGGTGAAATCCTCGGTATTGCAGGTATTTCCGGCTGCGGACAAAAAGAATTACTTGAGTCAATAGCCGGTTTGCAGCAGACTGTAAAGGGTTCGAGTATTTTATACAAGTCCAAAGACGGCGAGGAGAGCCAGCTTGTAGGCAAATCTCCGAAAGAAATCAGAAAACTCGGCGTCGCTCTTTCATTTGTTCCAGAGGATAGGCTCGGAATGGGTCTTGTCGGCAATATGGATATTGTCGATAATATGATGCTGAGGTCTTATAAGGGCGGTCACACGGCTTTTCTTGAGAGAAAGGCGCCTAAAGATCTCGCAAATACAATTATTAAAGATCTGGAAGTAGTTACCCCGAGTGCAGAAACCCCTGTTCGCCGCCTTTCAGGCGGTAACGTTCAAAAGGTTCTTGTTGGTAGAGAGATAGCGTCAAATCCGACTGTTTTGATGGTTGCATATCCCGTTCGCGGACTTGATGTAAACTCATCATACCTGATCTATGATCTTCTCAATAAGCAAAAGGAACACGGAACGTCCGTTATATTTGTCGGTGAGGACCTCGATGTTCTTATTGAGCTCTGCGACAGAATAATGGTTATGAACAGCGGAAAAATAACCGGCATAGTTGACGGCAGAACCGCTAAAAAAGATGAAATCGGTATTCTTATGACAAAAAATACCGACAGGGAGGGCAAAGCATGAGTAATAAAAAGGTCCGTGAGCCTCTTTTCCATGTTGCAAAAAGAGGCAATGTTCCTAAATATAAATCTTGGGCTATACGTCTCGGCTCCATTGTTGCCGCTCTTATAGTATGTGCTGTAGTTACTATGCTTTTAACCGGTGAAAATCCGATAAGCGTTTACAAAACAATGTTTGAGGGCGCATTCGGAACCGAGAGAAAAATTTGGAAACTACTGCAGAGCCTTGCAATGCTTCTGTGTGTTTCGCTCGCTATCACGCCGGCATTTAAAATGCGCTTTTGGAATATCGGCGGTGAGGGACAAGTGCTTATCGGAGGTCTTGCTACTGCTGCATGTATGATTTTGCTCGGCGGCAAAGTCCCCAACGCACTTTTGATTGTTATAATGCTTGTTGCAAGCGTTATTGCAGGCGCCGTTTGGGCATTGATTCCTGCAATATTCAAAGCAAGATTTAATACAAACGAAACATTATTTACATTAATGATGAACTATGTTGCGATTCAAATTGTTTCGTATTTCTGTATGTATTGGGAAAATCCCAAGGGTTCGGGCAAGATAGGTGTTATTAACAGCAATACAATGGACGGCTGGCTTCCGACTATCGGAAAATATGATTATCTTCTTAATATTATAATCGTTTTGGTAATAACGATAGCTATGTATGTATATCTCAAGTACAGTAAACACGGCTATGAGATTTCGGTCGTAGGCGAATCTGAAAATACGGCGAGATACATAGGCATCAATGTTAAAAAAGTTATTATGAGAACCTTGTTCCTTTCGGGTGCAATTTGCGGTATAGCAGGATTCTTACTTGTGGGTGGAACCGATCATACCATTTCATCTACAACGGCAGACGGTAGAGGATTTACCGCAATAATGGTATCCTGGCTTGCCAAATTCAACCCGATATATATGATTTTGACATCTTTCCTGCTTGTTTTCCTTGATGCGGGTGCAAGTCAGATTTCGATGGTGTTTAATCTCAACGAATCATTTTCGGATATTATAACCGGTATAATTCTTTTCTTCATCATAGGCAGTGAATTCTTTATCAACTATGAGCTGAAGTTCAGAAAATCTAAAAAGGAGGTAAAGTAAAATGTTTTCATTGATTACTTTTCTCCATAGAGCCATAATGCAGGGCATACCGCTTCTTTTTGGTTCGACGGGCGAAATAATGACAGAAAAGTCCGGCAACCTTAACCTCGGAATCCCCGGCGTAATGTATATCGGCGGCATGAGCGGTGTTATAGGTGCGTTTCTTTATGAAAATTCCCTCTCATCTCCGTCCGATGCAGTCGGTTTCCTTGCGGTTATGATTCCGCTTTTGTGCTGCGCTTTGGGCTCTTTACTCGCAGGCTTGATTTATTGTTTCCTCACAGTTACTTTGCGGGCTAATCAGAATGTAACGGGTCTTGCGCTGACGACTTTCGGAACCGGTTTCGGTAATTTCTTCGGCGGCTCTCTCATAAAGCTCACCGGTGCCGATGTACCGTCGGTGGCACTTACAACAACAAGCAATTTCTTCAGAACCACTTTACCCGGAGCCGAAACTACTGGTTGGTTCGGTAAGCTGTTTTTGTCATACGGATTTTTGGCATATGCAGCTGTAATAATCGCAATTATCTGTTCTTATTTCCTAAATCATACCCGCCACGGATTAAATCTTCGTGCGGTAGGCGAAAATCCCGCGACAGCCGATGCTGCAGGAATAAACGTAAACAGAGCCAAATATCTTTCTACATGCATAGGAAGTGTTATTGCGGGCTTCGGCGGACTCTATTATGTAATGGATTACGCCAACGGCGTTTGGTCGAATGACGGCTTCGGCGACAGGGGTTGGCTTGCAATTGCGCTTGTTATATTTGCTATTTGGCGTCCGAATCTCAGCATACTCGGTTCTATAGTGTTCGGCGGACTCTATATTGTTTATCTTTATGTTCCGGGCGCACTCCGCACACAGGAGCTTTACAAGATGATCCCTTATGTAGTCACCATAGTTGTTCTTATCCTTGTAAGTGTAAGAGATAAGAAAGAAAACCAAGGACCGGCTTCTCTCGGACTTTCATATTTCAGAGAGGACCGATAATTTAAGTAACCTTGTCTGTTGTTTTAAAAAGACGGCTTACAGCAAAATATTATTCAAAAAAGACAGCTCAAAGAGTATTTTTACTCTCTGTGCTGTCTTTTGTTATCTGAAAGAATGTTTTGTTTACCTATTTTAAGCCCGCTCGCGGTTGAAGAAAAACGAAAAAATTTAAGCGGAATTGAACTTGGTTTTTACCTAATCTTTATTATTTTGTTGTTAAAAAGCAATACGAAAGGCCTATAATCAATGTATGCACAATTATTATAATCGGTAAACCTATCATAAATTTTTTGTGAAGAGTTTTATGCCTTATTGCCTTCATAGTTACATACATTGCTGCGGCGCCTCCGAGAGAGGCAAAAGCCATAAGAGTTTTTTCGGGGATTCTTACAGCTTTTTTTATTGCGGCTATTTTGTCATAGACGGTTATAATTACCGACGGGATTGAAATAGAAATGTAGTATACAAGTATGTATTTCCAAGCGTCCATAATATCACCGCTACTATAATATAATTTAATCATTTGCTTGTCAATGCGAAAAGGAAGGCTTTGAATGTTTAAAAAATTTACTGTAATTCTGTTTGCTTTGCTGCTTCTCTCGTCTTGCAGCCCGAAGAACATAAATCTTGCCGAGCCCGAAGCCACATCATTTGACAGTGGTAATGACAACAGTTTTAATGCCGATGATATTATCACTGATGAATATCGCGGCGTGTGGATAAACTACAATGAATTGTCTATGAAATCAGTCGGGGGAGGGACTGCCGAAGACTTTAAAAATAAGATCGATTCAATGTTTGAGAATATCAAAGCATTCGGACTTAATACAGTTATTTTTCAGGTCAGACCGTTTTCCGACAGCTTCTGCGCCTCCGAAATTTTTCCTTGGTCATCATATATAACAGGCGAGCAGGGAAAGAACCCGGGTTATGATCCGTTCCTTATAGCTACAAATGAAGCTGAAAAATACGGATTGAAAATTGAGGCGTGGATAAATCCGTACCGTGTGAGCTATAAAGATAATTTTGACGATTTAAGCGAATCTAATCCGGCTAAGCAATGGTACACAGATAATCCTTTGACGGACGATCTGATAATAACAGGCAGCGGGATTTATTATAATCCATCATCAAAAAGAGCACAGAAGATAATCATTGACGGCGTTCGCGAAATAGTGAGAAATTACAATATATCGGCTATACATATGGATGATTATTTTTACCCGACCGTCGATGAAGGGATGGATGTTGATTTATATACAAATTATCGCAATGAAGGGGGATGGTTGTCACTTAACGATTGGCGCAGAGAAAATGTTAATTCTTTTATAAGCGGGCTGTATTCCGCCGTTAAGTCAATAAAGCAAGACGTGAAAGTGGTGATAAGTCCTGCAGGGGACATAGAAAAAAATTATTCAATGCTGTACGCGGATGTTTTAAAGTGGTGTTCGCAAGGGGGATATGCAGACATTATTATGCCGCAGCTTTATTATGGATTTAAAAACAGCAGTAAACCGTTTTTAAACATGTTAAACCAATGGTCGGAGGCGGTGAAAAGCGGTAATGTTATGCTGTGCGTAGGTCTGGCATATTATAAAAGCGGAAAAACGGACGACAATGCGGGGAACGGAAAAAATGAATGGTGCGAAAACGGCAATATATGTTCCGAAGAAATAAGGTATTCAAGAAAAAAGAATAATTACTGCGGTTTTGCCGTGTATTCATATTCTTTTTTATTTGCGGAAAATAAGTCGGAAATTGCCGAAAAGGAATACCAAAACATAAAAAATGTGTTATAATAATTAAAATTGGTTTGGGATGTAAAAATGCAAGATTTTAAGGAACTTTTTAATAAACAACGAATAATACTTATAATAATTTTGATGGTGTTGACGGCGGCAATCGCATTGTTTGCCGTCGACTCAAACGGTTCGAAATCTTTGTCTGTTTTTCATCAGGCGGAAAATGGGGATACTGTAAAAAATATTTCTTATACCGATGATCACGGGTTAGGGCAGGCAAAAATTTGTGTAATAAACGTGCCTTACGCCGAAACTATACCGGCAGACAGCACAAGTGATAAATCGGACCCGCATTGCTCACCGCTGCCTGACGGAACAATTGATTATTATATCGATGAAAAGGTTATTGATAATAAAGAATATGCATTTCTCGGTTCGGGCAAAATAATAAAAAAAGATGAATGCAATGTTGTTGACGGCTTCGTTTTGCCCGAAAATTCAATAAGCGTTGCCTCCGTAAACACAAAAAAACAGACAGGATTATTGCTCAAAACAGATTGGAAAGTACCGTTTAATGCAGATTTTCCCGATCAGCAATACTATACCGGTTATCTCGAACGAGCATATAATGTTAAATCTTTTAATGCGTCGTATTTGGATTTTACTTTTTACTATACCGGCAGTGCTGTCGGGAAACTTAATTTTAACGGCAGTAAAATAATCGATCGCGGCGAATGGCTAAAAGGTGATAACGGAACTTATGTATTGCGGCTGTATCTTAAAATACCGGGTGTGTTTTACGGTTACACCGCTTCATATACGGCAGACGGCAAATTGTCGCTTGTCTTTAAAGACGCTCCGGACAACCTGTCAAATGCGACTGTTGCGCTTGACGCCGGCCACGGAGGCAAGGATTGCGGAACAATCGGTGTAAACGGAGTATATGAGTCGGACGTTAATCTTAATATTACTCTCTCAGTTCGGGAAAAATTGGAAAATGCCGGAATAAACGTAATATTGACACGTTCCGACAATACTTTTTGGTCCGTTGATAAAAGGCAGTCCATGGCTCGTTACAGCGGTGCGGATTTGTTCGTTTCGGTACATAATAATTTTTCCGAAAGCGTTTCGTCGCTTTCGGGTCCTGAAGTGTATTATTACAGGGCAAATTCTGAATTGCCTGCCCGTCTTATTTTAAGTGGACTTGAGGAGAGCTGGAAAAATATTTATGAAGATCGCCCGGATATGAGGGCAAAAATTATACAGCCGGACGGCAGCAAACGTTTCTTTCCTTATAAGGTTACAAGAATCGAGGAATGTCCGTCGGTTCTTGTGGAGTGCGGTTACTTTTCAAATCCTACAGAGTGTGCCGTGCTCAGCGATCACAATTCGCAAGAGGTTATAGCCGACGGTATAGCGAACGGCATAATTTGTTACCTGAATGATATCATTTCCAAAAATAAGACTTGATTATTCAGTCATATTTTGTTATTTTATTGTTAGTAAACAGCAAAGGGAAAATTTATGAGAAGCCGAAGAATTTTTAAAACAATACTTTTGACAGCTGTCTTGTTGGCTGTCTTATCGGTATCTGCTTTTGCCGCAAGCAAAAACGGGGTTATTAAAAGTCAGGCTAATATAAGAAGCGGTCCCGGGACCGGCCATTCGATTGTGGTAAGGAATCTACCGGCAAATACTCAGATAATTATTATCGACAGAGTAAAATGTGATGACGGAACGACAAAAAAAGATTGGTATAAAATTGAATTTAACTATGACGGTAAGTTCTATGAGAACTGTTATGTTTCAACCGGACTTGTTACCGTAACAAGTGACAGCGGCATTTCGGATGAGGTTCCGGAGTTTTATAAAAGCTATATAGATAAGCTGAAAAGCGCACATCCAAATTGGAATTTTAAATTTTTATACACCGGTCTTTCATGGAATGAGGTCCTTGAAAATGAAAACGTAAGCGGCAGAAGTGCTCTTCAGGTACCTCCGTACGATAAAAAATATTTATCCGTGACAGACAAAACTTACAATCCGTCAACGGGTACATGGACTCCGATTGACGGTAAGACTTGGTTCCAGGCATCAAGCGATGTTGTGTCATATTATCTTGACCCACGTAATTTCCTGACAAAAGAAAGTGACATTTTTCAATTTGAAACATTGTCATATGACAAAAACGCGCAAACTCTTTCCGGTGTCGAATCAATGCTTAAAGGCACATTTATGGATAATACAAAAATCAGTACCGGAGAGAAAAATTACGACAACGGCTCATGTGATTTGAATTCAGACGGTAAAACCGATATCGCGGATGCAATGATGCTGTTTCAGTATTCGGCAGGCAGTATTTCTGACTTGGGTAACGGCAAATCTGTTGCCGACCTCAACGAAGACGGCGAGATAGATGTTGCGGATGCAATGATCTTATTTCAATTTGTGGGCGGTTCAAGAGAAACTATCGGAAATAATTTAGAGACCGATGTTACGGTAACATATGCACAGGCGTTTATGAGCGCTGCCGAATCGTATAATGTAAGCCCTTATCATTTGGTATCGCGGGTTATACAGGAAGTCGGAGTAAACGGAAGCCGCTCCGTAAGCGGCAAAGAACCGGGATACGAAGGCATATATAACTATTATAATATCGGTGCTTATCAAAGCAGCGATCCGGTAATTAACGCGCTTAAATGGGCTTCAACGCCTTCGTCCGAAGAAAAATACCTGAGACCTTGGAACAGCAGATACAAGGCAATACTCGGCGGAGCCAAATACATAGCAACGGGATACATCAACGTAGGGCAAAATACTTTGTATTTCCAAAAGTTTGATGTAATTGCAAACGGCGGTCTCTATTCGCATCAGTATATGTCAAATATTATGGCTGCAAGCTCCGAGGGAATAAGAACCTATAATAAGTACAGCAAAATGGCTCAACTTTCAAACTCTTTTACTTTTATTATTCCTGTTTATAATAATATGCCCGATCTTCCTGCGGGAGTTATGCCGACAAAACAATAAACGACAGCTCTGGGTAATTCCTCAGAGCTGTTTTTCATAGAGTGTATAATCTTGTTTTTTGAGAGTGTCCAAAAGAACTTTATTTGAAGTTATTTCATGCTTACTTATGATACCGGCAAGTCCCTCATTTCCTTTTTGGTGGTGGTCTGACCCGGCTGTTTTTTTCAGCCCGAATTTTTCCGCCCAAAGAGCCGCAATGTCATTGTGTGAGTCATGCTCGATATTTCTGTTGCACACTTCAATCCCGTCAAGATATTTGACGTTTATTATTTTCATTCCGAATCTGAACGGATGAGCCTGAAATATCATTAACCCGTTTTTTCGTGCAAGCGCCGAAAAACTTGAAATGTTCATATCTAAAATATCTTTATGCTCTCTTAAAAAGTTCTCGTCGATGCCGTAAACAAGATAATCGTTTGGGTCGCTTTCCGAATCGAATCGAAGCTCCATACCAAGTAAAATGTTTATTCTGCCTTTTGCCGCTTCTTTAGCCGTGTTATATCCCTTCAAAAAAATATCAACTTTTTCTTGCCAACCAAGACTGTTGTAATCATATTTAAAATACGTGTGAGTGCTGAAATGGTCGGTTACAACTATCGTGTTAAATCCGAGTGATATATAATTTTCGACAGTTTCCGCCGCAGGCATTTTACCGCAATTGCTGGTTTCTTTTGTGTGCAAATGCATTTCGGTTAAATAATTTTTTGTCATAAAATACACCTCTGAAATATCTGTATATATTTTACATCCTTTTTGCCTTTGTGTCGATAGTTAACAGTTTTTTCGATAAAAGTTGCAATATTTTCAAATTGCATTTTTGGTGAATGTATATTATTATATTTTTAAGTTTAACTAACTTTGGAGGAAGAAAAATGAGTCCCTGTAATTGCGAAAATAATAAAATCAATCTTTCGCTGATTGACGGTGTGCTGGATGAATATGCAGCTGTTCCCGGCAGCCTTATTACAATATTACAAAAAACACAGGATGTTTACGGCTATCTGCCGACTGATGCAATAAAATATATTTCAGATAAAACGGGAATAAAGCCGGCTAAAATAATGGGTGTTGCGACCTTTTATACTCAGTTCAGATTAAAACCCGTCGGCAAATACCTTATTATGTTGTGTAAGGGCACTGCGTGTCATGTAAACAATTCCGATTTGATTGAAAAGACCATTATAGAAACTCTCGGAATACACGACGGTGAAACAACCGACGACGGTTTGTTCTCACTAAAAAATGTTGCGTGTCTCGGTTGCTGCAGTCTTTCTCCGGTTATGATGATTAACGGTGAAACATACGGTTTGCTCACCCCGGACAAGACCAAAAAAATAATCAACGATTTAAGAGATAAGGAGTGCGCCTTATGAAAATTGTAGTTGGAGAAGGCAGCTGCGGAATAGCCGCAGGAGCAGGTAAGGTCTATGACAGGCTTGCGTCTGCTTTGGGCAAGAGTAACGAACTTACCATAACAGGATGCATAGGTATGTGCTTTTTGGAACCCATTGTTGACATTTACGATAACGGCGCTCTTACGCGACTTGTAAAAGTTTCGGAAAATGACTGTGAAAGAATAGCAAAGGCCGTTAACTCTGATGATTTGTCACTTGTAGAGGACCTTAAAATATCAGATGACGACGAGCTCTTTTTAAAAAAACAGACTCGAATTGCTTTGAGACATTGCGGCATTATAAATCCGGAAAAGATCAGCGATTATGAAAATACAGACGGATATAAAGCTATAAGAAAAGTCCTTTCCGAAATGACACCCGAGCAGGTTATTGAGGAAATTAAAATTTCGGGACTTGCCGGTCGCGGCGGTGCCGGTTTCCCGACATGGTTTAAATGGAATGCCGCCCGTTCTTCCGACGGCTCCGAAAAATATTTAATTTGCAATGCGGATGAGGGCGATCCCGGTGCTTTCATGGATAGGGCTGTTATCGAGGGCGATCCTCATAATTTGATAGAGGGTATGCTTATAGGTGCATATGCCATAGGCGCGAAAGAGGCAATTGTTTATGTAAGGGCAGAATATCCTCTTGCCATAAAACGACTCGAAAAAGCTATAAAACAAGCAACCGAAAAGGGGTATCTCGGTGATGACATTTTAGGCAGCGGTTTTTCGTGTAAAATGCGTATCAAGGCAGGAGCCGGAGCTTTTGTCTGCGGAGAAGAAACCGCGCTTATTGAGTCTCTCGAAGGGTCGCGCGGTATGCCGCGCCTCAAGCCTCCGTTTCCGGCACAGGAGGGCTATTGGCATAAGCCGTCAAACATAAATAATGTTGAAACATTTGCAAATGTTTCGTGGATAATATTAAACGGCGGTAAGGCTTTCTCTTCTATGGGTACTGCCGACAGTAAGGGTACCAAGGTGTTTGCTCTTACCGGAAAAATCAAAAAAGGCGGTCTTGTTGAGATTCCCATGGGAAAAACTTTGCGCGATGTTATCTTTGATATCGGCGGAGGTATTAAATCAGATAAAAAATTCAAAGCCGTTCAGATGGGAGGCCCCTCGGGAGGCTGTATTCCCGAAAGCTTACTTGACACCGTTATTGATTATAAAGCTCTCGGCGCTACTGGGGCTATAATGGGTTCCGGCGGAATGGTTGTTATGGATGAGAGTACCTGTATGGTCGGTATGGCGAAATTTTTCCTCGATTTTACTGCTAAAGAGTCTTGCGGCAAATGTGTTCATTGCCGTCTCGGAACAAAGCGTATGCTTGAAATCCTTACTCGAATAGCTGACGGTAAAGGGCAGGAGGGAGATATAGATTTACTTGAAGAGCTTTGTTATGCCGTTAAGGACGGAGCGCTTTGCGGCCTCGGTCAAACGGCGCCGAATCCTGTGCTAACGACGCTCAAATATTTCAAAAATGAGTATGAAGCGCATATTAGAGATAAAAAATGCCCTGCAGGTGAGTGCACGGCATTGATTACCTATAAAATCGATAAAAATAAATGCGTAGGATGTACACTTTGTGCAAGGAACTGCCCTTTATCGGCAATCAGCGGTACTGTGAAAAATCCGCACGAAATAGATGCGCTTAAATGCATTAAGTGCGGTAAATGTAAAGAAAACTGTCGTTTCGGTGCGATAGAGGTGTTATAATGAAAGAAATCAGTGTTATTATTGACGGTAAAAAAATAAATGTACCCGAAGGAACAACTGTTTTGCGGGCTGCCGCCGACAACGGCATAGAAATACCGAATCTCTGTTTTGACGGAAGAGTTGAGTTATACGGAGCCTGCGGACTTTGTGTTGTTGAGGCTGAGGGAATACCTAAGCTTTTACGCGCTTGCTCAACAAAGCTTAATGACGGTATGATTATACATACTGAAAGTGAGCGAATTATGCGTGCCCGTAAAACGGCTTTGGAGCTTCTTTTATCCGATCATGACGGAGACTGTAAAGCACCGTGTACACTCGCCTGTCCTGCTAATACGGACTGTCAAGGGTATGTCGGTCTCATTGCAAACGGCGAATATAAAGAAGCGGTTAAACTTATCAAAGATAAAATTCCTTTGCCGTCATCCATAGGCAGAATTTGTCCGCATCCGTGCGAAAAGAGCTGTCGCAGACGATTTGTTGACGAACCGATTTCAATAGCAGGACTTAAAGCATTTGCTTCGGATATGGATATGGCAAGCGATGACTCTTTTGTACCTGATACGGAGCCCGACACCGGCAAACGTGTTGCGGTTGTCGGCGGCGGTCCGGGAGGACTGACAGCCGCCTATTTTCTCAGAAGATTGGGGCACAGCGTCAGTGTGTTTGACATGATGCCGCAAATGGGCGGAATGCTTCGATACGGTATACCTGAGTACAGACTTCCGAAAAAGCTTCTTGACAGAGAAATTAAACAGATAGAAGCCCTCGGGGTTGTATTGAAAAACAGTGTCAAGCTCGGCCGCGACATTGAACTTGAAGAATTAAGACGCGATTTCGATGCCGTAGTGATAGCTGCCGGTGCCTGGAAGAGCAGTTCAATGAGAATTCCCGGAGAAGAATTGAGCGGCGTTTTCGGTGGTATTGATTTCCTGCGTGCCGTATCGCTCGGAAATGCTCCGAAAATCGGAAAGACCGTTGCCGTTATAGGCGGCGGAAATACCGCGATGGATGCGTGCCGCACCGCAGTTCGTCTCGGGGCTGAAAAGGTTTATGTTATTTATCGCCGTACAAGAAATGAAATGCCTGCCGAAGAGCTTGAGATAACGGAAGCAACCGAAGAGGGCGTTGAGTTTAAATTTCTTAATAATCCCATTGAGTTTATAGGCGAAAACGGAAAGCTAAAAGCTGTTAATCTGCAAAAGATGAAACTCGGCGAACCGGATTCGGGCGGAAGATGCAGGCCTGAACCGATCGTCGGAGACACGGAAATGTTATATCTTGATTCCGCCGTTATGGCTATTGGTCAACATCCGGATTTAACAGGTTTTGACAGCTTGGATGCAACAAAACGTAATACTATATTTGCCGATGATGAAACATTCAGAACGTCGCTTGACGGAGTTTTTGCAGTAGGTGACATTACAAATAAAGGCGCCGATATTGCAATTTCGGCTATCGGAGAAGCACAAAAAGCAGCCGTAGTCATTGACAGATTTTTAGACGGCGAAAATATAAAATACAAAAGGCCTTTCCGAGTTGAAAGAGAATTGCCGACGGAATATTTTGCCGGATTTGAAAAAGCGAAACGCCGGACTGCGGATGTTTTACCTCCGTATGAGAGAAAAAATAACTTTAATGAAGTCTCAAAGGGCTTTACCGAGGAACAGGCGAAAACCGAGGCAATGCGTTGCCTCGAATGCGGTTGTCGTGATTTCTTCGACTGTAAGCTTATAAAGTATGCAAACTCATATGATGTTAAGCCCGAAAAATTTAACGGCGCCAAGCATAGCAGAAACAACGAAGACAAATCTTCGCTTATAATAAGAAATGCTGACAAGTGCATTCTTTGCGGACTTTGTGTAAGAGTCTGCGACGAAGCAATGGGCAATACGGCATTAGGTCTTATCGGCCGCGGATTTGACACTGTTGTTTCTCCCGAATTCGGGCTGCCGCTCGAAAAGACAGACTGTTCTTTTTGCGGCCAGTGTGCAACTGTTTGCCCGACAGGCGCAATCCTCGAAAAACAGCCGTGTGTCAAAAATCTTACCGTTAAGGAAGAAATAGTAAATTCCGTGTGTAATCTTTGCTCCGCACTTTGCAAAACGGAAATTCACAAAATCGGAAATACTGTAATTCGAGTTAAACCGTCGGGCGATAAGGGTCTGCTTTGCAAAGCAGGTAAGTTCTCTGTATTTGCCCTTAACGACTTAAAAGCTCAAGCTTTTATCGACCAAAGTGAAATGCTCAAATCGGCTGAAATGGTCGTTTCAAAGACAGACAGAAGTAATATTTCGGTTGTTCTCGGTCCGTCGGTCACATCGGAAGAGGTCAGAGCGGCATTCGGTATTACCGACAATGTCTTTGCAGAGCTTAATCCGTCTGCAGCTGCGTTTGGGGCTTTTAAAAAATACGGTGTGAAAACGGTTGATGAGATGCCGCAAAAAGATGTATGTATTCTTGTCAAAAGCACATTTGTTAATGCTAAAAAGCGTTTTCTGATTTCTGTTGACTTTTTAAAAAATACAGCTGCCGATTTGTCGATAGTATGCGCTCCTTTTGTTTCCGACTGCGGTACATATATTGATACTGATGGTGTTAAGCATTTGAATTGCGCGGTGAACAGCGCATTGCCGACGGCTCTGTCGGTTATGAAGGCGCTCGCAAGCGAAGATTTCGATGAAAGAGCCGAAGATGTCAATGAAAGCTCGGCGATTTACAAAGAAATAATCAGAAACGGCGGAGCATACAAGCAGAACCTCAACGATTCGTTTGTAAAGACTTTTACAGACAATTATTAAATATTTGTCTGTGAGATTTATAAAATTTTTTATAAAGGAGTTTAGTCTATGAAAAGAAAATCAAGTAAATTTTTTGCGGCGTTAACATCTGTCATTATTGCCGTTTCGGTATTGACTGTTACCGTTTTCGCTGCGGACACAAATGGTATTTCGTCGGGGCTCGAAAAATATCTTTCAAATCCCGAAAACACACAATTTGATTTTTCTGATACCTCTGTTGTTGACAATGACGCCGATTGGACTGTTTTTGTACTTTCGCGATGCGGCAAAAAAGATGTGTATCCGGAATATGCGGAATACATAAATGACGCGGTTAAAGAAAATTATGCGTCATTAAAGCCGAGTGATTTGGCAAGAATCACACTCTCGGTTAAAGCGCATGGAATGGATTCTAAAAACATCGGCGGAAAAGACCTCGTTTCCGCACTGAAGTCAGTTGATTATTCCTCACAAGTCTATATGAGCAGCATTACTTATCCTCTTACAGCTCTTAATTTTGCCGAAGAAAATATAAGCGCCGAGATGCTAGACACCATGCTTAAAACGATAATAGCCGGTCAGCAAAACGACGGTGGATTCCCTTATTGCACCGTAGATACGGGTTACGGAATATCATCAGACGTTGATACAACCGCTATGACCGTTCAGGCATTGGCTAAATACTATGATACCGATGAAAGAGTTAAAAGCTCCGTTGACAAAGCCCTTGCTTATATTAAAACGCAACAGTTTGATGACGGATCTTTCGGTTATGTGGCGTGGAACTCAAAGAGCGGTGAGAGCACCTCACAGGTAATTATAGCACTTTGTATGCTTGGAATTGACCCTACGGGCAGCGAATATTCAAAAGCCGATGGCAACCCTGTATCGGCATTGGCTCAGTTTGTCGATTCTTCTACAGGCGCGGCGCTTGACTACAGCAATCAGCCGAACACACTTTCCTCTTATCAAATGCTTATGGCTCTTAACTCTTATGAGAGATTTAAAAACGGTGATGTCAACATTTACACCTTTGAGCATGTTTCCGCTCCGGAACCCGGCACCGATAAGACTACAGTTAACACATCGGTTACAAAAACCGAAACAGCTGAGGCAACGACCGTTAAGACCGTTGACATTCCGAGAACGGGCAGCTCAAACATAATTTTGATGTCATCTGCCGCTTTAACAGTACTTTCGGGTGTCGTTATCGCCTCAAAAAAGAAAAATGAAGAGCAGTAATCTTAAAAGGCTCTGCGATATTGTTTTAGTCTTTATATTGGTATTTTCAATGTCTTCATGTAAACGTGAAGACATTGTTTCAAATACAGTTTTTGACAGCACAGAAAGTACGTATCTGTATGAAACAGAATCCGCAACCGAAAACACCGATAAAAGTTTTAGTACTGATTCGGAGCAGGTGAGTGAATTACACTCTGTCAAAAAAAATTCAGACAAACAGAAGCACGTAAAAAATAATGACGGCGCTGTTAAGAAGACTAACAACAACGATAACAACAATAACGTCGGCAACTATGCAGAGCCGATTGAAAGCAACACGGTTAATACTTATACATTATCAGTAACCTGCATAAATGCCGTGAGTTATGCGAGCAGCCATAATATTACTTTGCCTGACGCAATTCCGTCCGACGGTGTAATATTAAAATCTGTTACAGCCGAATTCAACGACGGAGATTCTGTTATGAAAGTGTTAAAAAGCACATTAAAGGCTAACGGTATCTCTTGTCAGATTACCTCAGGCGGATATGTGAGAAGCATCGGCGGTCTTGCAGAATTTGATTGCGGTCAGCAAAGCGGCTGGATGTATAAGGTTAACGGCATATTACCGAATGTTTCATGCAAAAGCTATAAGCTTACAAGCGGAGACAAAATAGAGTTTATCTATACCTGTAATCTCGGTAATGATGTTTGATTTTTATCGCAAATTTACTTCGGGTGATTGCCTTTTTCACCCGAAGTCTTTTCTTTTTTTGCCCATCATTTTGTTAACAAAGTGTAAATTTCGTTGATAATTCAATGTTTTTACTTGTCTAATATTTTTGGCTATGCTATTATATTAAAGTATAAAAGTAAATTTGGAGTGACCCTTTTGTTAATAACCGAAACATTTAAAGATAACGGATTGTCCACGTCATTTGAAGTTTTTCCGCCAAAAAATAATGCACCTTATAAACCGGTAGAGGATGCCGTTGATAAGCTTGCCGTTTATAAACCCGACTTTATCAGCGTTACATACGGTGCAGGCGGCGGTACATCGGTCAACACTCCCAAAATAGCCGCTCATATACAAAATGACCTCGCTATTCCTGCACTTGCCCACCTTACATGTGCTTCTTCTACCAAAAAAGAACTTGATAAAATTATAGATGATCTCGGTGCAGCCGGTATTCATAATATACTTGCTCTTCGCGGAGATCTCCCTGACGGATATGATCCTGATGATCCCGATTATTATCATTATGCATACGAATTGATTGAAGCTATCAAAGCAAAGGGTGATTTTTGCATAGGTGCTGCGTGTTATCCGGAATGTCATCCCGAAGCCGAAAGTCTGCAGAAAGACATAGAAAACTTAAAAATGAAAGTTGACAGCGGCGTCGATTTTTTGGTTACACAAATGTTTTTTGATAACAATGTAATGTACAGCTTTCTTTACAGAGCTTTGAAAGCGGGCATAGATATTCCGGTTATTGCAGGTGTTATGCCGGTAATAAATGTTAAGCAGATTAAGCGATCATGTGCTCTTTCTCAAACATCGCTTCCGCCGCGCTTCAGACGTATGATGGACAGATTCATTGATGATCCGGAGGCTTTAAAACAAGCCGGTATAGCATATGCCACGGAACAAATAATAGACTTGATATCTAACGGCATAAGCGGTATACACATATACACAATGAACAAACCGGAAGTTGCCGGAAAGATAATGGAGAATTTATCCTCTGTGCTTTCTGTGAGGTGATTCGCTTGTTCGGCTATGTAAAGATTTATAAGCCTGAACTCAAGATTAAAGATTATGAAATCTACAAGGCCGCATATTGCTCGGTGTGCCGCGCTCTCGGGAAACATTACGGCGTTATTGCAAGATGCCTTTTAAGCTATGATGCAACTTTTCTTTATTTGTACAGGGTGGCAATTTCCGACGCTGCGGATTGCAAATATGAAAAAGGGGTGTGCCCGTTTAATCCTCTCAAAAAATGCGGCTATTTATGCGGGCAAGACAAAGAATTTGAGTTTGCTGCGTCGGTTACAGTAATTTTATCGTATTTTAAATTGCTTGACAGTATTAATGACAGCGGCTTTTTCAAAAGAGCTTTTTGCCGACTCGCATTACCGTATATGAAAAGAAAATACAAAAAAGCAAAGGCTCTTTATCCGGATTTATGTGATGATATCGAAAAAGCTATGAAAGAGCAGTCTCGCATAGAAAATACAAGATCTTTGTCAACCGACCTTGCGGCTGATCCAAGCGCAAAAGCATTGTCTGCCATAATGACTTACGGCATACAAAATGAGGAAAAAAGGCGTATATCCGAGCGAGTCGGCTATTGCCTCGGCAGGTGGGTATATCTTACCGACGCATACGATGATATAGCAAAAGATTTAAAGAGTCATAATTATAATCCGTTTATTGAGAAATATAAGATTGAAAGTGAAGCATTTGACCGTGAACCAATTATTAAATCGTTGCGGCTTACCGCAAATGAAACTGCGCTTGCTTTTAATTTGCTCGATTTAAAATGCTATAAGGAAATTCTTGAAAACATTATTTTTGACGGCCTTGAGAATCAACAAAAACTGATTACAGAAAAAGATAAAGAGGTGAGCAGATAAATGAATACAGATCCGTACAGAGTTCTCGGTGTCGGCAGAAATGCCTCAAATGATGAAATAAAAGAAGCATACCGAACATTATCCAGAAAGTATCAGTCGGACAATTATTCCGACAGTCCGCTCTCCGATATTGCAAAACAAAAAATGGACGAGCTCGACAGAGCGTATGATGCCATTATGGCTGAGCGCTACGGAGATAACACCGCATCATACGGCTCTTCTTATAACTCGTCCGATACAAACAACGGTTATTACGGTGGGAATAACGGCAATAATAATTCACAATATCCCGATGTAAGAGCCCAAATTCGCTCCGGCAGAATTGATGATGCTGAGACAATTCTTGACGGTATCCCGAAAGATATAAGAAACGCCGAGTGGTATTTCTTAAAAGGTCAGGTTCAGCAAAGGCGCGGTTGGTTTGACGAAGCTTACAAGAATTATTCAACCGCTTGCAGTATGGAACCTCAAAACAGAGAATATACAGATGCTTTTAACAATTTAAATAATAATGCGTCTGGCGGTTACCGCACATCTCACGACAGAGGAACGGGATGCAGCGTTTGTGACGTTTGTTCGGGGCTTATGTGTGCCGATTGTTGCTGTGAGTGTATGGGCGGCGATTTAATACCGTGGTGCTGAGCTATGAATAAAAGTTCTTATAAAAATTCGACAAAAACGGCAATCGGCGGTATTATTGCCGCTTTATCAATAGTTCTTATGCTTCTGACGTCGATAATACCGACACTTACCTATGCCATACCTGCCATTGCCGGTCTTTTGCTTGTAATAATTGTTATTGAAGTTAATAAAAAATGGGCTTTTGGCGTTTATTTCGTGGTAGGTGTCCTCTCAATGCTGCTTGTTGCCGATAAAGAAGCCGCTGTAATGTACGTTATGTTTTTCGGGTATTATCCGATTATAAAGGCTGTGATTGAAAATAAACTCAGTAAGGCGCTGTCTTGGATTTTGAAATTTTTAATATTCAATGTTTCAATGATACTGGCTTTTCTGATTGTCACTTATGTATTTAAAGTGCCGTTTGAAGAGATGAAAAAATACGGCGCTATAGCCGCATGGCTCTTATTGGCTCTCGGCAATGTTGTATTTTTGATTTACGACATTGCGCTTACAAGACTTATAACTTTATATATGCTGAAGTGGCGAAAAAACTTAAAAAGAATATTTAAATCTTAAACAGGTGCATTTTTTGCGCCTGTTTCTCTTTTCAAATACGAAAAAAAGGTTTATAATATAAAAAAACATTTCGGAGGTAAATTATGCTTTCTAAAGAAAGAGTACTTGAGGTATTAAAAGAAGCCGGTGTTTTACAGGAGGGCCATTTCCTTTTGACTTCCGGCAGACATTCAAATAAATATCTTCAGTGTGCAAAGATTTTCTGTAACACAAAGTACAGTGAGGAGCTCTGTGCCGACCTTGCCGAAAAATTCAAAAAGGACAATGTGGAAGTTGTTATCGGTCCTGCAATGGGTGCTGTACAAATGGCATATGAAGTCAGCCGTGCACTCGGATGCAAAAATTTCTTCACAGAGCGTGACGAAAACGGTAAGATGGCTCTCAGACGCGGTTTTGTTGTTGAAAAAGGTCAGCGCGTTCTCGTTGTGGAAGATGTTGTAACAACGGGCGGTTCGGTTCGTGAGGTTATAAATCTTATTAATGAGGCAGGCGGCGTTGTTGTCGGTGTCGGTTCCATTGTAGACAGAACCAACGGAAAAATTGATTTCGGCGTTCCCTATAAGGCTGTGTATTCGGCTGATGTTGTTTCGTGGGAAGCCGATAATTGCCCGCTTTGCCGCGAAGGTAAACTGCCGCTCGTCAAACCCGGCAGCAGAAAGATTAAGTAAAAATGTCTGACTCAAGCCGTAATTTGCACGAAAATCATCGTGCAAGAGTAAGAAAAAGATTTGAACACGAAGGCTTAAAGTCATTTGCCGATCACAATGTGCTTGAACTTTTGCTTTTTTATTCAATTCCGCAAAAGGATACGAATGATATTGCTCACAGACTGCTTGATGAATTCGGTTCACTTTCGGCTGTGTTTGATGCGCCTAAAGATGTGCTTATGAATATTGTCGGTGTAGGTGAAAATACAGCTACTTTGATAAAGCTTATGCCGGAATTATTTTCGCGCTATGAGCAGGATAAAATTAAAAACGAAAGCATTGTTCTTGATTCTGCAGAATCTGCCGGTAAATATTTTGTTTCGCGTTTTATAGGGACTAATACGGAAAAACTCTATGCCGTTTGTCTCGATAATAACTGCAAGGTGAAAAAGTTTGTAGAAGTTTCTGACGGCAATCCGGATTATACCGACCTTAATATGCGGAAGCTTGTAAGCGAAGCGATTAACACAAACTCGTCTTCGGTAATCATATCGCATAATCATCCGTCGGGAGTTGCCGCACCGTCAGCCGCCGATATCGATTCGACGCGAACTCTTATTATGACGCTGAAAAAGCTTGATATTAGGGTAAATGACCATATAATAGTTGCAGGTAAAAATTTCTTTTCGATGGCAAACAGTCGTAAATTAGAATACTTATTTTTGTAACAAAAAACGTCCTCTGGGGAGGCACTTCGTAAGGAAGTGCCTCCTTTGGCTTTTGTAATCAGCCGGAATGTTTGGATTGTAGGTAAAAATCAATCATATTGGAGGATTACAAAAATGGAAAAGTATATTTGCAATGAGCAGAACGGACTTTGGTATGAACTGCAAGGCGATTACTACATCCCTTGCTTGGAGTTACCCACCGAAAAAGAGGAAAGGTATATCGGTGTATGGGGGCAGCGGCACCGGCGCTATCTCAAAGGCTACCGCAAGACACTGTATGCCTCCCTGCTCACCAGCGGAAAGCTGAATAGCTACCTTGCTGACATTGATCGTCAGGCGGAAGAAATGTTCTCTCGGTTGGTAAAACAGATGGCCGAGGCGGAAGGCGTCAACGAAAAACGTAAACACCGAATTATTCTTTGCTAAGTCACAGGGCTGTACCAAGTATGGTGCAGCCCTATAGCTTTACTTCAATTTGCGACAAATTCGCATATTGACAAACCCGACAAATAGGTGTATGATAATCTGCGAACAAGTTGCAAATCGGAGGTGCAGCTGATGGCAAAGTATCTGACACGGCAGCGCAAGCGGCTTCTCGAATATCTTTCAGAGCATACAGACGAACAGATAACCGCACGGCAGATCGCCGACGCACTGGCGGCAGACAACATCAGCCTCAGCGCCGTTTATCGCAATCTCTCCGCCTTGGAGGAGGAAGGAAATCTTAAACGCAGCGTTCGGGAAGGAACGCGGGAAGTCTTTTATCAATACATTGCCGCCGAGGAATGCAAAGACAGCCTGCACCTATCCTGCCGGGTATGCGGCAAAAGCATTCATCTTGGAGAAAAGGAAGCAGAGCAACTGCTTCATAGCACATTGGAAAGCACGGGCTTTCAGATCGACAAAACAGAAACGATTCTGTACGGTGTTTGCGCCGATTGCAGAAAATAAAAGGTGGTGAGCAGAATGGAAAAGAAAAAGAGAATCGCAGCATTGTTCCTTGCTATGACAGTCCTGTTTGTTGTGATCTATTCTGCTCTTTTTATTGCGGTAGAAGCCGACCACGACTGCGTGGGCGAGAACTGCCCGATCTGCTATCAGATCAATGTTTGCCAGAACGCCTTGAAAAACCTTTCGCTTGCTGTATCCGCCGCAGGCTTTGCTGCTGTGTTTACATATACTCTGTGCAGGGGTATTTCTGTCTGCACGGACTACGTACAAAGCTATACTCTGGTGTTTCTCAAGGTCAAACTTTCAGATTAAAATATAAGAACTTTTTACAAGGGTGAAGTCTATCCATTTTCGGATAGGCTCTTGCGGTGTTGCCGTTACCCTTGTATTTTTGTACCTATTTTTAAGCTCTTATCATAATCTGGAGGTAAATATAACCTATGAAAAAGATAACCGCAATGCTGCTTGCGCTTTTAATGATTGTCGGCGTTCTTGCCAGCTGTGGGAAGCAAAATGATACGAATAAGACCGACAAACTGAGCATTGTTACCACCATTTTCCCCGAATATGACTGGGTCAAGGAA
>DJOQ01000038.1:60546-61947 GCA_002437245.1 Ruminococcaceae bacterium UBA6434
ACTGGGTCAAGGAAATTCTCGGGGACAAGGCTGACAACACTGAGATCACGATGCTGCTGGACAACGGCGTTGACCTGCACAGCTATCAGCCCACCGCTGATGATATTGTTAAAATCTCTGACTGCGACCTGTTTATCTATGTGGGCGGCGAGTCCGACGAATGGGTGAACGATGCTCTGAAAAATGCCACCAACAAGAATATGAAGGTCATCAACCTGCTGGACGTTCTGAAGGATACCGTTAAAACCGAAGAAGCAAAGCCTGGTATGCAGGCAGAAGAAGGACACAATCACGGATACTCCAACTTCGCTGACAGCGATGTGCAGGATAGAACCTTGTCTGACTGGGACGGCGATTGGCAGTCTGTCTATCCCTACCTGGAAGACGGCGTTCTGGACGAGGTGATGGAGCGCAAGGCGGAAAATGGCAGCAAGACGGCAGAAGAATACCGCGCGTACTACGAGACCGGTTATAAGACGGATGTTTCTCAGATCACCATTGACGCCGAAAATAACACCATGTGCTTTGTGAAAAACGGCGTTGCAGCAAAAGCAACTTATGAATACAAAGGTTATCAGATCTACGACTATGCGTCCGGCAGCAGAGGCGTCCGTTACTTCTTTGAGGCCACAGGTGGTGATGCTGATGCACCGAAATATGTTCAGTTCAGCGACCACGGCATTGGCCCGGGCAAAGCCGAGCATTTCCACATCTATTTCGGCAATGACGGTTTTGACGCGCTCTCTCAGGAAATGGATAACTGGCCTACCTACTATCCGATGGATATGAGCGGCGAGGATATCAAGGAAGATATGCTGGAGCATGAGGAAAAGGAGTACGATGAGCACGTTTGGCTATCTTTGAAGAACGCCGAGGTTCTTGTAAATGCCATTTCCAAGACTTTGCAGGAACTTGACCCCGATAACAAGGACACCTATGCCGCAAATTCCGATGCGTATGTGAACAAGCTGTCTGCCCTTGACGCTGACTATCAGGCTGCCGTGGACGCTGCGACCTATAAGACCGTCCTGTTCGGCGACCGTTTCCCGTTCCGCTATCTGGTGGATGATTACGGTTTGAGCTACTATGCCGCATTTGCGGGCTGCTCTGCCGAAACCGAAGCCAGCTTTGAAACGATTTCGTTCCTTGCTAAAAAGGTGGACGAGCTGAAGCTGCCCTGTGTTCTGACCATCGAAGGTAAGGATCACAAGATCGCCGAGACCATCGTGGAAAACACTGCCGAGAAAAATCAGAAGATCCTGACCATGGACTCCATGCAGTCCACGACTTCGCAGGATGTGAAAAACGGTACGACCTACCTTTCTGTGATGGAGAACAACCTTTCCGTGCTGAAGAAAGCACTTGGTTAAGGAGGTAGGATGATGGCTCAGCTCACTTGTC
>DJOQ01000033.1 GCA_002437245.1 Ruminococcaceae bacterium UBA6434
TACAAAGTACGCGAGAGAACGAAAAGATTTTCTCGGTAGCGTGCCAAAGCCCTAACCTTGAATTTTAATTAAGGGCTTGATGTGCGTTGCCGTGGGATTTTCTTTTGCCCCGAAGCGTACAAAGGTACGCGAGAGGGCGAAAAGATTTTCTCGGTAGCGTGCTAAAACCCTAACATTGAATTTTAATTAAGGCGTTTTGGTGCGTAGATGGGGAATTTTCTTTTGCCCCGAAGCGTACAAAGGTACGCGAGAGGGCGAAAAAAATTTCTCAGATGCGTGCTAAAACCCTTAATTAACGATATCGGAACCGACGGCTCGTTCAACAAATCCGCTTACCTCTCTCATACCGAGACCCGTATTACCGGTGACGCCGGGAATGGGGATTATGGCGGGGAGAGGGCTGTCTTTAAAGCGCTCGATTTCGGGAGCGATAAGCTCCGCGAGAGCCTCGGTTATAAAGATAACGGCGTAGCCCTCTTCGGCAAGCTTTTTGATTTTGTGCGAAGCGCTTTGCGGATCGTCCTCGGGAAATACCGAAAGTCCGAGAGACGCAAAGCCGTAAATACTGTCGCGGTCGCCCATTGCGGCTATTTTATACATACAGTTCACGCATCCTTTCACGGACGACTTCTTCACTCGTACCGTTGAATTTTGCCGACAGGATTATGCGGACACAGCCTATTTCGGTCATTCTCGCAAAAATATATGCGGCAAGCGGACCGAGCCCGAAAGCCGTGTATTTGGCTTTTTTCATATTCTCCATAACGGCGTCATCGCAATATTTTTCAAAAGATGACGGGCTCTTTTTGAGAGCCTCGGCAAAAGAATCAAGACCGAGCGACGAAATAAAGCCGTAAAAGGCGTCTGTGCCCTGCAACGAAGCTACAATCAAATCCGCCTTTTTTATTTCGGGAATATCGGGAAGCGCCTCTTCAAGGAAGCCGCGCTTTTTACCGGTAAGAATTGCGCGATATGCGGTTTTCAGCACAGCCGATTTTATAAATATGTCACCGTATGCCGAAACAATATCGTTATCCGAATTTTTTGCAAGGTCTGCCATAGCCTCAAGGCAGGCTCTGTCTGCGGCAATGTCGCAGAGCTGACCGTTTTCGGTTTTGATTATAACATCAAAGCACCTTTTCGCAGCAGCGGAAATGAAATCCGGCAAAGAGTCGAAATCGCGCTCCTTAACCGCTTTTAAAAGTCGATCCCCCGGTATTACGGACGGCGAAACGAGGTATTTTCCCGCATCATCGCCGGTTTTTTCGCTCTTGAGCGCCGCCTTTAAATTTTGGAAATCGTTTTTGATTATGAATATGTCGAGAGCCTCGGCACTCGGTGCAACCGACTTTATAAGTGACCACGTTTTTTCGCTCTCGCCGTCAAGCATAGCGGAATAATCGCTGCCGAAGGACGTGTCGTAGCCCTTGCCGTCAAGCAACGTGAGCGCCGTCTTATAATCGGGAGCGTCTATGAGCGCGTCAATATCGGCACGTGAGAGAAGCGACAGCTCATTAGCTCTTATATTCGCCACCGCGTAAAGATAGTTGTTATCCATTTAAACGCTTCCCTCCTTTATATCAGTTAAAAAGTAATTTGTTAAGCTCGTCAAAAAGCTCGTCGCGCTTTTCCGAAACAAGCGAACCGAACGTGCAGTTTACGTCTATATCGCCGTAGACAAGCATAAATCCGCTGTCTATATCGCAGGAGTCGCCGAGAGAGACGCTGCCTTTGCCCGAAAGTGCGGAATTGACTCCGCTTATGAAATTCTGCGGCAGCTTTGCGGTGTCCTCTTTTGAAAAACGTATAACTCCGTCGCCCGAGAGCGCATTTTTAACGGCAAGTTCCTTCAGCATCTCAAAATACTCTCTTTTGGGGAGCGCTTTTAAGACATCTACCGCCCTGCCGAGTATGTCCTCAATTGCCTCGATTTTTCCCTCGAGAACCGTCTGCTTCTTTTTAAGCTCGGCGGAGCTTTTGGCGGACGCCAAAACGGAAGCGACCTTTGCAGCCGTTCTCTCTTCGCTCCGAGCTTTCATCTCGGAGGCCTTTTTTTCGGCGGCAAGGGATATCTCTTCGGCTTTTTTGTTTGCCCCATCGGAAATTTCTTTTATGCGCTGTGACGAGTCCGAGCCGATCTCTGAAATAATTTTATCTAATCCCGTCATAAAGCTTCACCCTTAACCGACGTTGAGGTTCAAAATCATAAGAATCGAAATAAGAAGAGCCAAAACAGCGTATGTCTCAACCATTGCGGCAAGAACCATTGCCTTACTCTGTCCCTCGGGTTTTTTGGCAACTACCGAAACGCCCGAAGCCGCAACTCTTGCCTGAGCTATTGCCGAGAAATAACCGACTATTGCCATAGGCAGGCACGCGCCGAGAAGCATAAGTCCCTGAGAAACCGTAAGCTCGGCGGGAGAACCCGAGAGAAGCTTTGTTTTAACAAGAACCATTATTGCGGTAATGAAGCCGTAAAGGCCCTGTGTACCGGGAAGAATCTGAAGAATAAGCACCTTAGTGAATTTTGACAAATCCTCTGTAAGAAGACCTGCCGCCGCTTCACCTACAAGGCCTACGCCTCTTGCCGAACCGAGTCCGCTGAGAAGTGCCGCTAACGCCGCTCCGACGATAGCCAATACCAAACCCATATTATCCATTGTTAATTTCCTCCTTGAATTTGAAAGTTTTGGAATTTGCTTTAAGAGGGGTAAATTTCTTGCCGCCGCCGTTATAGAATTTCGAGAAGAATTCCACGTACTGCAAGCGGTTTGTATGAACATAAGCGCCAATGACGTTTATACCGAAGTTTACCGCGTGCCCGAAAACGAACACCACCGCGAGAACTATCGCTTTCACGATTTTGTTGCTCGGCAGAGCGCCCATCATATTGACTACGCTGCCGATTATGCCGGTAACAAGCCCGAGCGCCAAAAGCCTTGCATATGAGAGAATATCGCTGAGATAGCCCGAAATCGTGTTGTACACGGCGTAAAGTCCGGAGCCTATTTTGCCGAAGAACGACTTTGACTCCCTGCCTGCCGTGAGAACTATTATAATTACGCCCGCTATGGCACAGTATTTGCCGACCGTTTTTATATCAGCAGGAACATCTATAATCATACCTGCGCAAAGCGGAAGCGCACCGCCGACGGCGAGATAAACGGACAGCGTATCGCATACTGCCCAGAACCTTTGCCCGTCGCGCCACTCCATATAGCCCTTAATGCCGACGCCCACAAACAGATGGACTACGCCGAACAAGAAGCACCACAGCATAGTGGTCATAAGCTGCTCCTGCGGGTCGAGCCACGCATACAGCCGCACCTTGGGCAAACCGATGAAATCGTATCTTACGACATTGATTATGTCTCCGAAAAAGCTTCCGAACATAATCCCCCAGAACATTGTGGAAATGCCGCAGTACATATACATCATAACCGTTTTTCTTTTTTGCCCCTCGGGCTTACATTTGAGCAGAACAAACAGCGTTGCCAAAAACATTATAAGACCGTAGCCTGCGTCCGAAAACATCATACCGAAAAAGCAGTAATAGAAAAATGCCATAATGGCGTTGGGGTCTATATCGTGCTTGCCCGGGAGGGCGTACATTTCGGTTATCTCTTCAACCGGCGCGGCAAAATTATTGTTTTTGAGAAGCACCGGTTCGTTTTCGTCGTCCTCGGCAACGTCACTCACCGTTACGGCGACGGTAAATTTCTCTTCGAGCTCGTTTACCGTTTTTTCGCAGTACCGCTCCGGAATATATCCCTCAAAATAGAAAACATTGCGGCTGAGAGACATCTTTTTAAACGCCTCGTACTTGTCTTTTCTTATCGTGAGGAAGTCTATGAGAAAATCTATATCCTCACGGTACGGCGACATTTTTATGATTTTTTCTTCGTCCGAATCAATATCCGCCGAAAGCCTTTCAATGTTTTTTCCGTGGCGTTCCATTGCCGTTTTGGTATCTTCGTTTTCGCCGCCGGACGACCTTACGAAATTAAGGCTCCGCAGATAATCATATACGCGCCGGGACTCCTTTTTCAGGCAGATGACAACGATTATGCTCTGCGTGTTTGAAGAGGATACCACCTCGCATTCGAGAGCGGTTATATCCGGCAGTTCCGAGGCAAAACCCGCCTTGAGAGTTTCTTCGGTGCACTCGTCGGGGAGCGAACCCACAAACACGGCTGTGTGCTTTGTACCCGTTGTATTCGGCGGAATATCAAGCTTTTCCCACGGTGCCAAAGCCTCTCTTGCGGTCTGCTCGCGGATAATGTCGGCCTTTTTATCGGCTATTTCCTTTTTTATATCGATAATTTCCCGACATTTCGCCATTACCTCGTCCGTCTTTTCCGACTCTTCGCGGAATGCGGACAGTTCTATTTCTTTTCGCGGCAGAAAAGAGTCTGTCAATTTCTTTTTTTCGGGCGAATAAAATGAAAGTATTTCCTTTGCGTTCTCTGCGGTTTGCAAAAGCCTTTCAAGCTGTGAGACGCTCGAATCGGTATCGGTGTAATACATAGATTCCGGCGCGTCACACTTTTCAACCTGAACCGTGCCCTTTCGCTGCAGGTAATCTATAATATCCTTACTCTCGCCGAGCATCGCCAAAAGCTCGATTTTTTTCATTTTTAATTTTGCCGTAAGCCATCACCTCACTTTGCAAAATGTTTTATCACTTAAGCAATATATCTTTTACAATGCCGACAGCTTCCGAAAGCTTATCGGCGGACTCCCTTTTGAGCCCGTCTGCATATTTTTGGGCTTCTTTTACCGCCTCGGTAACGATTACCTCTGCCGTATCCTTGGCCTTTTTGATTTCGGCTGCCTCGTACACGGCACATTCCTTTTCTTTCTCCGACAGGAGCTTTTCGGCGTCGTCATTTGCCTTTTTTATGATTTTGTTCGCTTCGATTTCGGCGTTTTTTTCGTTTTCCGCCGTCTCGTTTTCTTTTGCCATAACTTTTTTCAGCATTTCTGCCGCCATACGCTTCACCTCATATCTGTATTTTAACTTAAATATGCAATAATTACCATAAAAAAGAATTACGGAAGAAGTATACCATAAATTAACCGATTTGTAATGTTTTTTATGAAATTCGTATTATTTTTTTATTATTATGCAAATTCATTATCAACACTCGCCTATTATACGAAAAAATTTGAAAAAAGTGTTGAATAATGAACTTGTTTATATTATAATAACAGTTGTCTATTAAATCAATAAACAAACTATGTTTGTTTGTCTAAAATCAGGCAAGAGAAAGGACGTTTGGATAAAATGGCAGAAAAAGCAGTCGACAGCAGAGTACGCAGGACTAAAAGGCTTTTAAAACAGGGGCTCACCGAGCTTATGGCTCAAAAGAGCATCAAAAAAATAACCGTAAGAGAGCTCTCGGAACTTGTAGACATAAACCGCGGTACATTTTATCTGCATTACAAAGATATATACGACCTTGTGGAACAGATAGAGAACGAGCTGTTCCAAGAATTTGAGTCTATTCTGATGAACTACACCATAGACGATATTTCACGCCGCCCGAAGCAACTTTTGACGGACGTGTGCAAATTTCTTGACGAAAACCGCGATATTTGCTCGGCTCTCCTCGGCGACAACGGTGACATAAACTTCACTCAGAAGCTCCGCAGCTTTATACGCAAAAAGTGTTTCGACGACATAACCGCATCATATAATGTAAACGATATATCCGAATTTGAATTTCTCTATTCTTATTTCGAGTCCGGCTTTATAGGCATTGCGCGCTACTGGCTTCAGCATCCGGAAGCCGGCAAGAGCGCCGAGGATATAGCGGATATAATAGAGAGAATATTTGTATTCGGCATAAAAGATTTTAACGTGGAAGAGAAGAAATGACTGAACTTTTAATGAAACTTTTTATAAGGAAAGACGCGCCCGCCGACGACCCAAAGACGCGCGCCTCATATGGTATGCTCTCGGGGCTTGTCGGAATTGCGGTGAACGTGATATTAACCGTCGCTAAATTTGCGGTGGGTTCTTTGACCGGCAGTATTTCCATAACCGCCGACGCCATAAACAACCTCTCCGACGCAGGTTCGTCGGTCGTTACTTTGGTCGGCTTTAAAATGGCAAAAAAGCCTGCCGACAAAGAGCACCCGTACGGTCACGGCAGAATAGAATACATATCCGCGCTGATTGTGTCTTTCCTCGTACTCTTGATGGGCGTTGAGCTTTTGAAAAGCTCGGTGGGAAAAATCAGAACTCCCGACACGGTAACTTACAGCAACGCCGCGCTGATAGTGTTGATAGTCTCGATACTGTTTAAATTATGGCTCGCATACTTTAATTATTCGGTCGGCAAAAAGATAGACTCAACAGCCAATAAAGCCGTAGTTGCCGACAGCCTTTCGGACACCGCGGCAACGGCGGCGGCTCTGATTTCACTGATAATATCAAAATTTTCCTCGGCTCCCGTAGACGGGTGGTTCGGTCTTGTTGTGTCGGGCTTTATCATCTATTCGGGAATCGGCATAGTAAAGGACACTGTCTCACCTCTGCTCGGTCAGCCGCCCAAAAAGGAATTTGTAAAGCAGATAGAGGACGAAATTCTGTCATATCCCAACATAGTCGGCGTTCACGACCTTATAATTCACGACTACGGCCCCGGCAGGCAGTTTGCCTCCGCTCACGCCGAAGTCCCATCAAGCGTTGACGTTATGAAAATCCATGATACCATAGACCTTATCGAGAGAAATATTCATAGAAAATACAATCTGCTTATTTCCATACACCTTGACCCTATTATGGTCAACGACATACATATTAATCGTTTACACGATTTGACCGAGTCCGCCGTCAAGAGCATTGACCCTGTGCTTTCCATACACGATTTCAGAGTGGTTGAAGGCCCCACGCACTCAAATCTCATCTTTGATGTAATGGCGCCGCCGGATTTCAGGCTTTCCGACCGTGAGCTTACAAATCTCATCGGGGAAAAACTAAGCAAAATAGACGAAAGATATTTCTGCGTCATTACGGTAGACCACTCTTTTAACTAATCTTTTGTTTTTTGCCTTTTTTCCCTTGAAAATGACACAAAATATAGTAAAATAATATTATCGGTATACGGATAATGTTATTATCCGCAAATTTTGTGCTGCACGGAGGAAAATTATGCCTGATTACACAAAGGAATTTACTACTATCCCTTACGGTCCGCTCGGTATCATCGCGCTTCCCGGCTGCGAAGAATTAGCCCAGAAAATCGACCGTTATCTCGTTAAATGGCGCGCTCAGAAACAGTCTGAGCACAAAAACAGTCTTTCTTTTGCGGGGTATGAGAGAGACACTTACATCATTGAGGCATCGTTCCCGAGATTCGGTTCGGGCGAAGGCAAGGGCTCGCTTCACGAGTCGGTTCGTGGCTACGACATTTTTATTGTATGCGATATGTTTAACTACGGCGTAACCTACAATATGTACGGCCATACAATTCCCATGAGCCCGGACGAGCATTTTGCAAACCTTAAAAGAGCAATTTCCGCAATAGGCGGCAAGGCTCACAGAATAACCGTTATTATGCCCATGCTTTATGAGGGCAGGCAGCACAAGCGTTCGTCAAGAGAGTCTCTTGACTGTGCAATAGCTCTTCAGGAGCTTTGCAACAATATGGGCGTTGACAACATCATTACATTTGACGCCCACGACCCGAGAGTTCAGAATGCAATTCCGCTTAAAGGCTTCGAAAACGTACAGCCCGCTTACCAGATGATAAAGGCTCTTGTAAACAATGTTGAGGATTTGAATCTCGACAAAGAGCATATGACGGTCGTATCTCCCGATGAGGGCGGTATGTCACGCTGTATTTACTATTCTACTGTTCTCGGTCTTGACCTCGGTATGTTCTATAAGCGCCGCGACTATTCAAGGGTTGTCAACGGCAGAAACCCCATACTCCAGCACCAGTTCCTCGGCTCAAACATAGAGGGCAAGGATGTAATGGTTGTTGACGATATGATTTCCTCCGGCGAATCAATGCTTGAGGTTGCCAAAAAATTAAAGGAACTCGGCGCAAAGCGTATCTTCATTTTCTCGGCGTTCGGTCTCTTCTGCGAGGGACTCGAAAGCTTTGACAAATCCTTTGCCGACGGCAACATAACAAAGGTATTCACGACAAACCTTGTTTACCGCACACCCGAGCTTTTACAGCGTGAATGGTTCTGCGAAGTTGATATGTCGAAATATCTTTCATACATTATAGATACCCTCAACCACGATATGTCTGTCAGCAAGCTCTTAAATCCGGCTGACAGAATTTACGCTCTCCTTGAGAAAAAGGGTTACAGAAAAACAGAAGAATAAAAATTGCGATAAAACACGGCTGACTTTGGCTGAGTGTTTATAAGGCAGTTTTGCTTCAAAACAACATCTTTGCACAATAATGCGTTAAACCCATCGGATGAGCCCCGGCTTATCTGATGGGTTTGCCTTTTCTTGTATCAAAAATAATATCGTTTTGAAGTGCTACGCAGTTTCATAGCTATAAAAATTTTTTATGCCGAAGTCAAGAAACGAAGCAAGGCTGTCGCCTTGCGAGGCTTTTTGACAAAAGCATAGGGGATTTTTATGCGAGAAACCAATACTTCCTTATAAACGCTCAGCCTTTGTAAGCCGTGTTTTTTTCTGCGTCGGCAAAGGAAATTGCGGATATATAATTTCGGCACCTTGTTAAAAAAAATGGAAAAGGGAACGGCAAAATGCCGTTCCCTTTTCGCAGGAGAAAAAATGAGGTATTATCAATATTTGGTCAAATATCTGTTTGTTTCCCAGTTGCTTACGCTGGTACGATACTCATCCCACTCACGGAGTTTACCCTCAACATACTTTTCATAGACGTGGTCGCCGAGCGTCTCTTTTATAAACGGATCTGCCTGAAATTCCTTCATGGCGTCCTCAAGAGTGCCGGGAAGATAATCTATGCCGTCTGCGGCAAGCTCGTCTGCGGACATTTCAAAGATATTCTTTGTGGTGTTCTGCGGAGGAGTGAGGTTGTTTTTGATACCGTCAAGACCTGCTGCAAGGCAAAGAGCCATTTCAAGATAGGGGTTGCATGACGGGTCGGGAGAACGGAGCTCAATTCTGGTGCCCTTTCCGCGAGCTGCGGGAACACGGATAAGCGAGGAACGGTTTGAAGCCGACCAAGCTATATATACGGGAGCTTCATATCCGGGAACAAGTCTCTTGTAAGAGTTAACAAGCGGATTTGCTATGGCGGTAATGCCCTTTATGTGCTTTAATACGCCGGCTATGAAGTGAAGAGCGGTCTCGGAAAGTCCGAGCTCTGCGTCTTTATCATAGAAAGCATTTTTACCGTCTTTCATAAGCGACATATTGGTGTGCATACCCGAGCCGTTTATACCGAATACGGGCTTCGGCATAAATGTTGCGTGCAGACCGTGGCGGCGTGCATAAGTCTTTACCACGTGTTTAAAGGTCATAACGTTGTCTGCGGTCTTGAGAACTTCGTCAAAACGGAAGTCTATCTCATGCTGACCCTCGGCAACCTCGTGGTGAGAAGCCTCTATTTCAAATCCCATGCTCTCAAGCGCAAGGCAGATGTCTCTTCTGCACTGCTCGCCCTGATCAGCGGGACCCATATCAAAGTAGCCTGCAACGTCGCCTGTTTTTGTGGTGGGATTTCCGTCCTCATCGAGCTGGAAGAGGAAGAATTCGCACTCGGGGCCTACGTTGAATGTATAACCCATATCGGCAGCCTCTTTAACTACCTTTTTAAGAACGTTTCTCGGATCGCCGAGGAACGGGGTTGTGCCGTCCGCGCAATAAACGTCGCAGATAAGGCGCGCCACTCTGTCTTTCCAAGGGAGTATAACGAACGAATCGTAATCCGGTCTTAAATACATATCGGATTCATTGATTCTTACGAAGCCCTCTATTGAAGAGCCGTCGAACATACACTCGTTGTCGAGAGCTTTTTCGAGCTGACTTGAGGTAATTGCAACATTTTTAAGCTGACCGAAAATATCGGTGAACTGAAGTCTTATAAACTTAACGTCTTTTTCTTTTGCGATGCGAAGTACATCTTCTTTTGTGTAACCCATTTTTCATTCTCCTTTCAGATATAAAAAAAGGGCAGCGAGATCTTTTAAAAGACCTCGTTGCCTTTCATTTATGCATTCATTATATCACCGACAAAGCTTTTGTCAATGCAAAAACGTTCAAAAAACGGGTTTTTGTAACATTAAACAAAAGAGAACGAAAAGCCCACACGTTTATAAGGCAATTTTGCTTTAAAATAACATATTTGCCTTTTGGGCGCGTCATACCGAAGAGTTAAAACAGCGATAACTGCGCCGTTTTCGGAATGTCGCCGAACGCGCCGACGTTTTCGAGCATTTCTATGGTGGATTTGCCCGCTCCCGCACGGCGTGCAAAATCGTCAATCGATATAAACTTGCCCTCGCCGTCGTTTCTCGCCTCGGCAAGCGGTATGGCGGCACTCTCGCCTATGCCCGACAGCGCACCGAACGGCATTCTGATTTTGCCGTCCTCTATTACATACCTTGTCGCCTCGGATTTATATATATCGACGGGCAGCAGCTCTATGCCCCTTGCCATCATCTCGTTTACCACCTGCAAAGCGGTATACTGCTCTTTATCTTTGGCGGTGGCGGATTTGGTTTTTACTTTATTGTCGATTTCCGCCATACGCTCTTTGACGGCGTCTCTGCCCTTTATTGCCACCGCAGCGTCGACTCCGTCTCCGCGAACGGTGAGAAATGCCGTATAGTATTCGAGCGGCTTGTATATTTTATACCAGCCGAGCCTCAGCGCGGCAATTACGTAAGCCGCGGCGTGGGCTTTAGGGAACATATACTTTATCTTGCGGCACGAATCCATATACCACTGCGGCACGTTGTGCTCGCGCATGGCTTCTTCGGCACCCTCGGGGAAGCCTTTTTTCGCTACTATACCCTTTCTCGTTTTCTCCATTATGTTAAACGCCATGCTCGGGTCAAGCCCTGCGTGCATAAGGTAAATCATAATGCTGTCACGCGTTCCGATAACCGAAGAAATGGTGCATATGCCGTCCTTTATAAGGTCCTGTGCGTTGCCGTTCCAAACGTCCGTACCGTGTGAAAGTCCCGAAATCTGCAAAAGGTCGGCAAAGGTCTTGGGCTGTGCCTCCAAAAGCATCTGGCAGACGAACGAAGTACCCATTTCGGGGATAGACAGAGTACCCGTTTTCCAGTCTATATCCTCGGGCGTTACGCCGAGCGGTTCGGGCGAAGTACAGAGCTTTATAATCTGTGGGTCGCATATATCTATGTCGGTTACATTTATACCCGTCATATCTTCGAGGTGTTTGTCGAGCGTTGGAACATCGTGGCCGAGCTCGTCAAGCTTCAATATGGTATCGTGCATCGAGCGGAAGTCGAAGTGCGTTGTCTCCATATCGCTCTCGGTATCGTCGGCAGGGTACTGAATGGGCGTAAAGTCGTACACATCGTATTCATTAGGTACAACGACCATTCCGCCGGGGTGCTGACCCGTGGTTCTCTTAACTCCCGTACAGCCGCGCGCCAAACGCTCTATCTCGGCTTTGTTCGCGTGAATATTTCTCTCTTCAAGATATTTTAAAACATAGCCGTAGGCGGTCTTGTCGGCGACCGAAGCTATTGTACCCGCCTTAAATACGTGCGTTTTGCCGAAGAGCTCCTCCGTGTATCTGTGCGCCTTGCCCTGATATTCGCCGGAGAAGTTAAGGTCGATATCGGGCGCCTTGTCGCCGTGGAAGCCGAGGAAGGTTTCAAACGGTATTTCGTGCCCGTCCCTTATCATCTGCGCGCCGCAATGCGGACATTTTTTCGGCGGCATATCAAATCCGGAGCCGTACTCGCCCTTTGTGTAAAATTCGGAGTAACGGCACTCCGGGCACCTGTAATGAGGCGGCAGCGGATTTACCTCCGAAATACCTGCCATAGAGGCGACGAACGACGAGCCGACCGAACCTCTCGAACCTACATGGTAACCGTGATCCTCGGAATCCCATACAAGCTTTTGGGCTATTATGTAAAGTACGGCAAATCCGTTTTTGATTATGGAATCAAGCTCGCGGTTAAGTCGGCTCTCGACGATTTCGGGAACCTTGCCCTCAAATTCATACCACTTTTTCGCCTTGGTCCAGCAAATGTCTCTGAGCTGTTCCTCGGCGCCGTCTATGGAGGGCTGGAAAGTGCCTATCGGGAACGGGCGTACCACGTCTATCATATCGGCTATCTTGTTGGGATTTTCTATGACTATTTCGTGCGCGGTCTCCTCGCCGAGGTATGAGAACTCATTGAGCATTTCCTCGGTTGTTCTGAAATAGAGCGGAGCCTGCTTGTCGGCGTCGGTAAAGCCCTGCGCCGCCATAAGAATGGCGCGGTATTTTGCGTCCTCGGGGTCTATAAAGTGAACGTCGCAGGTGGCAACCACGGGCTTACCGAGCTTATCGGCAACAGCTATAACCTTGCGGTTGACATTTTCTATATCTTCGATACAGGTTATCTTGTCGAATTCCTTGTTTTTGTCGGGATTTTTCGCCGATGGGTCGGAGTGGGCGTCTATCATAAAGCGGTTATTCCCGACGGGCTGAATTTCGAGATAGTCGTAAAACGACGCTATCTCCATAATCTCCTGTTCGGGGCGCTCCTCAAGTATGGCGCGGTAAAGCTCGCCCGCCTCGCACGCCGAGCCGATAATCAGTCCCTCGCGGTGCTTCATTATTTCGCTCTTGGGCATTCTCGGCTTTTTGTAGAAGTAGTCGATATTCGACTTTGAAATCAGCTTGTAGAGATTTTTAAGTCCTACATGATTTTTGACAAGGATTATCTGGTGATATGAACGAAGCTCTTTGTAAGTCTTGTCCGGCTCTTTGATGTCGTCTATAAAATAATCCTCAATGCCGTAAATGATTTTGATTTTGCCTGCGGCGGCATTACACGCCTCGGGGTACCCCTGAACGCAGCCGTGGTCGGTTATGGCTATTGCCTTGTGCCCCCACTTTATGGCGCGCTCCACAAGCTTTGAGGGCGGAGTCATACCGTCCATCTGCGACATATTTGTATGCAGATGAAGCTCAACGCGCTTTTCGGGATAATTATCCTCTTTTTCTATCATTTGAACGGTGCTTATGCACTTCGGTTTTATTGTGTATTCGCCGCGGTACGTGTCAAATTCGACTTCGCCGAACATAAGTATGTGCGCTCCGTCTTTAAGCTTTGACAGCAGCTCGTCGCAGTGCTCAACCTTCGGGAGCATAACGGCGGAAAACGAATTTGTATTGTCGGTTATATTAAATGTAACTACCTTGACCTTGCCTTTTTTTGTGTCTTTGACTTCAATGCCGAAAACCTCGCCGTAAATCGTAACGGGCGTCGTGTCGCCCTCTTCGGGCAGAGTGATTTCGTCTATCCTTATGGGCTGACTTCTGATGACGTTGCCGAAAATCGGCTTTACGCTCTCAAGATAATACGGTATACCGTCCTTTACGATGTGCTCGCGCGGAGGTTCGTCTTCTTTTACCGGGTCAAAGCTGCGCGAAGAGCCGCTCTTGACGGGAGATGCTTTGGGCGCCATACTGTCAATTTTTTTCTGCACCGCGGAAATATCTTCGCCTGCGTCGTAGCCGTCGCTCTGAGTGAAAGAAATATCCTGCGTTACTCCGAAACGCTCCCTGAGCATTTTTGATATGAGATTTTGCGCGCCGACATCTTCGAGAATCTGTTTGCCGCCGTGCATAAGCTCGATTTCCGTTTTTCCGTCGGAGAAATTATATTTGCAGTCGGCAAAAAAGCCGTTTGCCATGGGCACGTTTCTCTTTGCCCACTCGCTTATCTCACCCGAATATTTCTCCGAAAAAAGCGACGAAGAAAAGACCGGCATCGTTTTAACCGCACCGAGTCCGAGTCTTTCTTTTATTATTGCATTTATTTTATCAAGTGTTTTCTCGGATACAAGACGCGGAAAGCGCACTTTAAGGTACAGCTTTCTTTCGGCAGGGTCGGCGCTCATATCAATTATATCGGCGCCGCCGAGAACCGCGTCCAAATCCGAGAAATCGTTTCTGTATTCTATAAACAGGTCATAAAAGCTTGTCATTTGCCGTCTCTTTCACAATCACAATTTTTCTATTTCTTTAAGAAGTTCCGGAACTATTTCGTCCTCGCTTACTTTTTTGAGTATTTTGCCGTGCTTGAATATCATACCGCAGCCGTCGCCGCCGGCTACGCCTATATCGGCTTCTTTGGCTTCGCCGGGGCCGTTTACGACGCACCCCATAACAGCCACCTTTATAGGCTTACGGCAGCTTCTTAAGGCGTTTTCGATTTTTTCGGCGAGAGAAATCAGGTCGATTTTTGTTCTGCCGCAAGTCGGGCACGACACTATTTGCGGACAATCTTTTTTTATGTCAACCGCCTTTAATATATCAAAGCCTGCCGAAACCTCCTCTATGGGGTCAGCCGTAAGAGAAACGCGTATGGTATCGCCTATGCCGTCCATTAAAAGCGAGCCTATCCCTGCCGCGGATTTAATAATACCCATACGGCGCGTGCCTGCCTCGGTTACGCCGAGATGCAGCGGATAATCGCACATAGTCGCAATTTTTCTGTATGCCGAGACCATAGTGGGCACGTCGGAGGATTTTATTGAGATAACTATATCGTGGAAATCGAATTTTTCGAGAAGTCCCGCGTGGTAAAGCGCGCTCTCGCAAAGTGCGTCGGGCGTTGGAGCACCGTATTTCGCGAGAATATCCTTTTCGAGCGAACCCGAATTTACGCCTATCCTTATGGGTATGTTTTTTGCACGGCAGGCGTCGGCAACCGCTTTAACGCGATCGTCGGAGCCTATGTTGCCGGGATTTATTCTTATTTTGTCGGCACCTGCCGCAACGCTCTCAAGCGCGCAGCGATAGTCGAAATGTATGTCCGCAACCACGGGGATTGAGACATTCTCTTTAACGGCTGCCAAGGTCTTTACCGCCTCTTTATTTGGAACCGTGAGACGGATAATCTCACAGCCGGCTTTTTGCAGCTCCAGTGCCTGCTTAACATTGCCCTCGGCGTCTTCGGCAGGGACATTTAACATCGACTGAACGGGTATATGATTGTTTCCGCCTATTTTTACATTACCTGCCGTTACAACGCGGCTCTTTCGTCTTTCGAGCATTTTTATGTACCTCCGATGCTGCGGCAAAAGGGAACCCTAGTAATCCCTCAGTCACCTGCGGTGACAGCTCCTAACCGGAGAGAGTCCCCTTTGTCACTTCGTGACATTTCCCCACACCGTGGGGAATCACCCTTTACAAGGGAGCCTGAACAATCCCTCAGTCACCTGCGGTGACAGCTCCCTTTACAAGGGAGCCTGAATGGTTTGCCGCTTTAAACAATTCTTTATTTTTTATATAAATTTGCGTGCCGCCCCGAAAGGAACGACACAAATTACGATTCGTATTAAATGTAACCCGCGTTAAGCAAGCGCAAGTCTCGGCTTTTGAAGCATTACGGAAAAGACCCAAAGCCTCGATTTTTGTAGGATTTTTTCGTAAGACAAGGAAAATAAGCGACGGCGTACGAATGTACTCCGAACAAAATTTGACCGAGCATTACGGAAAAGACCCAAAACCTCGATTTTTGAAGTATTTTTTCGTAAGACAAGGAAAATGAACGACGGCGTACGAATGTACTCCGAGTGAAATTTGACGCAGTATTACGGAAAAAGACTCAAAAATCAAGTTTTAATCAACCTGACAATATCGTTATACGTAACAAATACCATAAGAAGCATAAGTAACGCAAATCCTATGGCGTGGACGTAGCCCTCGTATTTGGGATTTATGGGCTTGCGGCGAATTGCCTCTATCAAGAGGAAGAAAAGTCTGCCGCCGTCAAGCGCGGGCAAGGGAAGAAGATTTGCCACACCGATATTTATGGTTATGAACGCCATTATCAAAAGCAGTCCGCTCATATTTTTAGACGTTGCCGCCGAGGCGGTAACATCGGCAATTATGTCAACCGTGCCTATGGGGCCTGCAAGCTCCGACATACCGTAACGCCCCGTTACGAGGTCAAAAAGGCTGAGCCACACCATACGCACGACGGACGCCGACTGCGTAAACGAGTTTTTAACAACATTCAGGAAGTTAGGTTTTTCGCCTACGATTACAAAATCGTATCTTATCAGAGTTACGCCGTCCTGCTGCTCGGTATCGAAATGAACGTCGGGAAGCTCTACTTTTTGACCGTCGCGTTCTACAACGAAGTCAAATACGCCGTCCTTGCTGCGGCTCATTAAAAAGCTTAGGTCGCGCTCCGACCAGACGTGGTGACCGTCTATTTCGAGAAAACGGTCGCCCTCTTTCAGCCCGTACTGCTCGGAAACCGCTCCGTCGTAAAAGGATTTTATCGTGTTTGTGCCTATCAGCTCCCCGGAAGAGGAAAGCATTATACACATAATGATAACGCCGAGCAAAAGGTTCATAAAAGCGCCTGCGGCAACAATTATCATCTTTTGCCAGACGGGCTTTTTATTGAAAGCACCTTCGTCCTCGCTGTCTTGATCCTCGCCCTCCATAGAGACATAGCCGCCTATCGGCAAAATACGCACAGAATACTGCGTATCGCCTTTTTTGCGTTTAAAAACAGCCGGACCCATACCTATGGAAAACTCGTTCACTTTGACTTTGAAAAGCTTTGCAAAGAGGAAGTGCCCACACTCATGTATCATTATAATTACGCCGAAGAACAAAATTGCCACGGCGACAGTCCATACCTTGCTCCAAACCCCCGAAGAAGTTATGCTGAGTAAAATCGCGATCACCTCATAAAAAGTTTTATACCGATTTCATTACAAATTCACGTGCAAAACGGTCTGTCTCAAGAACGTCATCAAGAGTATAAACGTCCTTTTTCGGCACCTCGGGAAGTATTGCTTCAACCTTTTTTGCAATATCGAGAAAACCTATTTTGCCGTTTCTGAACAGGTAATTTGCCTGCTCGTTTGCCCCGTTTACCGCAGCGGGATAAAGTCCGCCGCGATCTATTGCCTCCCTGCAAATATTTATGCAGCGAAAGGTGTCGTAATCCGGCTCAAAGAATGTGAGCTTGCCCAAAGCCGCCAAATCAAGCTCGCCTACGGGCGACTCATATCTTTCGGGGTAAGTCAGCGCATACTGTATGGGGATACGCATATCGGGAAGCCCCAGCTGCGCTATGACGGAATTGTCGTCATATTCCACCGCCGAGTGCACAACGCTTTCGCGGTGAACAACTATTTTTACATCCTGCGGCTTTACGCCGAACAGCCAGACCGCCTCTATAAGCTCAAGTCCCTTGTTCATCATAGTCGCCGAGTCAACAGTGATTTTGGCGCCCATGGACCAGTTTGGGTGCTTCAGCGCGTCATTTACCGTAACGGTTTCAAGCTCTTTTGCGCTCCTGCCGAAAAACGGTCCGCCGGAGGCTGTGAGGATTATCTTTTTTAACGCCTTATTAGAAGGTTTTCCCTGAAGAGCCTGAAATATAGCCGAATGCTCGGAATCGACGGGAAGAATATCGACATTTTCTCTTTTTGCCGCGTCTATAACAAGCCTGCCGCCGGCAACGAGCGTCTCTTTATTGGCAAACGCCAATTTTTTGTGAGCGTGAATTGCCGTAAGAGTAGGTTCAAGTCCTGCCATTCCCACTACCGAGTTCAGAACCGTGTCGGACTTTTCATATGCGGCGCACTCGCATACGCCCTCTTTGCCCGAAAGAATTTTCGTTCCCGTATCGGCAACGCGCACCTTTAAATCCTTTGCCGCGTCCTCTGATACCAGCGCCGCGACGTCGGGTTTGAATTCGCGAATCTGCTCCTCTATTTTTTTGACGTTTGAAAAAGCGGACAAAGCCCTGACGCGGTACCCGCGCTTGCGGGCAACGTCAAGACTTTGAGTGCCTATAGAGCCTGTTGAACCTAAAAGTGATAAATTTTTTGTCATGCCAATTTAATCCTTGAATAAATTATGATTATCGCATAAAGCGCACCGAGAACAAAGAGCGCGCTGTCAAATCTGTCCATAACTCCGCCGTGACCGGGGAAGAGCTTGCCGTAATCCTTGACGCCGAAATTCCTTTTAAGAACGGACGCCGAAAGGTCGCCGCACATACCGATAACGCAGAGTATAAGGGAAATTACAGCTATCTCCCACCAAGTGAAGAGATGAACGGTAAAATATTTGCTGTCGAAAACAAGGAAAAGTATTACGGAGCTGAGCACTCCCGCAAACGCTCCGCCGACAGCGCCCTCTATGGTCTTTTTGGGGCTTATATTCGGAGCCATTTTGTGCTTGCCGAAAAATCTGCCCGCAAAATACGCAAGCGAGTCCGTAAGCCACGCCGAGAAAAGCCCGAGAAGTATGAAGAAAAGCCCGTAGTGCTTATCGTAAAGCTCGGGGTAGGTAAAGCCTACGTCGCGCATCATTATGAGCGTCGAAAATCCCCAGGGGACGAAGTACGACGCCACCACAACCGCGGCAACATCTTCAAATTTGGTGTGCTCGTAGTCGGTTATCATAAGGATGAACAAAAGCAGTATGTAAAGTATCACCACGGCAAGCACGGGAATAGAAATGCCATGCTCCGTAAGATAACGGTTAAATCCGTAATAGAGCGGTATAAGACCCGCAAAGATAAGACTTATAATATGTATAGCCTTGTTTTTAACGCCGATAACCCTCTCGAGTTCAAAAGCAGCCATTACGGCAAAAAAAGCAACTACTATCGGGAACACCGGTGTAAATCTGATGGCGAGCATTCCCACGGCAAACAGCGCGGCAACAACGCCTACGACTATTCTTGTCAGCATAAAGAGCCTCCTAAATTTTGGTTTCAACACTTCGGTTTTCGGCTCTCTGCCAAAAACCCATATCCTTTATATCATACCCCGCCGAATCTGCGGCTGCGATGCTCATATGCACGCAGAGCCTCTACGAAATCCTCTTCGGTAAAATCGGGCCACAAAACGTCGGAATACCAGAATTCCGCGTAAGCCGACTGCCACAGCAAAAAGTTTGAAAGGCGCTGCTCGCCGCTCGGACGGATTATAAGGTCCGGGTCGGGCATACCGGCGGTGTAGAGATGTGATGAAATCATATCCATATCAATTTCCGACGGCTTTATTTTGCCTTTTTTCACGTCCTCCGCAATCTCGCGCACGCTCTCTGCTATCTCCTGCCTGCCGCCGTAATTTACGGCGATGTTGAGCATTATGCGGTCCTCTTTTCTGCCTATTCTCTCAACCTGCTTCATGAGAAGCCTTATGTCAGCCGGAATACCCTCGCGAGAGCCTATAAAGCTTATGCGGATACCGTTTTTTCTGTCCTCTTCAACCCTGCCGAGCGCCTCTTTGAGATACTCGCGGAAGAGATCCATTATAGCCGAGACTTCCTCTTTGGGGCGCTTCCAGTTCTCTGTGGAAAAGGCATAAAAGGTTATGTATTTTATGCCCAGATCCGCCGCGAATTCGCCTATCTTACGAAAGGTCTTGGCACCCTCAACGTGCCCCTTGTAGCGCGGCAGACCGCGTTTTTTTGCCCAGCGGCCGTTTCCGTCCATTATTACGCCGACGTGCTTCGGCAAAACCTCAAAGGTCGGCAGATTATCATAATCCATTTGCTTTTACCCTTTTATGTGATTTGCGGAGAAAGGTATTTAGCTTCGAACGACTCTCCGCCGCCGCCGAAGCAGGCTTTATTTTGCAAAGCATATTCGCAAAAATTTTACGCATTTTCTCAACGCGAAAAATCGAGGTGACGTGCAGCATACCGCAAAACGATTTTTAACCGCCGCGCATACCGCAAGGCGCAAAAAACGAAGTTTTACCGGGAACTCCGCCCGAACCTCAGCCCGTTTTTTCGGTGATGTTTTTTCGCAAGACAAGGAAAAT
>DJOQ01000049.1:0-750 GCA_002437245.1 Ruminococcaceae bacterium UBA6434
TTTCGTATACTATTATATATAGTATTTCTCAATCCACTTATCGGAGGTTTTTTATTTGGAAGATCTTACGTTTCGGCATCTTACGGGAGCCGTCGGCGAGGGTGTTTACAAAAACAGTCGCAGCGGCTTTGCCGTGCCTTACTTCAAAAAGAAAGAAATTGAGTCGCGTTATCCCTCGGGCGGATATACGGTCGTAGGTCAAGTAGGCAAGGGTAAGCGCGAAATCGGCAATTTGTTGTCTGATGACGGTAAAGACGAAAAAGTATACGCCGCAACTAAAATGCCTCATTCCGCGGTAGTAGGTTACATAGAGGTAGAGGCAGACAAATTTATCGCGATAGTCCGCGACAGACTTTTGCTCTGGCTTTTGTTTGCGCTTTTGATAGCGGCTCTTATAATAGGGCTTATATTCCTTTTAAAAGCCGTTATACCGACGGGCGGCGGAGAAACCACCACGGCTCCGGCAGGCGTAATCGACCAAAACGCCGTATTGGGCGAGGGCGAGATTTCCGTACCCGACAAAACAGACACAAAGGGCAGGCAGATAAAGGTAAACGGTATTCCGGAGCTTACTTTGGCGGCAAACACCAAAGAGCAGGATTTTGTATTCTCAAATCCCGAGGAAAATCCCTGTTACTTTGTTATTGAAATAGAGCTTTCAAATTCGGGCGAGGTTATATATACATCAAACCTTTTGCCGCCCGGCTATTCAATATCGCATTTCACGCTTAACCGTGAGCTTGCGGCGGG
>DJOQ01000049.1:832-25312 GCA_002437245.1 Ruminococcaceae bacterium UBA6434
ATCCTGCCGTAATCCATGTTAAAACTTACAGCTTTGATAAAGAACAGCGTAAGCTTAACAATATGGATTTAAAAACGACCATCGTGGTTTCGTAAGAAACTATATTTCAAAATACAGATTTTGAGGAAAGGAGTTGCAGTTTATGCAAAAAAATTCAAAGATTAAAATCGGAAAAAGCATAACTGCTGTGCTGCTTTGCGCAGTGCTTTTGGTTACATCGTTGCCGCTTGTCTTGGCAAAAGACCCCAGCACATATGATCCGGTACCTACTTTTGATGACAAAGACAAAAGTAGTTTATCGGCGGTATTGGGCGATGACGGCGGAATTACGGTCAGCTTCCCCGAAGCCAAAGTAAGCAATCGCAAAACAGCCAAGAGTGTGTCAGGGTATATGTTAGAGCTTGTTGATCTCGGTACATATACCGAAGTTCACACAAGCACGATTTTGCTGCGCAAGATGGTTAGTCCCACCGGTACCGCACCGTACACGGCTGAGATTACGGCAGACGAAATCAAGAAAAAAGTCCCTGAGGGTCTTTCTGACGACCACCGCTACAATGTGTCGGTAACGGCATATGACAGCGAGGGTTGGTTCTCTGAAACTCTCAATGCGTTTGTTTCGGATATTCCCGTATACGTCTATGATAAGGACGCATACGCTCCCGTTACAAACAATGCGCTTGCCGCACGTGAAGTTCTTACGTTTGAGGGAAAAGCCAATTCGGGCGACGGCCACGGTACGTACTCGGACTACGGCACAAACGAAAGAACGGACAGCGATAATAATACCCGCGGTTCTACGGGTTCGCTTGACTTTATGCAGTCGGGTGGGCATCTTTCTTACGGCGGTATGACAGACCAGGTCGGTGCAGATTCGCCGACAGCGGGCGCTGTTGATACAAAAGGTTATCGTCTGCGCATCGAGTCGGCTGTAACGCAAGACAGTCCGCAGTCGTTCGACACCGCGTGGAGCCGTCAGACTTGGAACACGGCCGGTGCTACCGAAATTTGGTACTGGCTCGACTTTTCGCAGGTCAGCGTAACCGGTCTTTCGTTCCGCCTTCGTTCAAACGACAAGTGGTTTGCACAGGACTTTGACAACAGCTACAGCAATGACAACACATATGACAGATACGGCGACATAATCTATTCTACGGTCGGTACCACAAAAGCCGGATACATGGGTGAAGACCCCTATATATTCCTGCAGCAGGAGGACGGCAGTTGGAAAAAGGTTATGCTCAATGACGGTACTGTTGACCTTGACCACTTCAAGGGCTATGTACGTATACCGCTTCAGTTTATGTGCTCCGAAACCGACTCCGTTGTTACAGATTCAAACGCGGATTTCGGCATAAATAACCCCGTATCGGATATGTACGTGTGGAACGATTCGGATAAGACTAAAGCAAATGCCGACAAGTATTATAATGACAGCATTAAGCTTTCACAGTCGGTAGTTGTTGACCCTGCCGGTACTTCAATATCCGATGCTCTTCTTGTAAGGCATTATTCTTTCAGAATCAACAAAACTTCTTGGACCAGCGGTTCATATTATATCGACGGCGGTATGATGCTCGCTCCGTGCGTTGACACTTCGGACGGCAGCAAAACAACAGCCGACTCTCCCAGAAGAGCATATATCGACAAGACTAAAATCGGCACGGGCGAAGATCCGGTAGTAAACCGTGAAAACGGCTACAAAGCTATTGAGGACCTTATGTCGGCAGGTTTTAAGTTTACGGGCTGCACATATGACGCGTCTTCGACAACTCTCGAAACACGTGACGGCAGCGTCGGCAAATCAATATTCTTTGATAACGTACTTTTCTATCGTACCGACGGTGAAGAGTACAGCAGCAATACTCTTAACGGCAGCGTAAACACAGGTTCTCCCGTTAAGAACTATTATGACCAGGAGACCGAAATTCCGCGCGCTATATTTAACGCTTGCGATAAGTACATTGAAACCCCCGATTACAGCGATTTCCGCGCAGTAAAATATATCGAGGATCTTATTGCAGGTTATAAAAAGGCGGTTAAAGAATACAACGCCGACAACAGCGGTACCGTAGACGCTTCGTTCCTTGATGACGACAAGCTTGACGCCAAAGCCGCAGAGCTCGGTATGTCCGCAGCATGGCAGAAGTTTAAAGACGCCAAAAAGGCTTGTCAGGACGCAGGAACTTACGGTTCGGAAAACTCGGGTGCAGAGGATATTATTCCGATGCTCGCAAAATCCATTGAAAAGCTCCCCGCCTTCAATGAGGAAACTCTCTATGTCAGCGACGAAGATAAAGCTGAAGTTAAGAAAATATACAATATGTATATTAAGCTTAATTTAGGTCAGCTTAACATGCTCGGCAAAGCCAATGAGGAAAAAATTCTCAAGTACTTTGACTATATGGAAAATGAACTTGCGAATAACTCGGTCGTTGTAGGTCAGAGCCTTACCAATAATAAGTATATTCCCTTTGCTAATTTTGATAACTTAAAAACGGGCACCCGTGCTTGGCAGTTTGAAAACTCAAAGAATGTAGGTACGGTCGGTTCCGACTATTACTACACAAAGGGATTTATGACATACACGGTTCCGTTTGCGGCAATTTCCGCACACAGTACGGACCTTGCTACACCTACGCTTATACCGTCGGGTGCTCTCGGTAACGACCCGCAGAGAAATGGTATTACCGATTACAAGCAAAACGCCGCATGGGCAACCGTTACAAACGGCGGTTCTCAGGGCTCCAAGGGCGCTACCGTTAAGATTGACAGCCAGTACTACGAGAGTAAAAAAGGCTGGTACAACGGCTTAAGCGTTACCAAAAACCTTACCGACGCAAACACTTATGACGAATTGAGAAACGGAAACAATATGTCTTCCGAAAGTCTCGGCGATTTTGCTCATACTTATAATAAATCGGATAAGGTAAACGAGACAGACCGTTTGGCTCTTGTCTTCTATGCGGATTTCTCTCAGATTTCCGACTTCAGTATGGCGTTCAACATCAGTTCTTATTATGACGGTGCTGCCGATGACTATACCCTTGACGCCGGCAGCGATGTTGACAACGCTTACTTCTACATCATTAACCCGAATACGGGTGAGTGGGCGAAGTGCACGGCTCAGAATGAGGGCGCAAGAAGAATTTACAACTATACTTCCGAATACGGTATAGATACAAACGGCGACGGCACAGTTGATATGACCATCAACAATTATAAGGGTTATATCATGATACCGCTCTTCCAGTTCAGAAGAGGTGTTCAGGGTATTTCGGCATCTTCAAACTATCGTCTTGACGAAAAAGCCGAAGCGCTTAACAACATCTTCCGTATATCCATAGGTGTAGCTCCCGTTTCGGAGGCTTCCGCCAAGAATATGGACGGTAAGTCCTTCACGATAGACTCTATCGGCTTCACCTATGCACAGGGTTCGTATTACGGTGACAAGGTTAACAGCAGAAACGACGCCGGATTTGATGAATTCCTGCAAGTTAAGTCTTTTACGGCGGCTCAGTTTGAAGCTGCGGTTGCGGATATTGATATGTATAAGAAAAATACCCGTACCGAAAAAATAAACACCGCACTTGCTCTTTATGCAAAGCTCACCGATTATCAGAAGAGCATCAAATCCGTTACAAGAGCTTACGACGTACTTACTAAATACAAGAATATAAATGACGGTATTGAGAAAGACGTTGACAACGCAGAGATAGTTCCGGCAGATCTTAAAACCAAAATCGAGGCGCTTTCCTCTAAGGCGACGGGAGCTTCGATAACAGGCGATTACGACCTTCCGTATCCCGGACTTATCACCGACCCGACCGACAGCACGAAGGCTGTTATAAACTATGACGCTTACGGCCTTACCGCCGAGGGAGTACAAGAAGTAATCGATATGTACGAAAAATCCTATAAGCGTTATACCGACGAAGCTCTTACGGCACTCGGCACCGAGGACGCCCAAAAGCTTGAAAACGCCTATAATGCCGCAAAGCGCTTAAGACTTCTCGAAGAATATCTTGACGGTTTTAAGAGCGATTCGGGTTCCGATATAATAGGTCTTCGCGGACTTCGCGATAAGCTGCTCGCTATGTATGCTACAAGCGGAACCGAAACAGACCTTACGGAAGCGTTAAAACTTGTGCCTACGAAGAATGCCGATAATGAATTTTCATTGGACGCCATCAAAGACTACAATTCTTCGTATACGGATCTTGATTATTATGCTAAGGTAATACTCAGAGACGGCAAAAATCTTCCTACGGCGTACGCAGGCTACGGCAAAGCGGCAACCGCTATTCCGAAAGTTCTTGCCAATATTCAGACTTACACCGATGACTTCACCGGCAAGACGGTTAAAGGCGGCGTTGTTCGTCTTGAAGAAAAATACACGGCTCTTTATAACACCGTTAAGAGTGCTATGGACAGCAACGGTATTCAGAACCTTGACGCCATAACCGAAGCGGTTGACGAGTACAATTCATTCATAAGTTGTTTCCATAATATTCAGGAGGTTAACGACGGTAACGCAGTCGGCTCTTCCGAGAACGAAGCTCTCCACGGCATCAACGATGTACTTCGTCTCTTCCCGAACTTTACTGCGGAAACAGACAAAGACAGTGTTGCTCTCAATAAAGACGCTCCTACGGGAACCGCAACATTTAATCTTCTCAACGCGGTTGACTATCCGGACGGAAGCTACACACTTCGTGTAACCTCACAGAACGGCGGTCTTAAAGACGCTGCGGGCGGTGTTCACGATTATACCGTAGCTATGACGGGCGTAATCGACAAGACCGCAAACGCAAGCGCTCTTAAAACCTCTCCGGAAACCGCGGACATCGAGAACAATACCGCCTCGGCGGCAAATCCGAAGACCGTAGGATTTACGTTTACCGTTGACCCGACTAAAGTAACAACTACGAGCGACGATGTCATCATAATAGAGCTTGTTGATAAAACTACGGGCGAGGTTGCTGTTGATAAGACAACAAATGAGCCTGTCAGAAAGACCATCACTCTTCATTTTGCCGCGGATGATTTCTTTGAAGTCACAATCCCTGCGGAAATAGATGTTCCTTGGGGCGAGACAAATGCAGTCGATGTTTCCTATAAGGTTACGTCTTCACTTGATACGGGCAGCAGCCTTTCGGTTTCTGTAGCACGCAGCGCTTCTGTCGCAGACGACACTCTCACCAATGCCGCTACAACGACATACGCTCTTCCGTATACTTCACAGAATTTCAAATCCACAGTATTTACCGGTGTAAATTCAAGCGCACTTCCCGCCGATAAGCCCGAAATGGTTATTACCGGTTGGCAGTCGGCTCCGATAGCCGAGTATTCAACTACTCTTACTTACACGGTAGATTACACAAAAGGTTAATTAACAGTTTAAATGTTTTATTAAGACCATAAGGAGGTGGTTCTATGAAGAAAACATTATCGATTTTGCTCTCAATTCTTTTACTGTCGCTCGTGACTGTTCCGTCTTTCGCGGCTACACTTACAAAAGAGAACCCCGTAGGTTCCGTAAAGATTTCTACCGGCGAGGGCAAACAGGATGAGTATGAGCTTACAATTCCTGCCGACACCGAAATACCGTGGGAGTCCTCTTCCTACGATATAGGTAAGGTTACAGCAACAAAGTTGTGGCTGTCTCCCGGCAAGACCGTTAAGGTGGCTGTTTCGTCACAAAACGGATTAAAGCTCGTCAACACCGCGGACAGCTCAAAGACTATCGCCTACACGCTTACAGGCGCAGAGCAAATGGCGTTTTTACCGGGCGAATATATGAAGTCTTATGACCTCTCCGTTAACATCACAGAGGCTGAATGGCAAAAAGCCGCTTCGGGTGAGCATACCGATGTTCTTACCTTTACGGCAGAATATACCAATGCGTAATAAACTATAAGGAGATAAAATTATGAAAAAGCTTATTTCAATCGCACTCGCAGCGGCTATGCTCGCAGCGGTTTCGGTTCCTGCATTTGCGGCTAACCCCATAACCAAGGACACAGAGCAGACCGGCACAACCATAATTAAGACATCTACAAAAACAGGCCCCGATTCGCCCGATGACGACGCTGTTAAATACACCGTTACAATTCCTGCCGACACAGAAATTTACTGGGGCACCGAGGAGACAGACCTCGTTTACTCTGTTGAGTCTCACCTCAAGAGAGGTCAGGCACTCAAAGTTACCGTAGCAGGCACAGGCTCTATGAAGACCGATGCTGCCGCAGGCGAAGTTTACACTCTTCCCTATACTCTTTCGGGCGACACCGCATTCGTAGCTTCAAGCCCCGTTATTTACGGCAGCAAAGAAGCTCCGGCTGTTGACAAAAACCTCAAGGTTACAATAAGCAGCGAAGACTGGAACAAGGCTGTTGTTGATGTTTACAACGACACTCTTACCTTCACCGCTGAGGTTTAATTTTTGAAAAGGAGACAATTACAATGAAAAAACTTATTTCAATTGCACTTGCAGCGGCTATGCTCGCAGCAGTTTCGGTTTCCTCTTTCGCAGCTAACCCCATAACCAAGGAGACTGACAACACCGGTACCGCTATTGTTAAGACTTCTACAAAAACAGGCCCCGATGCTCCCGATGATGACGCTGTTAAATACACCGTTACAATTCCGGCTGACACCACAATTTACTGGGGCGCAGAGGAGACGGCTCTTGACGGCTTCACAGCCGAGTCTCACCTTAAATACGGCCAAAAGCTCAAAATCACCGTTGCTAATACTGATACCATGAAGCTTGCGGATGATAATTCGGTAACTCTTCCTTACACCCTTTCGGGCGATACGGAATTTACGGCTTCAAGCCCCGTTATCAATCCCGCTCAGGCTCTCGAGCTCAAGGTTAATGTATCTGCCGACGATTGGAACAACGCAATTGTAGGCGAGTACAGCGATACTCTTACCTTCACAGTTGGCGTTGTATCCTGATTTTAAAAGGAGATAGCTACAATGAAAAAATTACTTTCAATAGCTCTTGCGGCAGCAATGCTCGCGGCGGTTTCCGTTCCGTCATTTGCTGCTGACAAGACTCTCACAAACGACCATACATCGGATACGGCTAAAGTTATTACTTCTACAAAAACCGGTCCCGATGGTCCCGAGGCTACATCTTACACAGTAACTTTCCCGGCAGAGACCACAATTTACTGGGGCACAGAAAGCACCGACTTTACTTACAATGTAAAATGCCAGCTCAAAACGAATGACCGTCTCAATGTTACGGTAGAAAAAGAAGCCGGCACAACCGACCTTACAGCTACCACAGCCGGCAATACCGCAACTCTTCCCTTCAGCGTAGCAGGCACCGCATCTTATACTTCAGCCTCTGCCGTTGTTGCAGGTGAAGACGTTAATGCAGCGTTAAATATTGCCGCAGCCGATTGGGCAAAGGTTCCGGTTGATGAGTATCAGGGTAACCTGACTCTTACGGTTTCTGTAGTAAATGCTTAAGTCCTTTTTAAATTCAAGGAGAACCAATTATGAAAAAAATTGTTTCAATAGTCATTGCGGCAGCAATGCTCTTGGCTATGTCGGTTCCCGCTTTTGCTGCAAATAAAACAATAGATCAGTCTACTTCCGGCGGCGTCGGTAACTCTTCCGTAGTTACCGACAGAAGCGGAATAAGCGGTTCCTTTACCGTTACTTATCCCGCCGAAACCACAATTTATTGGGGTACCGAAAGTACAAAAATCGACTATACCGTATCGAGCACGCTTGTGAGCGGCAATAACCTTCGTGTTACTGTAGTTCAGGATAGCGCAAGTCTCCATACAGGCAGCGGCAGACTTCTTCCTTACACCATAGCCGGTGATACAAACATAACAACCGGTCACGAGACAGTTACCGACAGCGCATATTCGGTAAATGTCGATATTACTAAGGAAAACTGGGAATCTGTTTCCATTGATGAGTATGAAGATACTCTCACCTTTACCGCTTCGGTTGAAGCGATAGCTTAATCAATAAAACCGGAAAAGGAGTTATATTATGAAAAAGTTACTTTCAATAGTTCTTGCGGCGGCTATGCTCGCAGCAGTTTCCGTTCCGTCTTTTGCAGCTACAATCACTCAGGACACAGCGGACGGCAAAGGTACTGCAACCGTTAAGACCGATACAACAAATGTTCCCGCTGACGGCTATTTCACAGTAGAATATCCTGCTGAAATGAGCGTTAAATGGGGTGCCACGACCACAGCTTTCACTTACAACGTTAAGTCAACTCTTAAGACTGACAAACGTCTTTCCGTTTCGGTTGCTTCTGCCGACGGCGCAATGAAGCCCGCTGCCGATAACGGCTATACCATTCCTTACACCTTCAGCGGCGACACTTCTGTTAAGACCGCTGCCGAGGTAGTTGATCAGGATTGCACCATCAATGTTGACGTTGCAGCAGCAGCTTGGAACGCTACCATCACCGATTACAGCGATGCTACCGTTACCTTCACAGCAGCAGTAGTTGACAAATAATTTATTTAACATTAAGTATATTCAGGAGTTACAATTATGAAAAAGATAGTATCTATCCTTCTTGCTGTTATGATGGTAGCAGCCATAGCTGTTCCCTCGTTCGCAGCAACAATAACCAAGGATTCAGACCCCAAGACCGCTGACGTTCAGGTTAAGACAAAGACAACCGATAAGGACGATCAGGACCCCGAAACATACACCGTTACCATTCCTGCGGAAATCGTAGTTGCTTGGAATGACACCGCAGCTCAGGATGCTGCTTACACCGTTGATTCTCAGCTTAAACTCGGTGCTAAGCTCAAGGTTTCGGCTGCAGCTAACAATGACGGCAAAATGACAAACTCCGCTACCGATAAGTTCCTTACCTTTACAGTAGCCGGCGGCGAGGAAGCTACTTACAACGAGCTTAACACTGCCGCTAAGTCTGCGACAACCGTTACAATCGCTGACTTCAACGCTCCCATAGCTGAGTATGTAGGCACCATGACTTACACCGTAGCATACGTTGCAGCATAATTTCTGTCAGATTTAAATTTAAGAATTTTATAAGGAGGTGGTTTCATGAAAAAGGTTTGCAGCGTACTGCTGTCGGTTTTCCTTATATTCACCATGCAGTTCTGCGTTTTCGCCGAAGCAGGTGAAATCGGCAAATCACAGCTTAAAACCGTTGTACCGAGTACCCATGAAATTACCGTAACGTATAACGACGGAGGTTATATCCTTAAAGACGGCAACCTTATTGCAAGCGGTGCCAAGTTCACCGTTAACCGTTTTGATTCGCTTTCTCTCGGCGCTGTCGCAAAACTTGACAGCCATATAAAACGTGTCACGGTAAACGGCAAGGATTATACCGATAAGTTGCAGTACGGTATGCTGAGATTTGACTCGGTTACCACCGATATGAACATTGTGTTCACATTTGAAAAATGCTTCGGACCCACGGAACCGACTACAAATCCCACAGAACCTACCGAGCCTACAAACCCCACAGAGCCGACAGCTCCGACGGATCCCACAAGACCCACAGAGCCGACCGCTCCTACAGATCCCTCGGGTACAACAAATCCCTCGGGTACAACAAATCCCTCAGGTACTACCAATCCTTCGGGCACTACCAATCCTTCGGGTACAACCAATCCTTCGGGCACAACAAATCCCGGCGGAGATCACGAAGATCCTTGTGTTCGTATGGGTATGAGAGGTAATGTGTATCGCGGTAAAAACCTTTTCCCGGGCGCTAAGCTCGACATTGACCTCGGCGAAATCAAGGCTGAGGCAGGAAAAGACGGTGCATACAGCGTTGACGTTATTAAAGACGGTTTCCATGTTGTAACAATCACCGACGAAAACGGTGAAGTAGCCGGCAAGACTACTTTCTCGGTAAGCGTAAGTGATACTGCAACAGAAACAACCGTTATTAAACTTGATGACGGCTCGCAGATTGCAATTGTTCCGAAGGGCACTGAGACCTTATGGCTCGACTTTGTCGTTAACGACGACGGTACTATTACTATTGTTCCCGGCACACCCGTAGAGGAGCCGACAAGCGAAGTTCCGGTAACCAAACCGAGCGACAGCGGCAACCCGATAATGAATAACCCGGTAATATCCAAAACCGGTGAACTTATCCGTGAAAATCCGCTCGCCGCAGCTGCTGTTTTCCTTTGTGGATTGTCACTTATATTCTTCATAATTCTTCGTAAAAAACGCAAGGATGACGAGGAAGAGGAAAACACAAAACCCGTTTGCTGATACAAACGGCAATAAATAAGTTTAAAATACCCCGACCGACGGTCGGGGTATTTTTATGTGTATCGGCATTGCAAACGACGATGTGTTATGATATAATACTTTTTCAGAACTTAATTTGGGTATGTGCCCGAAGTTCGTCTTCCTGAAAGAGGGTGGCTGTATGCCCATAAAAATAGATAATCAGCTTCCGGCGCATCATAGCCTGGAACTTGAAAATATATTTGTTATGACGGAGGACAGAGCCGTCAAACAGGACATTCGTCCGCTTAAAATTATAATACTTAATTTAATGCCTACAAAAATTGAGACCGAAACCCAGCTTTTGAGGCTTCTCAGTAATTCTCCGTTGCAGCTTGAAATAGATTTGTTGCAGGTTAAAAGCCATATTTCAAAAAATGTGTCAAGGGAGCATATGCTCAAATTCTATAAAACCTACGACGACGTCAAAGACGAAAAATTTGACGGTATGATAGTTACCGGCGCGCCCGTTGAGATGATGGACTTTGAAGAGGTAGATTATTGGGACGAGCTCTGCAAAATATTTGACTGGGCTAAAACAAACGTGTATTCCACATTTAATATATGTTGGGGAGCGCAGGCGGCGCTTTACTATAATTACGGTATCCCGAAACACCTGCTTCCCGAAAAGGTTTTCGGCGTATTCCGTCACCAACCGCTCGATTTGTATCATCCGCTTTTGCGCGGATTTTCGGACGTATTTTATGTTCCTCATTCACGTCACACGGAAAACAGAAAAGAGGATATAATAAGAGTAAAGGACCTTCAGATTTTGTCTTATTCCGAGGAAGCCGGAGTACATCTTGTTTCGGATATGGCGTGCCGTAATTTTTACTGTTCGGGCCATTGCGAATACGACAGCGACACCTTGGCACGCGAGTACTTCCGCGATTTGAAAAAAGGCCTTGATATAAAGATGCCGCACAACTATTTTCCCGATAACGACATCAAAAAAACACCGGTGGATACCTGGCGCGGTGCCGCAAGCCTGCTTTTCCAAAACTGGCTTAATTATTTTGTATATCAAAAAACGCCTTATGATATAGCCGATATCAAATAGCCGTTGAAAATTTTGAATTACAACTTTGTAAACACATAAAAATATATAAGTAAAGGAATTTTATTTATGCTTCAATACGAAGAATTGAGACTGCGACTTATAAACCACGAAAAGGCGTTAAACGATCTTTCCGAGGCTCTGGGTCTTGATAAGATGAAAGAGGAGATAGCGCAGCTTGAAAAAGAGCAGACCGTTGACGGCTTTTGGGATGATATAGCCAATTCTCAAAAGGTTGTTCAGCGCACAAGCAATCTGAAAAACAAAGTAGCTTCTTACGAAAAGCTTCGGCAGGATTATGACGACGCACTTGTTATGATAGAGCTTTCAAACGAGGAAGAGGACGAGGGTATGCTCGAAGAGTGTACCGAGAGTGTCGAAAAGTTTGAAAAAGACCTTGATACCATGACTCTTACAACTCTTTTGAGCGGCGAATATGATGCCAAAAACGCAATTCTTACTTTCCACGCCGGTGCAGGCGGAACAGAGGCGCAGGATTGGGCGCAGATGCTTTTCAGAATGTACTGTCGCTGGGGCGAGCGTCACGGATTTAAAGTCACAACGCTTGACTTCCTTGACGGCGACGAGGCAGGACTTAAATCGGCAAGTATCCTCATAGAGGGCGAAAATGCCTACGGATTTATGAAAAGCGAGACGGGAATACACCGTCTTGTAAGGGTTTCGCCGTTTGACGCCGCGGGCAGACGCCATACTTCGTTTGCCTCCGTCGAGGTAATGCCCGAAATAGACGATACGGTCGAAGTTGAAATAGCTCCAGAGGATATTAAAATGGACGTTTACCGTTCAAGCGGTGCGGGCGGTCAAAAGGTAAACAAGACCTCATCGGCGGTAAGACTTACTCATATCCCCACCGGAATTGTAGTTGCCTGCCAGGTCGAAAGAAGTCAGCATCAAAACCGCGAGGTTGCCATGCGAATGTTAAAATCCAAGCTCCTCGAAATCAAAGAGCGTGAGCATCTTGACAAAATTTCGGATATTAAGGGCGACCAAAAAGAGATAGGCTGGGGTAACCAGATACGCTCTTATGTGTTTATGCCGTACACTCTTGTCAAGGACAACCGCACGGGATATGAAATGGGCAATATCAATGCGGTAATGGACGGCGATATTGACGGATTTATAAATGCGTATCTCAAAATGCAGTCTCAGAAAAAGCTGGAGGAATAATCGCTTTATCAAAGCAGGGTGGTAATGCGATACAATAAAACAGACAAAAAAGCGCGGAGTGTATAATTCCGTGCTTTTTTGTCTGTATGCCTCAAACAATAACCAAAACACAAACGCACTTATAATACTATTTGTAATAATGTGTGCATTGAAAAAATATGTAGAATTTGTTATTATTTTCACATAAAGGCAGTTTTTTAGGGAAAGGAAGATCTGTATGCAAAAAACATCAACCAAACTTCTGAGCGTCATACTGTCTGTCCTTATGTTACTTACTCTGATACCGTCGGCTCTTGTGAGCTACGCGGCAGGAGTTACGCTTAACATAACGGATGAGAGCGGAAATGACATCACAGACATTCAGCAGCTCACAGAGTACAAAACTCTTCAGCTCAAGTACACAACGGCCGGCGACTTACCGGAGGGGACTACGGTTAAGTGGGTGAGTAACTTACCGCTCCTTGCCGATGTTGATGATAACGGAAAGGTAACGGCATATGATTCATCAAAAACGGCGATAATTCAGCTTTGGCTTGATGAAAATGTGCGCGTACTTCCTCTCGTAGGCGACAAAATGGCAGACGAGATTATGAAACAGCTTGAAAGCTCCGGCGTTGATCTTGACAGTATGAATGACGATGTGATAGTCTCCATCGTCAGAGGTATTGCAGGCGATACTCTTGCAGACAGTCTTGCCTCGGCCCTTGCCAATATGAATGTAGAGATAACGGCTACCATATATGATGCAAACGGCACAAAGCTTGCAAGCGACACCGTAAAAGTAAAGGTTCAAAAGAGCGTTGTCGCAAATGTTCTTCCCACAGGAACGCACATAACCAATAAAAAGAGCGTTCCTCTTACCGTTGCCGTAGGTAAAACAGTTCAGCTTTACGGTGCGGTAACTCCCGTAAGACTTAAACATTCCGTTAAATGGGAAATGGGCGGAAGCATTTTTGATACAAGCTCGGGTAAACGCGCAACGGTTTCCGATACGGGTCTTGTCACATTTACTGCGGCAGGTTCGGTAACGATCAGGGCATACGACGCGAGCAATGTAGCTTTTGTTGATACCATCACATTTAATGTAGTCGAACAGAAAGATCTTCCCGTAGAATCCTTTGATATTATAAGCGGCACAAAAACCGTAACCGATTCAACAGTATCCGTAGGGGAAGGCTCTACAACTCAGCTTGCAATAACAAATGTTGTTCCCGCAGGTGCTTATGCAGGCGACCTTACATGGGAAATAGCGGATAAATCAATTGCCGTAGTTGACGCGTCAGGTACGGTTACCGGTCTTGACGGCGGCGACGGACTTATCGAATACAGCAAATCCACAACGCTTACCGCAACCGCGGGCGGCGTTTCCAAAAACGTCACAATAAAGGTAACAAGAGCCGGTGTAGTCGGTACTATTTCTTCGGTTGAAATCGAGGGAAACAGCGCTGTACCGAATGATACGTCAACTACCTACAAGGCAAACGTATTACCGTCAAGGCTTAATACCAACTCGTCGGTTAAACGCGAGTGGGGTCTTACAAATCCCGACACAAACGAGATAATATGGGCTTCTTCTTCGGCTCCCGCCGAGACGAAGCTCGCTACGCTCACATCTGACGGTGTATTCACCCCGAAGTCGAGCGGCATCAGCGAAATTCACGTAAGAGCAACTCTTAACGATAAAACCGTTGAGGATTCTCTCACCGTAACCGCAGGTAAAGCGATAACCGACTTCAGCATCAGCGGAAGCACTACCGTTAACGAGAGCAAGACCACACAGCTTGCAATCGCAAACATAGCGCCGTCGGATTACGACAAGGCACTCCTCGGAACAGTCGTTTGGACTTCTTCCGACCCGTCAATAGCCACAGTCGATGCAAACGGTCTTGTAAAAGGTCTTGATTCGGGCGGAACGGCTATTTGGAATAACAAAAAAGTTACGATAACCGCGACCATAGGCAGCATTTCAAAATCGGTCGAGATAACTGTACGCGGTAACTCCATAAGACACCTCACTGGTGTTACAATAACCGGAAACGACTATGTAATTAAAGATTTCCCGGTTACCTACATCGCCAAATTCTCTCCCGAGAGAATTTCGGTTGACAAGCAGCGCTGGGGCCTTAATAAAGACGACGGCTCGGCTCCCTGGGTTTCGGACTGGAATATCGGTGATGTAAACCAGAAAAACGCGTTTGCTTCGGTTGATTCAAACGGCGTTGTTACGGGTATTTCGGCAGGTGAGACAACACTTCACGCATTCGGCAGAAACGGCGTTACAAAGATTGACGGCGCATATGTTGAAACTCAAAAGGATATCACCGTAGTTGAGATAGAGCCTCAGAGCATAGCGTTCACTGCTCCAACTAAGACAGATTACATAGAGGGTAACACAGAGCTTGACCTCACGGGTATGGAAGTTAAGCTTACATACAACCGTGCGGATATTGCCGAATATTACGGCGAAGAGGCGGCAAATGCCTATACCGACGATCAGCTTTCAGTCCCGGTAACCGATTACACGGTAAGCACGGTAAATACTTCGATACTCGATTCCGAGCAGTATATTATAGTAAACGTGGTAAGAGCCGGCAAAACATACCACGCAATATTCCCGATAACGGTTCACTCTAAGGCGGTAACTTCAATAGAACTTGAAAATCCGAAAAAAGATTACCTTGAGGGCGACAAAACCCTTGACCTTTCGGGACTTAAAGTCAAGGCAAATTACAGCAACGCAGATTCCGAGTATGTCACCGATTATACGGTTGACACATCGTCGTTTGACCCGGAACTTCTCGATGTTGAGCAAAATATAACCGTTACATACACCCATGCCGGTCGCAGCGCTTCGGCTTCATTCCCCGTAATTGTATACGGCAAACCTGTTGTCAGCGTTGACACGGGCGATTACAAAGGCGGATGGACAAGCAAAGACGTAACCTTTACTCTTTCATCAACTCACGAGCTTGACGGAGTTAAGTATTACTTTAAGACCGATTCCGCAGGCGTAGAAATGGCTATGGAGGGCAACACGCTTACCGTAAATGTAAACAGCAATGATACGTATTATTTTAAGGCTGTAAACTCCAAGGGTATCGAGAGCGAATACACCGCGGGCTACACAGTTATGCGTGATGATATTGAGCCTTCGTTTACGCTTACTCCCGCTGTAACGGAGCTTACAAATAAGAGCTATGATGTTACAATAGGGAACCTTACCGTAGGCGCTTCCGGAATAGCTTCCGTTACATTAAACGGTGAAGATATAACATCTTCCCACGACTCGTTTACAGTTTCCGAGAACGGAACTTATACCGTAGTTGTAACTGCAGGTAACGGTCTTACGGCAGAAGAGAGCATCGTTATAAACAATATCGATAAAATCGCTCCCACCGTAAACGGCATAACCGTTTTACACAAGGATATAGGCGGTGTCGCGAGAGAGGTTTCCGGAAGCTTCTTCAGCAAAGCCGACACTTTATGCAAGTTCTTTAACAAGACAGTTGAAATTACCGTTGACGCGTCGGATGAAGGCGTATCCGGGCTTGATAAGGTCGAATATCGTTTTGTAGATGAAAACGGTCAGCCGACAGACTCCGACTGGAGCGTTTACGACAGCGAAAACAAACCCGTCAAAGCCCCCGATTTCAAGGGCTTTGTAGAGGCAAGAGCTACCGATAAGGCGGGCAATGTTTCCGAGATACTCCGTTCCGACGGCGTGGTTATAGACGGCACGGCTCCCACTGATGTTACCGTTTCCGCTGTATACGGCGGCGATAAGGAATATCAAGAGGGCACTTGGAGCGCAACAGACGTAAATATAACCCTCTCCTCCGAGGCTTATTCGGGAATATACAAATATTATTACCGCGTTGACGGCGGCGAATGGCAGGAGCTTTCGGGCAATACCTTTACCGCAACCGAAACAGGCGAGCATAAATATGAATTTATGTCTGAGAGCTATGCGGCTCTTAACAGCAATATAACCGAATTTACCGTTAAGATTGACCGTCAGGTACCCGTTATCCGTGTTTCGTTTGAGGGTACTTTCGGCAGATGGACCGGCGAGGGCGTTACATTTAACTTCTCCACCGAGGAAGAGTCGCTTTCGGGAATCAACTATTATTATGATAACGGAAACGGCTGGACTTTGATTGAGGGCGGCGCGAGCATTGAGATAACCGATACAACCAACGCCGTTTACAGATTTAAAGCCGTAAATAACGCAGGCACCGAGAGCTATCCGTCGGACAACTACCACGTTATGATAGACGCCAAAGTTCCCGAAATAACTCTTACCCCCGAGGTTACCGATGTAACTCCTAACCCCTACAAGATAAATATAAGCACCGAGGTCGGCGAGTCGGGACTTCGCGAGGTCACCTGCAACGGTCAGGATATAACGAACGAGGACTCCTATACCGTATCGCAGAACGGCACATACGTATTTACCGTAGTAGGTAAAAACGGAAGAGTTACCACAAAGATATTTACGGTTACCAATATCGACGGCGAAAAGCCCGTTCTTACCGTATCTTCTTACGGCAAGACAGGCGAGTGGACAAGCGGCGATGTTACAATAGTTCTCTCGGCTACAAGCAATACAGGCGTTACATATTACTATGACGACGGCTCGGGCTTTAAAGAGATGGACGGCAGCGTTCTCAATATCGCCGAAAACTGCAATAAGACTTATAAATTCAAAGCCGTTAATAAAGCGGGTATTGAGAGCGATATTTCGGACGGTATTGCCGTTATGATTGATAAGAGCGTTCCGACGGACGTAACGGTAACGGCGGCTTGCGGTGAAGAAAATGTGGCTTCCGGTTCGCTTGTAAGGCAGGATGTGACATTTACTCTCAGCTCTTCGGCACAGTCGGGCGTTAAGTATCAGTATTCGCTTAACGGCGGCGAGTGGACAGATATTGAGGGCAACACTCTCACCACAAACGGCAACGGAACATACAATTATAAATTCCGTGCTGTCAGCGGCTCGGGACTTGTCAGCGATAAGAGCGAGTTCAACGTACAGGTGAAAATACGTCCGTTCGGCGATGTAAATGACGACGGCGCAGCCGACAGCACAGACTACGACCTTATAGTATATTATTCGCTCGGTATTATAACTCTTACCGATGATCAGCTTGCCGCTGCGGACCTCAACAAAGACGGTGTTGTCGATCTCGCCGATGCCTCCGTACTTGACCTTGTTATTGCAGGTAAATATAATGCCGATGCATAATTTATAATCCGCAAAAAGGCAAATGAAAAACGCTTATTCCGTTATGGGAATAAGCGTTTTTTGCATCGTAAGGAACCGATTGTTTTATCAGAACTTGTTGTGAACCTTTTCGCAGAATGCGTACATATCCTTTATGTGAAGCTCCGTGCCGTCGTCAAGGACCGCCTTGCCGCTCCAAAGACCGTGTACCTGATGCGTTTTCATACCGAAGAGATTGAGCGGAAGCAGATTTGTGTAGTGGTCGTAGTATGGCTTCATAGTCATATCGAGTCTGCCGTCCTCCGATATAAAATGCCATTCATCCATCCATCTGCCGCCCTCTTCAGGGTCTTTCTCAAGATGTACGGCGCCTATTTTGTGACATTTGCCGTCATAGAATATAGCGGTTTCGGTAGCGTTTGACTCATCGCCGAAGCCCCATGTAAGCTCAAAGCCGAAGAGCTTGCCGTCAAGATATGTGCTGCCGTTGCCCCAGTACCAAGTATTTGTGTGAGGCCACACACCGCGACCCCAGTCAAGAACCGTAAAGGTTTTGTCCTTTGTAAAGGTATATTTCTCATTTCCGGCAACTACGGTGCCCTCGGTTGCAAGGCAGTTGAGCTTTTGGGTCAGGAAGAAGCAGCCCTGCTCTTTAAACGGGATGGCTATGGTTATGCTCTCGTGCTCCGGGAGCTTGTAGCAGGTAACATCGAGTTTAACCTTTTTGCCCGAAGCCGTGCCCTCAAAATAAAGGCGTCTCTCCGTCTCGCGGACATCATATATTATTTTTGTTCCGCAGCGTTTATACTCGGTGTAATTCGGAACGTCTCCGTTTTTGCTGAGCCTGTTTTTATGCGGAGTGAAAAGCTCTGTCGCCATACCGCTTATTTTTTTGCCGGTCTTGAGGTTGACAAGGCCGAAAGTGGCACAGGTGGCAAGCGATATGTTGAAGAAATTGAGCTGTATCATTATGTTTCCGTCGCTTATCTGGTAATAATCCCACTCCTTGAGGCGCATAGTGTTTTCACGCTTTATCATCTCGGGATTATATCTGAAAAGATTGTGCTTGCAATAGCCGGGCTTTGCAACATTTCCGTCCGGCATAAGAAGAACGGTGCTTTCTTTTATTTCGGTCTGCTTGTTCATTTTATCCAAAATCTCCTCGCTTAATAAATTTTATATTATTATACTCTAATATAAATACAAATTCAATCTGTAATTTTTTGTGAGAAGTACACAATCACCGCTTTTACGATTATCAACATCTGTTTAGTAACTTGACATATTATGTAAAATGTAAATTTTTCGCAAAAAAAAGTTTATTTCTAAAATGATTTGTATTATACTATTTAGGTAAAGTTTTGTATGGAGGAATACTTATGGCAAAGAATAAGATGAAAAAAACCAATACCATACATTTCGGTATACAGCGCAAGATAGTCGCAAATATGACGACCGAATCGTGGGCGAATGTTCCGCACGTTACATACAACTACGAGCCGGACGTTACCGAATTAATGATAGAATATAAAAGGTTAAATGAAGATTGTCCGCCCGAAAAAAAGGTAACTTTAAATACCCTTATGCTCAAAATAATAGTTGAGGGGCTCAAAGCCGACCCGATTATGAATTCTCATATTGAGTTTGACCGCAAGCTCGTCAGAGGCGAAATACATACCTTTGAAAACATTGACATTTCTATGCCTATGGTTCTGCCGAACGGCGAGATGATGACAATAAATCTTCATAACTTTGAAAACAAAAATCTTGATGAGATGGTAGCGTATATTGCGGACGTAAACCGCCGCGTTGCGAACACCAATCTTGATGAAGTTATGTTTGACGTTTCGCTCGACAACACCCTTACCGCTTTAAAGCAGGGCAAAATCAAGCAGACTCTGTACCGTCTTATCGGGTCAAAGACCGGCAAGCACAAGGTAAAGACACTCAGCGGCAAGGAAAAGAGTAATTACTATAAAATTCCCGAAAAGGACAGACTTACAAAGCACGATATTGAGCAGGGCACCATAACCGTTTCAAATATAGGTTCGGTTTACCGTGCGCAGCGCGGTGAAACCTGCCTGCTTGAAATTGTACCGCCGCAGGTCTGCGCCATAGCGGTAGGCGCCGTTCAGGATAAGCCCGTAGTCGTTGCAAACGAAGCAGGCGAAAAGGAAATTGCCATTCGTCAGGTTATGCCGCTTTGTATTGCTTTTGACCACAGAGCGCTTGATTTCGGCGAGATAGTTCCGTTTATTAAACGTCTTGACGAGATATTCGCAGCTCCCGAAATAATCCATACTTGGCGCAGCACCGGTATCAGCGAAGAGCATATGGCTGAAATAAAGGTTGAGCGTGAACAGCGTGAAGCCAAGTACGAGCAGAGCAAGGAACGTGAAAAAGCTCGCAAAGAGGCTGAAAAGGCTGCCGAAAAAGCTCGTAAAGACGCCGAAAAGGCGCGCAAAGATGCCGAAAGGGCTGAGCGTGACGCCGCAGAAAAAGCCGAGAAAGCGCGTAAGGACGCGGAAAAGGCAGAGCGCGACGCTGCCGAAAAGGCGAAAAAAGCCGAAGAAAAGGTAAAAAAAGAGGCTGAAAAAGCGCGTAAGGATGCCGAAAAAGCCGAGCGTGACGCCGCAGAAAAGGCTGAAAAGGCACGCCGCGAGGCAGAAAAAGCCAAAATAGACGCCATAGCCAAGGCGGAAAAAGCAAAACGCGATGCCGAGGAAAAGGCGCGCAAGGAATCCGAAAAAGCCCGTAAAGAAGCCGAAAAGGCAAAAGCCAAAGCGGCAGAGGCAAAGGCAAAAGCCGAAAAAGCCCGTAAAGCGGCAGAAGAAATCAAGACCGATAAAGCCGAAAAAGAGGCGGAAGAAGCCGAAAAGGCGGCAGAAGAGGCTGAGAAAGAGGCAGAAAAGGACGAAGCGATTGCCGAGCAGACCGAAAAGGCTGCGGAAAGCAAGGAAAACTGAGCCAAGGGGCGCAAAAGGAGAAAAAATAATGGGTAAAGATGTAACTTTAGTTGTTATGGCTGCCGGTATGGGCAGCCGTTTCGGCGGATTAAAACAGCTTGAGCCGATAGGGAAAAACGGTGAGGTTATACTTGATTTTTCGGTTTACGATGCGGTAAAAGCCGGATTCAATAAGGTTGTTTTTGTTATAAAACACGCAATCGAGGATGATTTTAAGCGTATAGTCGGTTCTCGTATAGAAAAAAAGGTTAAAGTAGAGTATGTTTTTCAGGAGACGGATGTTTTGCCCGAGGGCTTTTCTTGCCCCGCAGACCGCCAAAAGCCGTGGGGAACGGCTCATGCAATACTCTGCTGCAAAGATGTTGTCAAAGAGCCTTTTGCGGTTGTAAATGCCGACGATTACTACGGCAGAAGTGCATTTAAAAAGATTTACGACGAGCTGTCGTCTGACTCCGATGATTACTGTATGGTGGGGTTCCGGCTTAAAAATACCCTTACGGAAAACGGTACGGTTTCGCGCGGAGTGTGTGTGACAAACGGAAATATCCTTGAGAGTGTTACCGAATACACAAAGATTCGCAGCGACTGTTCGTTTACCGCAGACGACGGTAAATCTTGGAACAAATTGTCGCCCGACACTGTTGTTTCGATGAATCTTTGGGGATTTCGTCCCGACGTATTCAAATACATAGAGGACGGATTTGTTTCGTTCCTCAAAGAAAAGCTGAATGTGCCGAAATCCGAGTATTATCTCCCGTCCGTCGTATCTTCTCTTATCGAGAGCGGAACCAAAAGGGTAAATGTTCTCGTTGCTGAGGATAAGTGGTACGGCGTAACGTATAAGGAGGATAAGCCGGCGGTAGTAGCTTCGATAGGCGAGCTTATCGACAAAGGATATTATGACGGAATATAAAAAGAACAATAAAATTAACGGCTGTAAGGTTTGCTCTTACAGCCGTTTTGTGTTGCGTTTGTTTATTATTCCTTCCAGAATTTTCGGTCGAGGCTTCTGTACTGCACAGCCTCGGCTATGTGTTTGGTGTCTATTACGTCGCTGACGTCGAGATCGGCTATTGTACGCGCTACTCTCAGCACCTTGTCATAAGCTCTTGCCGAAAGTCCCAATTTGTCAAATGAGAGGCGCAGTATGTTTGCCGCAGACGAGGTCAAAATGCAGTATTTTCTCGTGAGCGCCGAGTCCATTTTTGCATTGCAGGTAACGTTTGTTCCCTTAAAGCGGCGGCGCTGTATTTCCCGCGCCTTATTTACACGCTCCTTAATCTGAGCCGACCGTTCCTCCGAGCCGTCCTTTTGAGACAGCGCGTCAAAATCGACCGGCGGAACTTCGATATGTATGTCGAGCCTGTCAAGCAGAGGACCCGATACTCTTGAAAGATATTTTTGCGGCGCGCCCTTAGGGCAGGTGCATTTTCTTGTCGGATGACCGAAATAACCGCACGGACACGGGTTCATGGCACATACAAGCATAACGCTGCACGGATATGAAAATGTTGCGGCAACGCGCGCTATTGTTATTTTACCGTCCTCTATCGGCTGGCGTAAAACCTCCATTGATGTCCTCGAAAATTCGGGCAGTTCGTCAAGAAACAGTACGCCGTTGTGCGCCAAAGATATTTCTCCGGGACGCGGTACCGTGCCGCCGCCGGAAAGTCCGGCAGGGGAGACGGTGTGGTGCGGCGAGCGGAAAGGACGCGCTTTTATAAGCGATATTCCCTTGGGCAAAACGCCTGCCACCGAGTATATATTGGTTGTTTCAAGAGATTCTTCAAATGTCATATCGGGCAAAATCGACGGTATACGTTTCGCGAGCATACTCTTGCCTGAGCCCGGAGGGCCTATCATCATAACATTGTGACCGCCTGCGGCGGCTACCTCTAATGCTCTTTTGGCTTCGTGCTGACCCTTGACGTCGGAGAAATCCGGCAAATTATCGGGCAGGCTGTAGGATTTAAAATCGGACTCGGAAACGGGCAATATTTTTTCTCCGCCCGTGAGATGTGACAGCAGCTGCCCGACGTTTTTTACGGGATATACGGTTATGCCGCGCACAACCGCGCCCTCGGCGGCGTTCGGAGCGGGAATGTATATTTCTTTTACACCGCAACGCTGCGCCTTAATTACCATCGGCAAAACGCCGTTTATTCTGCGAACCTCTCCGTTTAACGACAGTTCACCCAAAAAAGCCGAGCTGTCGGTATCACAGGTCAGTTGCCCCGTGGATTTGAGTATTGCCGTCAGAATAGGGAGGTCGTAAATCGGCCCCTCTTTTTTTATGTCCGCCGGTGCAAGATTTATGGTAATTCGCGACGGCGGAAAATCAAATCCGTTGTTTTTTATGGCGGAGCGGACTCTTTCGCGGCTCTCGCTTACCGCCGTGTCGGGAAGTCCTACAACGTCAAATCGCGGCATACCGCCGGAAATATCGGCTTCAACTCCCGTCATATAGGCTTCCATACCGAAAAGCCCGACGCTTATGATTTTAGCAAACATTTTTATACCCCTTTTATACCGAAGTTTTACGGTACATAGTCAAATTCAAGGTCATAAATCGAAACGGTGTCGCCCTCTTGAATTCCCTGTTTTACCAGCTCGTCGATTATTCCGCTTGATTTAAGAACAGTTTGGAAATATTGAAGCGACGCGTAGTCGTCGAGGTCGGTTTTTGAAAGTATCCTGTAAAGCCAATCCGCCTCAACAGAATATACGCCGTCGTTTATGGTGACCTTAAAGCCGTCGTTCTTTTTGCTTTCAAGTACCGAAAGCGGTATTTCCTCCGCCTCGTATTTCTTTACGGGCGGCAGGGTAGAGAGTTTTTCGGCAACCGCGTTTATGAGCTCTTTTGTGCCGTATTTTATCGGCGCAACTATTGGGAAGTAGGGCAGACCCTTTTTCTCAATGAAGCTCTTGAAATCCTCAAGCTGCTCGTCGGTTGCGAGATCTATTTTGTTTCCTGCCACTATCTGCGGACATTTGGCAAGCTCGGGATTGAATTTTACAAGCTCTTCGTTTATTTTTTCAAAATCCTCTTTCGGGTCTCTTCCCTCGCTGCCGGCAACGTCTACTACGTGAACCAGCATACGGCAACGCTCTATATGCTTTAAAAATTCGTGGCCGAGACCCACGCCGTCCGCGGCGCCTTCGATAAGACCCGGAATATCAGCCATTACAAAGCTCTGCTCGGGACCCATGGTAACAACGCCGAGAACGGGTATTATAGTTGTGAAGTGATAATCGCCTATAATTGGCTTTGCTTCGCTCACTACGGACAAAAGCGAGGATTTTCCGACATTCGGAAAGCCTATAAGACCGACGTCGGCTATAAGCTTCAGTTCAAGCGAAATATCCCATTCCTCGCCCGGAGCGCCGCTTTTTGCAAAGCGCGGAGTTTGACGGGTCGATGTGGCAAAATGAGAATTTCCCCATCCGCCTTTGCCGCCCTTTGCCGCTATAAACGGTTCGTCGGTTGACATATCCGCCATAATTGTTCCGCTTGTCACTTCGCGTATTACCGTGCCGCGCGGAACACGTATTATAAGGTCCTGCCCCTTTTTGCCGTTTTGCCTTGCTCCTCTGCCGTCCTCGCCGCTCGGAGCTTTGTATTTTCTTTTATACCTGAAGTCAGACAGCGTCGCCAAGCTGTCGTCCACCTGAAAGACTATGTTGCCGCCTCTGCCGCCGTCGCCGCCGTCCGGACCGCCCGCCGCAACGTATTTTTCTCTGTGAAAAGCAACTGCACCGTTGCCGCCGTTGCC
>DJOQ01000026.1 GCA_002437245.1 Ruminococcaceae bacterium UBA6434
TATATATAATAGTATACGAAAAATCCGCGCCGCATCGTTTTTGACTTTGCACCGCTTTTAAAAGCAAATGCCGACGCTGTTTTCGCAGCGAATACAGGCATACTATTACACCGTATATTTACAATAAATATACACTAAAAATACTCTTATGTAAAGAGTTTTCGGCAAAATTTCTGACGCTTTATAAACAGAGTTTAGCCCGAATGTTAACAAATTATGAACACAGTTTGTTATTCTTTTGTCATTGCGGTGTCGGATTGTGTCAAGTGTCCGATTTTTTGTCGATAACCCGCGTTTCATACTGTAAAAAATAGGCAAAATTCATAAAATTCGACAAACTTTTTCTACAGTCTAACACCGCACCGAAAGGCATTATATGCAAGCCGGCCGCTCCCCGACAAACCGTTTCGGAGCGCAAAAAAGGGACTGTAAAAAGTTGTTTTTTACAGTCCCTTTGACAAAAGCTTATTGTTAGTCTTGAAATTAAAACCCGATTAAAGAATTATTTCGGAAATTACGGAGTTAGACAGCAAAAATCCGCGCCTTGTGAGGCGGATTTTGTTGTCTTCGCACTCGCAAAGCCCGTATTTTTCGTATTGCCTTGCATTTTCAAACATTTTTTGAGGTATATGGCGGTGAAAACGGGCAAAAAATCTCTCGTCGCAAAGCCCCTCGCAAAGTCTTAAAGCGAGCATACAAAATTCCTCTTCGTCGCCGCCGTCGCCCTCCGTTAAACGCTCTTTGCCGCTTATGAAATATTCAATATCGCGCGGATAATATGTGCGTTTGCCGAACAGATAGGAATGTGCCGCGGCGCCTATGCCGAGGTACTCTTCATCGTGCCAATATTTGAGATTGTGACGGCTCTCAAAGCCGCGAACCGCAAAATTCGATATTTCATACTGCATAATACCGTGTTTTTCAAGGTATTCGCACATAAAAAGATACATATCGGCAGTATCATCGTCGGACGGGAACGGCAATTTTTCTCTCATACGAAAAAACGGCGTGTTTTCCTCTATTTTAAGGATATAGCAGCTGAGATGCGGCACTTCCGAAGAAATGCAGAAATCGAGCGTATTTTTAAGGCTCTCTTCGGTCTGCCCCGGCACGCCGAGCATAACGTCAAGCGAAATATCATTTATTCCTGCCCTTTTTGCCCGCAAAACGGCACTTTGAACCTCATTTTTGTCGGCACGCCTGCCTAAAATTCGGCGTTCGGCGTCATTTGCCGACTGAAGCCCTATGGAAAGCCTATTTACTTTACACTTGCTCATTTTTTCAAAAAATTCGTCGCCGAGCGAATACGGGTTACACTCTACCGTTATTTCCGCATCATCGGTCAAAAACGTTGATTTTGCGCCGTTTATGATTTGGCAAAGATAATCGGGAGCCAAAACCGACGGAGTTCCGCCGCCAATGTAAAGTGTATCGGCTTTACGGTTTAGCTGTTCCGAATTGTTCCGAAGTTCACGCAAAACAGCCGAAACATACCTGCTTTTTGTATCGTCGTCGGCGCGAAACGAATAAAAATCGCAATACGGGCACTTCGATTTGCAAAACGGAATGTGAATATACAGCCCTATATTATTCATCGTCTAATTTAAGCACAGCCATAAACGCCTCTTGCGGAACTTCTACCGTACCGAACTTGCGCATACGCTTTTTGCCCTCTTTTTGTTTTTCAAGGAGCTTCTTCTTACGCGTTATATCGCCGCCGTAGCATTTGGCAAGGACGTCTTTACGCATGGCTTTTACGGTTTCGCGCGCTATGACCTTGCCGCCTATGGCTATCTGAATGGGAATTTCAAACATCTGGCGCGGAATATTGTCTTTGAGCTTTTCGGCGATTTTGCGCGCTCTCGGGTACGCCTTGTCGGCGTGGATTATAAACGAGAGGGCGTCTATCATATCGCCGTTCAGGAGAACATCAAGTTTCACAAGACTTGACTTCTGATAGCCGCAAAGCTCATAGTCAAACGAGGCATAGCCGCGTGTACGCGATTTTAAGACGTCAAAGAAATCATAGATTATTTCATTAAGCGGAAGTATATATTTTAAATCCACCCTGTCGGCGTCAAGATACGTCATTTCTTTATACTCGCCGCGTCTGTCCTGACAAAGGTCCATTATAGCGCCTACGTACTCTTTCGGAGAGAAAATATGCGCCTCTACCATAGGTTCTTCCGCGAAATCAATCGTTGCGGGGTCGGGGTAGTTACTGGGATTGTCAATTTCGACTACGGTTCCGTCGGTAAGATGTATTTTATAGATAACCGAGGGAATTGTTGTTACAAGGTCGAGATCGTACTCACGCTCAAGGCGTTCCTGTATGATTTCAAGGTGCAAAAGCCCCAAAAAGCCACACCTGAAGCCGAATCCGAGAGCGCTTGACGTCTCGGGTTCAAAAGAGAGCGAGGCGTCGTTAAGCTGTAATTTGGCGAGAGCGTCCCGAAGAGCCTCGTAATCCGCTCCGTCCGCCGGATAAATTCCGCAGAAAACCATCGGATTTACCTTGCGGTAGCCTGCAAGCGGCTCGGCAGCCGGATTTTCGGCAAGAGTTACGGTATCGCCTACGCGCGCGTCACCGACGGTTTTAATTGAGGCGGTGATATATCCGACCTCGCCAGAGGATAACTGCTTTGCCGGCTCTAAGCTCTTAGCTCTCATATACCCCGTTTCAACTATGGTAAATTCGGCGCCCGTAGCCATAAGTCGCATTGTCTGACCCGGTTTCACCACGCCGTCCACTATTCTGACATAAACTATAACGCCGCGGTAGCTGTCGTATACAGAGTCAAATACAAGCGCCCTGAGCGGTTTTGAATCGTTATCGTCGGGAGGCGGTATAAGATTTACAATCTCCTCAAGCACTGCGGGCACATTCTCGCCCGTTTTTGCCGAGATTCGCGGCGAATCCATACACGGTATGCCTATGACGTCCTCCACTTCTTTCGCAACGCGCTCCGGCTCTGCGGCAGGAAGGTCGATTTTATTTATTACCGGCACTATTTCAAGGTCATGGTCAAGCGCAAGATAGGTGTTTGCAAGAGTCTGCGCCTCTATGCCCTGCGACGCGTCAACTATCAGCACGGCTCCCTCGCACGCCGCAAGGGAACGCGACACCTCATAGTTAAAATCGACATGACCGGGAGTGTCTATTAAGTTCAGCTCATACTTTTTGCCGTCGGCAGCCTTGTAATCGAGCTTTACGGCGCGCGCCTTAATTGTTATGCCGCGCTCGCGCTCAATATCCATATTGTCGAGAAGCTGAGCTTCCATATCGCGTTTCGCTACGGAGTCCGTAAGCTCCAGCAGACGGTCGGCAAGCGTGCTCTTGCCGTGGTCGATATGAGCAATTATGCAAAAATTTCTGATATAGTCCTTTTTACCTGACATAAATTTCCTCTTTTAACTTTTTAAATCCCGTATATTATATCAAATTCGGAGCTAAATGTGAATACCGAACACCGAAAATCATTTTTCACGGTCATAGTATGACAGCATCGGTTTTATTTTTTTGCCGTCTATCACTCTCTGCTCGTAGTTTTTGGTTATTTTAAACACCGTTCCCGACAAAAGCAGTACGCCTATAAGGTTCGGCAGAGCCATAAGCCCGTTAAACGTATCGGAGAGGTCCCATACAAGCTGAACGCTTGACACAGAGCCTAAAAACGTCATCGCGAGGAATATTATTTTATAAACCGCCGTCAGCTTTTTGCCGCCTATATATTCCGCGGCGCGCGAACCGTACACCGACCAGCCGAGTATGGTTGAAAACGCAAACATAACTATGCCGACGGACACTATATACGCGCCCCATTTGCCGAGTACGCTCTCAAAGGCATATATTGTTATATTAACGCCCTCGAGTCCGCTTTGCAGGTTTGCCCCGGTAGTCAATATTACGAGCGCTGTAAGGGTGCATATGACAATGGTGTCAAAAAATACCTGAAATATGCCCCACATACCCTGAGTTACGGGTTCTTTGGCGTCCGAGGAGGAGTGCACCATTACGGACGAGCCGAGCCCCGCCTCGTTTGAAAACACTCCGCGCGCCACGCCGAAACGCATGGCTCTGGAAATGCCGTACCCCATAACGCCTCCTCCGACGGAACGCATACTGAACGCCCCCGAAAATATCTCGCCGAAAGCGTCGCCGACACGGCGGAAGTTTACCGTTATTATTATAAGAGCGCCTATTATGTAAAACGCCGCCATAAAAGGCACAAATTTTTCGGTAACGGTGACTATTCTTTTAAGTCCGCCGAGGATTATAACGGCTATAAGAACACAAACGACTGTTCCCGTGACAAATCCGGGTATATTAAACGAACCTTTAAGCGCTGTGGATATTCCGTTGACCTGGGCTACCGAACCTATTCCGAACGACGCGAACAGGCAAAAAACCGAAAATACGACCGCAAGCCACTTTTGACCGAGTCCCTTTTCAATATAATACATGGGACCGCCCGCCCACTCGCCTTTTTCGTTTTTTCGGCGAAAATATATGCCGAGCACATTTTCGGAGAAGCTTGTCATCATACCGAGCAGAGCCGAAATCCACATCCAAAACACCGCGCCCGCTCCGCCGGAGGCAATCGCGGTAGCCACGCCTACAATATTTCCCGTGCCCACCGTTGCGGCAAGCGCCGTTGCGAGCGCCTGAAACTGTGATATTGCTTTTTCGTCCTTTGTTTTTGTTACTTCGCGGTCTTTAAAAATGGCGGCTATCGTATTTTTTATCGTATGGTGAAAACGCCGTATCTGAAAAAATCCCGTACCGCACGTGAGATAAAGACCGGTAAGCAGCATCAAAATAAGCATAGGCGGACCCCAGACAACGCTGTTTACCTTACTGTTGATATTCTGAATGAATCCGACAAAATTTTGCATAGTACCTCCGTATAAATTTTTATGAGGGCATAAGAAAACGGGGCAAAAGCAACCTCTTTTAATAGTATTGCTTTATGCCCCGATTTATTAAGAATAAAGCTTTCCGACTATGATATTCACAAGCGAAACCGGCAATGCCTTTGAAAGCGCCAAGAACAGATGATATTTAGCGCCTTTTGTGGACAAAAGCCTCGGCCGTGTTTTGGTTGCCGCGGTATACACCGCGTCGGCTATCGCGTCGGGCGACATACCGTTTTGTTCGTCGCGCTCCATACCGGCAACCGCTCTTTTAAGCGTCTCGCCGTAAAACTCGTTACCCGTGGTGTTTTTCTCTCTTGCCGCGGTAAATCCGGTTTTAACGTCGCCCGGCATTACGGCGCAAACCTTTATGTTAAACGGTCTCAACTCGTTGGCAAGCGCCAGAGTAAGCGAATTCACAGCCGCCTTTGACGCCGAATAAAAAGCCTGAAACGGTATGGCGAGCGGCGCTGCGAGTGAGCTGAGATTGACTATTCTTCCGCCGCCTTGAAGTCTCATATATTTAATTACGTTTTTGGAGCAAATAAAGCAGCCGAAGAAATTGACGTCGAACTGTTTTTTTGCGTCGGACAGCTCCGTAAATTCAACTGCTCCCGATATGCCGAAGCCGGCATTATTTACAAGTATATCAATTCTTCCGCTGTCGTTATATATTTCCTTGAACGCCTCGGAAACCGAGTGCTCATCCGTAACATCGCACGAAATATGCTTAATGCCGACCGTTTGAATTTTCGGCTCGCGGCGGCTCAGCTCATACACCCTGTATCCGTTTTCGAGAAACTTGCGGCAGCAGGAAAGCCCTATTCCGCTCGAACCGCCCGTAACAACTGCAGTTTTCATCAATCTCATCTCCGTTAAAGCAGGCAAAGACGCAAAAGACGCCGCCCGTAAAATATAAAAGGATTTTATCACAGCGAAAACACTTTCGCAACTAAAAGCGAAAAAACAGCATAAAAAATCCGTATGTGTTACAATGATGTGTGACAAAAGCGGAAATAAAAGCAACGAATAGAGCAAACCTGTGTTAAGGTAGAGTTGCCTAAACAAAACCGAAAGACAGGAGAGCCTATTCGCTATGAATAAGATAACACAAGATATGCGGTTTAAGCAAGCAGTAATTGAATATTCTTTTAAACACGGAGTAACAAAAGCCGCTATATGGCTCACACGCCCCGTTACAATTTTGATTTTTATACCATTAAAGTGCGTTTACACAAAATTTGAAGAAGAACCGAGTACTTTTATGCTTCTCACAAGTTTTACTCATTCGAGGATTTTCAAAAACAGTTAGCCGTTCATCAGCGCAACTATAACAATTTCCCTATCCAAATGTCTGTGCGATGACGAAGAAAGCTTTGCTATGCTGCTCGCTGATAAGACCAATGCAGACATTCTCAAAGAGAAAAAACACATTGAAGGCGAACTGCAAAAGTGTATTGTCCGCAGTGAGCAGGTGGCGGAGCTGTGCATTAAGTGCTATGAGGACAATGTATCGGGCAAGCTGAGCGACGAGATGTTTATGCGGTTTTCGGGCAAGTACGAGGCGGAACGGATGGAATTGAAAGAGAAAATCTCCGCATACCGTAAACGCCTGTCGGAGGTGGATGAAATGCAGTTAGGAAAAGAGAAATTCATTGCCGCCGTTCGGAAATTCATGCAGATGGATAAGCTGACTGCACCGCTACTGCGGGAACTCATTGACCGTATAGATGTGTACGAAGTGACCGGGACGGGCAAAAACCGCAAACAAATGATAAAGATACACTATAGGTTTGTGGGTTATCTGGAACTGCCGAGCCTTGGGAGTAGGCACAACTATCGAGAAGAAACTCGCAAGGGCGTTGCCGTAGAATATGTTCCAAACGCACAATCGGCACAACAAAAAAAGAGCAGGACAACTCCTGCTCATACAAACAAATAGGCACAAAAAGACAAAAAGAAATCGAGTATCCTCATCCAACTCTCAGGTTGGTTAAGAACACTCGATATGGTCGGAGTGACGGGACTTGAACCCATGGCCTCTTGGTCCCGAACCAAGCGCGATACCAAACTTCGCCACACCCCGAAGCGCTTTAGTATTATATTATATCGGCGCAATAAAATCAAGTAGTATTTTGATTTTTTATTAAATGTTTTTCTTTTTTCGGCAAACCAAAACGAAAACGGGGCTTAAGGCGACATAACATTGCCCTAAAATTCGCCGTTATTTTCGTCGTTTTCTCGATTTGACGTGGGCTCGGCTGAAAATCCGAGCCTGTCTCTTGAATTCTCAAGCACATCAAAGAGTTTTGCCCTTACTGCCGGCTCATTTACGCCGTCAATATCCGCTTGCGCGGCATTGTAAAGAGATTGGGTTCTGAACATCTGATATTTTTTTATGCCGATCTCCGCATTCAGAGCAGATTGAATATCGGCATCGGAATCAAAAAACGCCACGTCGCCTCCCCTTTCGCTCATATCGTCGTTATTGCCGTAATCAAACAAAGCGATATTTATATCGGTATCATTGGGGATTCCGTTTACCCTGCCCTTAGGCGTATACTGCCACACCTTATAGTCATATTTAAAATCCGTAGTCTCGCTCGTGTAATGCGCGACCCAAATCTCGTAATTTGAAAGGCGCGAAAAATTAAGTTCATCGGTAAAGAAAGTTTTACTCGCATAAACACCGGGCTTATATCCGGCACTTTTTACAGCTTCACAAAAAGCGACGGCAATATTGGTGCGCTGACTTGCCGTGAGACTGTCCGCTCTGCCTGAATGTTCGCTGTTTGAAAATTCCGTATCGAAATATATGGGAAACGTTATATGATATTTTCTCGAATAATTTACGGCTACGCTCGCTTCCTCAACAGCCTCGTAAACCGTAATCGCCTGGCTGTAAAAATACACGCCGACCTGTATACCGTTGTTTAAAGCTCCCTCAACATTTTCGCTGAAACGCGAATCGAGTTTCAGTGCTCCCTCGTCACCGTAGCCGCGGAAACCTACGCGTATTATTGCAAAATCAACTCCTGCATCGCGAACCGCCGCCCAATCGATTTTTCCGTTGTGATGCGACACATCAATGCCTACCATAGAGGATAGAGCGCCGTTGTCGTTGAAATAATACTGCACGTCGCTTATAGCCTTGTGCCCCCTCACCGGACGGTGCGAAGAGTCGAAGTTAAACAGCGTACCGTCTATATCGGTAAGACCCGACATAAAATCGCGGTTCACATATTTTAAAGACAGCAGAGAAGAAGTATACATACTGTCGGAAGAAAGCGGATTACCCGATAATCTGCCGTTCAGTCGCGGAGACTTTGCCGGAGCAAGACGCGATGAATTTGTACCGTAGTCACGGTTGATTTCGGCGTCCTCATCCTTTTTGCTGTCGCCGGTGGCAACTTGTATATTTTTCATCTTTTCGTCAATCTCAAACAAAATCGACGAGGTGGTTTCTTCATCCGTCGAGACGGGTTCGTCCTCACCGAAAAGCTCAACGTCCGCATTTACGGTCTTTGTCCGCGACTCGGGTTCGGACGCCGCACGCTTCTTTTTTACTTTATAAGGCACTAATGTTGCGGTAAGCACTATTCCGACAACCGTAAGAGAGACCGCAGCCCAAAGCAAAATCTTCTCGGAGCGTTTCAGCTTTTTACTGTTTTTTTGTTTAGGCTCGGACAAATTGTTATTTTCTGTTTTTTTCTGTATTTTTTCGGTTGAATTTTCCAATTATGTATCCCCTTAACAAGGTCTTATTAAAGCCGTAAAAAATCAAAATGCAAACCTTTTTATTGCCGCGGCAACGCCGTTATCGTCATTGGAAAGAGTAATGAAATACGCCGCATTTTTTGCAGGCTCCTGGGCATTATCCATAGCGACGCCAACGCCTGCTTCACTTATCATGGTAACATCGTTGTAGCCGTCTCCGCAAGCCATAACCTGCTCGCGCCTGATACCGAGACTGTCGGCAAGCCACATAAGCGCCGTGCCCTTATCCACCATAAGGGGCGTTATTTCAAGGAAGTACGGCTCCGAACGGAATACCGAAACGCCGCCAAGTTCCTTTTTAAACAACTTTTCTGTTTCTGTTATGTAATCGGGCTCACCCGTTATAAGATATTTGGGCACGGGATAAGTAACCTCTTTTCGCAGACTCGGAACTCTTTGGAGCCCCAAATTATTGAGATTTACCTCAAGATAAAAATATTTATCGTCGGCATTGTCGGTAACTGCGGTATCGCCCTTGTACGTGGTTATCGGCACATTATATTTTTCGGCAACATCAATGATACGGGCGCTCTGTTCCGCCGTAAGATTTTTTTCGTACAAAAGCTCACCGGTGCGCGCGTCAAAAATGCGCGACCCGTTATATGTAATTATGTAACCGCCGCCGACATTAAGTCCCAATTCCTCGGTATAGCGCTTAACACCGCTTATCGGTCTGCCCGAAGCGATTGTGACTGTTCCGCCGTTTTTCATAAATTTCCGTATAGCGGTCTTGTTGCCTGCCGGTATGTTTTTTTCGGTGGTAACAAGAGTTCCGTCTATATCGAGCGCAAGTAATTTTATATGCATATATTTCACCCTGAAAACTATAATATCGTGCCGCACAAATACGGCACGTTAATAATTATATCAACGGGCATAAAAAACATCAATTTGTAGAAATACAGATAATTCGGTTAAAAAAGCGAGAATTTTATATATTATGCGTTATACGGCTTTTTCTGTCGTTATTTTGTTTTTTCATCAATATATTCGACTATCCTGTCGAGTTTATAATGCATATTTTTAAGCAGAATTTCACATTTCAGATTGACCTTATAATCGTTTTCGCTGCGCCTGCGGTCTTTTTCGTCCTGTCGCTTTTGGCTCATCATAATAAGCGGCGCCTGAATTGCCGAGACACACGACAAAACAAGATTCAAAAGAATAAACGGATACGGGTCAAACGACTTTGCCGCCAAAACGGTATTTACTGTTATCCAAACGAGCAAAAGAAGGGTAAACCCGATTACGAATGTCCAGCTTCCGGCGAACGAAGCGAGCCTGTCGGAAGCTTTTTGCCCGAAACTTTCTTTATATTCGCCGTTTTCGGAAACGGTTTTATCCAAAAGCAGATGTACCTTTTCTTCGTCGCCGAGCTCATCGTTTATATCGTTTAAAATGTACTTTATAACCTCGTAATCACTCATTTTATATCACCGCCGTAAAATTTAAGGCTCCGCGAAAAACGAAGCCTTAATATTTTCGGTATATTTTATTTTTATATACATCAAATTAAAAACGAAACAGCCGATTACTTTATGCGCTCAACCTTTAACATATTTGTTGTACCGGAGATGCCAAGAGGTATTCCCGCGGTTATTACAACAAGGTCTCCCTTTGATATAAGGCCGTGTTTTTTCGCAACCTCCACCGCATGAGAGAAGAGTGCGTCGGTATTATTCTTTTCCTCGCACATAAGCGGTATCATACCCCACGACATATTCATTTGACGGCAAACGGTTTTATCTGTCGTGCAGCTGATTATCATAGAGGACGGGCGGTGCTTTGAAATCATACGTGCCGTTGAGCCGCTCTTTGTTACCGTGATAATTGCCTTTGCGCCGAGGTCGTGCGCTGTGGTAACGGTGGCGTGTGAAATGGCATTGGTTATGCTCTTATCGTATTTTGACGAATCATTTTTAAACTTTGTAAGATAGTCAATATCCGCTTCGGTAGTCTCGGCTATAAGCGCCATTGTTTCAACAGCCTCAACAGGGTGCTTGCCTGCCGCCGTTTCACCGGAAAGCATAATTGCCGAAGTGCCGTCGTAAATTGCGTTTGCGACATCGGTTATCTCGGCTCTTGTGGGACGGGCGTTTGTTATCATCGACTCCAACATCTGGGTTGCGGTTATAACCTGCTTGCCTGCCGTATATGCTTTTTTTATAAGCTTTTTCTGAATGGAGGGAATAAGCTCAAACGGTATTTCAACGCCCATATCGCCGCGTGCTATCATAATACCGTCTGCGGCGGCGATAATTTCGTCAATATTATTTACGCCGCTCATATTCTCGATTTTTGCAATTATTTTAACCTTGTGAAATCCGACCGAGTTTGTAAAATTACGAAGATAATCTACGTCCGCAGCCGAACGGACAAACGAAGCCGCTATGAAATCGAATCCGAGCTTTGCTCCGAATGCGAGATCCGACATATCATGCTCGGAAAGATACGGCATAGATAAATTTGTACCGGGAACATTTACGCCCTTTTGGTCGGATATAACGCCGCCGTCAACAACCTTACAGTGTATATCGGGGCCTTCGACCTTTTCTACTCGAAGGGATACAAGACCGTCATTTATTCTGATAACAGTACCCATTCTGACATCCTGCGGCAGCTGCTTAAAAGAAACACTCGCCTGCTTTTCGTCGCACTCTATGTCACGCGAAGTAAGGATATAATCATCGCCCTCATTAAGCGTTACGGATTTGTGGTCTTTAAAATATCCTATGCGTATCTCGGGACCCTTTGTGTCAAGCATTGTGGCTATCGGGAGGTCGAGTTTTTCCCTGAGAGATACGAGCTCGTCAAATCTCTTTTTATGCATTTCATGATCGCCGTGCGAAAAGTTGAATCTCGCAACATTCATTCCGGCTTTAATCATATCTTCAAGGACGCCGTCCTTATCGGTAGCCGGACCGACGGTGCATATTATTTTTGTCTTTCTCATTAAAAAGCACCTCCAAAAATGTATGTAAATATGTTTTTCAAATTTTCCTCAGATAAATTGTATAATTAGTTTTGTCAAATGTCAATCATAACAGACATATTTTTTTAGGTTTGTACAGTAACATATATTTATACAGTATAATGTATGTTGTTTTGTATTATTTTAATTCGAAGTGCGCTTTTTTAATTTGCCGACCGACGACGCAAAAGACCATCCTATCAAAAAACAACGATTACAAATATAAAAAGACGGCCTGAATTTAAATCAAGCCGTCTTTGCCTTAAATTACCGACTGAAATTTTAAATCGGAACTTTACCTATGTACAAAGGAACGTCAGCCCTCGTAATCGTCCTCATTTTCCCAGTTGTGGAAAACATTTTGAACATCGTCGTTGTCTTCAAACATTTCGAGCATTTTGCCCATATTGTTTATGTCCTCTTCGCTTTCGAGCTTTGTATAGGTAGAGGGAATATAATCAACTTCGGCAGTCAGATACTTATACCCCTTAGCCTCAAGATCGTCACGGACAGCACCCATATCGTTAGGCTCGGTGCGAATCTCATAGACGTCGCCGTCTGTGAGGAAATCTGTAGCGCCTGCCTCGAGAGCGTCTTCCATAAGTTTTTCTTCGTCAACGTCCTCTTTATCTATGATAATTACGCCCTCACGGGTAAACATAAACGAAACGCAACCTGAAGTGCCCATATTGCCGCCGAACTTATCAAAATAGTGGCGCATATCGCCTGCTGTTCTGTTGCGGTTATCGGTAAGAGTTTCAACTATTACGGCAACGCCCGACGGACCGTAGCCCTCGTAGACTATGCTTTCGTAATTATCGGTATTGCCGTCCCCGGCAGCCTTTTTAATAATTCTCTCGATGTTGTCGTTAGGAACATTGCAAGCCTTTGCCTTAGCTATGCAGTCCTTAAGCTTTGAGTTACCGGCAGGGTCGGGTCCGCCCTCTCTGACGGCAACGGCTATTTCACGGCCGATTTTTGTAAATACCTTTGCACGGGCATTATCGGTCTTTTCTTTTTTACGTTTAATCGTACTCCATTTTGAGTGCCCTGACATATTTTTCACCCTCTGTCAAAAATTACGAAAAATATTTTAACACACAATCATTTTATTATCAAGAATTTTTTGTTTACCGTTTCGGGCAAAAAACAGCCGTGAATTATGTGTGATACTGTTATTATTCGGCTTTGAGCACAATCGCTCTGTTGTAATCGACGCCTCTTACGTAAATCGGTATTCCGACATTCATAAGATACGCGCCGCCCTTTTTGTATTTTACGTTTTCAAGCTCAAAGACATAAGTTTTATGTTCATCAAGCCCCGCAAAATGCAAATTGAATTTCTTTTTATAAAATCTTGTACCGTTGGCGGCAATAAAGACAACGCTTTCGTTTTTATCGGCGCTCACATATTCATTGCAAAGCACCTCATCTTGTTCGATGTCAAGAATTCTGTAAAGGTCGCCGAACTGCACCAAACTGCGGATTTTTTTGTAGAAGGCGATATTTTTTTTGCAGGTTTCCAAATCATCGGCGCTGTAATTCAGCAAATTACCGCCTATGCCGAGCGACCCCTGCATTGCAATGTTAAATCTGAAATCGAGCGAACAGGGCTTATTGATACCCGATATGTCGGTTACCCACGCGCGCATGGTTTTTATCGGGTGCAAAAGCGAATATCCCTTTTGGATAGTCATCCTGTCGATGGCGTCGGTATTGTCGCTTGTCCAGACCTGGTCGTAATGGCTTACAGCGCCGAGGTCGCATCTTCCGCCGCCCGACGCACAGCTTTCAAACTGCACGGACGGATGTCTTTTTTTCAGTTCATCTACGATTTTATAGACTGCCTCAGTATGTAAATATGAATACATCTTCGGATTTTCGAGATTTTCGGCACCTACCTGTGAAAACGGACGGTTCATATCCCACTTTATATATTTAATGTTGTGACCTGACAACAGCTTATCAAGACAGTCTAAAATATAATCCTGCACATCTTTGCGCGTCATATTGAGTACAAGCTGATTACGTAATTCATCGGCGTTTCTGTGCTCAAAATGATATGCCCAATCGGGATGCGCACGGTACAGATCGCTGTCCGGATTGACCATTTCGGGTTCAACCCAAATACCGAAGTCCATACCGAGATTATTGACGTTATCGATAAGCCCATCAAGGCCGTTCGGGAATTTATCTTTATTCACGAACCAATCGCCGAGACCTGCTTTATCGTCATTTCTTTTGCCGAACCAGCCGTCATCCATAACGAAAAGCTCCACACCCATACGGGAGGCAATTTCCGCAAGCTTCGTCTGGTCTGCCGCATTCACGTCAAAACCCGTCGCCTCCCACGAATTGTAAAGAACGGGCAAAATTTTATCGTTAAACTGCCTCGGCATAAGGTGCTGTATGCAAAATCTGTTCATCTGACGTGACATTTCACCGAAGCCGACGGTTTTTCCGCAGCAAACTGCGGGAGTCTCAAAGCTTTCGCCGGACTTTAAAGTGTGTGAAAAATCAAAATCATTCATTCCTATGCATACTCTTGTTATCGAATACAGGTCGCGGTTTGCCGTCACCATGAAATTTCCGCTGTATGCAAGACTTGCAAAATACACGTCTCCGCTCTTTTCATCGGCGTTTCTGTGAGCAATGAAATACGGTGAATTGTTATGATTTGACGCACCCTTACGGCTTTCGTAAACCAAAGAGCCGCCGCTTAACACGGTATTTGTTTCTATAAATTCGCCGCCCCAAGCGCCGTTTGTATTTATAAACTCATAGGGCTTTTCGGACGGCAATGAAAATTCAGCACTGAAAATTCTTTCAAAAACAATATCGTCATTGCCCGTATTTTCAAGCGTTACGCTTCGTTTTATAATATCAAAAGATTCATACGCTTCATAATTGAGGGTAACCAAAAGAGGATAATAAGCATCTTTAAATTTTACCTTCAGCGTATTTCCGTCCGTAATATAGCTGTCAAAGCGCAAATCGATTTCACGGCATTTATCGGAAAACTCCGCCTTTATATCACATTCGCGATACATGGTTGAGCCGAACGGAGTTATTTCCTGCCTGTATTCATCAAGCATTGAATTATTTGAATTTTCGTCGCTTATCTTTGTAAATTCATAATCGTCAAAGCTGCACTTATTGCCCCAATGAAGATGGCGGTTATACCCTGCCTCATCTATGCCGAAAACATAATGCGTATTTTCGGTCTCGATAACAAAAATTCTGCTTTTTTCAATGTACTTTATCATTGTTTGCGCTCCATACATAAAGATAAATATTTTGATTTTTAATATATCATAGTTCCGGATAAAATTAAGTGGGAATTATCGCACGAAAAATTGAAATTATCACAATATCACGGTTTACACGGTGACAAAAACGATTATATTATATATCATTAAAGCGGCTGCAATAAAGCAATTTTTTTAACATAAGGAGTGCCTCTGTATGACAGCGGACAGCGATAACCGAATTTTGAGAGACAGCTTTAATTGGGCTGCGGAAAAAGCAAAAACATTTGTGGTAACGGGCACAAAAAACGGTGATATAAACAAGGGCGACGGCGGCAAATGGTACGGGCCGAGCAACGAGGTACTATCCTCACCCTCAAAAGAATGGGCAAAGCCGAGAGACTACAAAGCCGCATTTTGGGCAGGCTATTTTGACCGTACCGCTTACTATATCCGCGATTTTGTGCACCAGGCGCCGGGAGCCGCGCTTTTGGGAATGTACGAAGAGCTTTTTCAGATGTTCAAAACATTTGCGTCCAACGCAAGCGAAGAAACGGGCTGGTACGCTCCGTGGGCATTCAACTTTGACCATTCCGTCTACTATATGGATACGCCCAACAAAAAGCATTTCGTAAGAGAGATAACGTCTCAGTTTGAGCTTGTGGAAACAGCCTACAATCTTTATTTGCTCACGGGAGACGAAAGATACATTACCGACAATAAAATAGCGCTCTTTACCGATAAAATAATGAGTGATTTTATAGATTTGCAGGACGGCATTGTATTTAACGAAAAAAACGGTATTCCCGAGGGCAAAGACGATATTTTTAAAGGTTCGGCAACCTATAACGAACGCGGGTTTCACGCTGTTGAAGCAGGTGACAGCATTGCGGCGATGTATGCGGCAATGCTTTGCTATTCCGAAATATTAAAACTTCGCGGCGACGCTTCTTTTGCCGAAATACAACGGAAGAAAGCCGAAAAATTAAGACTGTATTTTAACAACGAATGGAGCAGAACGGACGGCAGCGATATGTACTGCTACGCCGTTGACGACAAATTAAATAAGTATTATCAATGGATTAAAACTCCTAAAATGTTGTGCGGTGCGGAGACTCTTGAATTTATTCCCCTAAAAAATCTGAGCTTCCCCGGTGAAAGGAACGACAAACTGCTCGACTATATCTTTAAAATGCAGACGGACCCGAAAACAAGGTCGGACAATATCGAGAGTTTCACATATCTGCCGGATTTATACTTTGCCAACAAACGACCGAACAGCGCGTGGCATTTTATGAAATACATAATTTCACAAAAGGATTTGCCGCATGAACACAGAAGTCAGGGAACGAACGGCGATTATCCCGAAATTTCATTCACGCTTGTATCACAAACGGTTTTCGGGCTTATCGGGCTTAGAATTAACAAAAGCACCGGTGAAATCTGTGTAAAGCCCGATTTACCCGATGAAATCGGATATATTAACCTGTACGGACTTCAATATCGCGGTAACCTTTACAATATTGAAGCTACAAAAGACCGCGGTTCGGTCATAAAACAAAACTGACTCCGCTTGAAAAGCGAAATCAGCTTATTGTCAAAATTGATTTTCTGCACCAAACAGGTTTTTTGCACAGTCCGTGCGATTTTGAAAATTCGGCTCACTCCGAATTCCCTGTTTTTTAACTTAAAGTTACATTATTGCAGTTTTCGGTTTTGATTTTTTTATTTCCCGAAAAATCATTATTTATAATTTCTATATCGTCGGACGATTTTGCATCTATGCAGTATCCGCGGCAATTTAAAAATGTATTGCCCTTGATTTTGATGTTTTTATGCACAGCACCCTTGTAAACGCTGTTTTCGGGTTTAATAAGAATCGGCGCTTTACCGCAATACTCAAAAGTGTTGTCACAAATTGTAACGTCTGTACACATTCCGCTTTCGTACCAGCTTTTTGCATCGTCCGAAAGCAAAATTCCGCTCATTGTCGTACTTACAAAGCGATTATTTATAACATTTACTTTTCCGCGTGTTGTGATAAGAAGTCCGCGTGTGATAATTCGCGTCATCTTATTGTTTACGAAGTCTAAGTCGGGACACGCCGTAACGTCCTCAATCACTTCGCCGACCTCGGCAAAAGCGGTGTCGCTTACTGTGACGGCTATCTCGTATTCATTTAAAAGCTCCGACTTTTCTATAACGGCACTGCCCTTTTCGAGCAACGAATCCGCGTCAATATAAGCTATTGTGTCGCCCACTCTCAAAGGGTTAAATCCGTGGCTTTGCGGATGCATAAAGCGAACCGTCAGCGTGTTATCCTTAATATCGGTAATTTTAAAGTGAATACCGTGAACATTAAGGCAATCGTCACCGGCGCCGTCGAAATAGCTGTCCTTGACGGTAATTTTTCCTCGGCACATACAAATTTGAATGAAATCGGCAACGGACGCAACTTTTCTCGGCGAGCCCTTTTCGGGTGCGAATTCAACCGAATCAACGGTTATATTTTCGCTGTTCTGTGCGACGAGTGCGAGAGAATAGTTAAAGCGCTGCTTGATATTTTGCAAAGTGACATTTTCGCATTTATTTACAAATATGCCGGCAAACTGACGGCGTACATCATAGATATAAAAACAATCGCCGGTTTTAAATCTCACAGTGTTCGGATACGAAACGCGTATTTTGCCGCCTTTTAAATCGCGCACTTTTAACGAAGAAAACAGCGGATGCATAACCCTTTCGATTTTATCGGGAGTGTCTTTTCTCACAAGTCCGATATAGGACGCCGCCGTTGCTTTTTTATCACAGCACATACAATAATCGGTACCGTAAAGAACAAGTTTACCGTTTTCGATCTTATAACGGGTGTCGCTGTCAATTTTAAAATCCACGCCGAACAGGGACTTTTTAATCACTTTAAGCTCGTGCATATCGGGGCTACTGTGACGGATTTCAAGATTTTTAACGGTAATATTTTTACAGTGCTCCATTGCTGTATTGGTGACTTTACCGTTAATTACAAAGACCGAATCGCCGCCGTCCACGGTAACATTTTCAACATTTCCGAAATAAAACGGAACCGCATTCAAATGCGGTGTTTCGCCCTTTTTAAACTCATTATCACCGACGGTATTGGTTATATAGAGCATATATTTTTTGCATTTTTCACTGTCGATGTAATATGTGCCTTTATCAAAGATCACCGTTTTTTCTTCGGCGTCGGATGCAAGATATCCGGTAAGCTCTGCCAGCTTTTCCGTTATGTTTTCACCCGGGTTAATACAAAATTGAGACGCTTTAATAATTTTCATAATCAATCCTCCGAAATGAATGTCTGTCGTATTACCGCAATATATCCGCACTTATATTAAATCAATTCAGAAGCTCTTCTGTGGTAGCTCCTCTCAAACTTGCCAAGCGAAGCTTACATCCCATGTCATGACACAAACGTAAAAACCGCTCTAATTCTCTCCGATTTTTAGGTTCTGTTTTGGTTGCTTTCATTCGCTGAAGTATCATCTCCGGGGAATTATCAAAAAGTCTCATAGTATATGCCGCATCAAGCGCAAAATCATCCGCTTCCTCACGAGATAATTCAGATATGCTGCGAAAATACGCTCTCAAGGAAATAAATTCAAGTGTTTTTTCCACATAAAGCTCATCGGTGTATTTTAAAAACTTATCCTTTTCAAGAATATGATACGGAAGTCCACGTATCTTTTCTTCAAGCTCATAGTAATCATCAAAGTCACCCATAATATATAAATACTCAGCCAACAGTATTTTCTCCAAGGTCGGTGTATCGTCTGTCTCGGGCTCTCCGGACTCCAATTCTTCCTTCGAAAACAAATCAAAGTTCCGTGGTTCCGTAAGTATTTTTTCAAGTGTATCGCAAAGCTCTTTTTCCGTCAACGGGTCATTTTGGGAATTATAGATTTCAAAAAGTTTTCTCACCGGTATAAAGCCATATAAATTTGCCGCTGCATTGCAATAATCCAAAACTGCCTTTTCGACAATCTTTTTGTCGGTCATATTCGTTTACCTCTTATCTCATCCAATTAAGATTCCGCTTTTTTACAGCAAATCACCTGTAATCTGCTATTTAACTATATCATAATAAACAATACTTGTCTATCAACAACAGATTTATGTGTAAAACAGAGCAATTGCCCGTGGATTTTTTAAATAATCACAGCGAAATGTCTTTTGCATAATTGTATAATAAATCTTCCCGCGACAGCAGAGGCGGCACAAAGTGCGTCGGCGAAAGCCGCAATTTAGTCATTCAACGTTCACAGGAACGGTCAAAATCTTTGATTTTGCTATCGTTTCGTGAGGTTATTATCTCATCTTACATATCAAAATCGGTAAATGCTTTTGCTTTGTTTCCTTTACGAAAGCCATATGATTTACTTTAAAGCTCTATAATGCAAAGCTACACTCGGACTGTTTTCAATTACAAAAAATGACAATTTTAACATTTATTTTATTTAATATAAAAACACGTCGCGTTAAAAATAGTAATGCAAACGCAAATTGTTATGAAAAGGAGTGTTTTCAAATGGCAACAGTACCCGAGGCTAAGGCTGCTCTTGAAAAGTTCAAGATGGAAGCTGCTAATGAAGTCGGCGTAAATCTCAAGCAGGGTTATAACGGCGACCTTACTTCTAAGCAGGCCGGTTCTGTCGGCGGACAGATGGTCAAAAAGATGATCAAGGCTTATGAAGACGGCATGAAATAAGAAGTAGAAATTCTCTGATTCTTCAATAAATTTCGGACAAAATGAAGGTCTGCCGGTTAAACCGACAGACCTTCTTCTGTGTTTGTTATTAAATATTGCAGCGGGCGGATACGGCTTTATATCCTGCCGCGATAATTAAAATTTATCATGCTTTATTTTCATTTAACACATAATAAGTGTTTATACCATTAAAATAATTAACAACATCATCAAGTGTCAAGCTCACAGAGTTTTCTGTTTCAAAGTCACCCGATATACGTTCGGTTACAAACAGAGTACCGTCGCCTATATTTTCTCTGACGCCGAGAAACTCCGGAGTTTCAAAATAACTCTTGGTAGCAATATAAGTACGATAGTCTTCTGTACCATCATTATGTTTTACACTGAATGTAACTGCCACACCGCCGTAAGGGCCAAAGTCGGGTAAACCCTGCGCACTGATGATTTCAATCTCAGTGTCATCTTTCAATTCGCAATATACTATAAGTTTAACAAGTTGTGCGGCGTCGGCAACATAGCCGTCATAATCTACCGAAACTCCGTCTTTAAAGTTATATATTTTGCCCGTGCAATACTCGGCTTCTCCGTTAAAGCTGCTGTCGAAGACGCCGTTACTTACATAGTAAAGAGATGTGCCGTATCTTAAGGCTCCAGTGAAGTTCCAATCAAGAATACCGCCCTCTACGCCGTAATATGTGCCGTAGTAATTTGTAAGGCCGTAATAATACCAATTAAGGAAACCCTCTTCAAGATAGTACCAAGTACCGTAATAATTAAACAGCCCGGTATAACTGCTGACAACCTGCCCGTCTGCAAGATAGCACCAATTATGATCGTAATAATTATAAAGTCCGTTAAGGCTGCGGTCTACCGCACCGTTTTCAACATAAAAGATATTGTAATCCTCGTCAACAACGAAACCCGAAAAATCCCAATGAAGCACACCGTCTTTTACATAGTACAAAGTACCGTAGTAGTCTGTAAGACCTTCGAATTCCCAATCAAGAATGCCGTCTTCAACATAATACCAAGTGCCGTAATACAGAGTAAGGCCGGTATAATCGTTTGAATAAACGCCTTTTTCTACATAATGCCAAACACCATCGACATAAACAAGGCTTGAATAATCCCAATCAAGTATACCGTTTATGACATAATATGTTGTGCCGTAATACTCGGTAGAACCTGTATAGTTCCAATTGAGCACACCGTTTTCAACATAGTACCAAGTGCCGTAATATAAGGTGAGCCCGGTATAATCCCAATTAAGAACGCCGTTCTCAACATAATACCACGTGCCGTAGTACAGAGTAAGACCGGTATAATCGTTTGAATAAACACCGTTTTCAACATAATGCCAAACACCATCTACAAGAACGAGGCTCGAATAGTTCTCATCAAGCGTGCTGTTTGTAACAAAATAGGTTGTACCGTCGTACTCTGTAGGACCGGTATAGCTCCAATCGAGCACGCCGTTTTCAACATAGTAATAGGTGTCATAATACTTAACAAGACCTGTGTAGCCGGTATTATGTTCACCGTTTTCCATATAGTTCCAAGTACCGTCATCCATTCGCACAAGCGAATCCGTATCGGATGCAAACGCGCTGACCGCCAGCATAAATACTGACACAAAAACAGCCAGTGCAACCGCAATCAACTTTTTGAAGTTTTTCATAAATTTAATATCCTCCCTGATTTTTTACGGCATAAAGCCCTACCGCTTATTCAAATTATATAACAATGCTTGTATAATTGCAACAATTTTTATATAAAGTGTTGTATTAACACATTCCGTCAAAAAACAAAACCGTTCAAATGAATGAACGGTTTTGCTATAATTTGTAATTAAATTTTATAAATCAACCTTAAACGCGAATACCGTTTCTCACATAGTAACGGGTACCGCGATAATAAACGTACCCTGTATAATTCCAATCGAGGATACCGTTTTTAACATAATACCAGGTACCGTAATAATTTGTAAGACCCGTATAGTTCCAGTTAAGAACACTGCCCTCGCAATAATACCACGTACCGTAATAAAGTGTGAGTCCCGTATAGTTCCAATGGAGTACGCTGTCCTCTACATAGTACCAAGTACCGTAATAGTTTGTAAGACCGGTATAATCCCATTTAAGAACGCTGCCCTCCACGTAATACCAAGTGCCGTAATAGAGCGTAAGACCGGTGTAATCCCAATTAAGCTGACTGTTTTCTACATAATACCAAGTGCCGTAATAGAGCGTAAGCCCCGTATAGTCCCAATTAAGCACGCCGTTTTCAACATAATACCATGTGTCGTAGTAATTCACAAGCCCGGTATAATCGGTGTTGTGCTTGCCGTTTTCCATATAAAGCCACGTGCCGTCTTTAGTTACTATAAGCGTGGTTGTATTAAACGGAGCTGCCTTAACGTCAAAGTCACATTTTGCGGTTTTATCGGAGCCGAGAAGCTTCGGAGTTTCATCTCCGCTGTAAATATCAAATGCGATTACCGATATACTGCCTTCTTTATAGCTGCCGTCAAAATAAAAAGTATAACTTCCGTACAGCTGCTCTGTCGAAGAGGATTTCGGTGCGGCTGCCGAACATCTTAAAGAATCCTGCGAGAAATTATAATTGGTTATTGCCGTACCGCCGTTTTCATACGAAGTAACCGACGACTGCTCGCCGTTTTTATCCGCATCGGGCTTAATGAGCTTTAAATATGAGGAATCGTATTTAAGCGTATAACTGCCGCCCGCGGCACCTGCCGGAGCATATATTTTTACCTCTACCCTGTTGTAGCCCATAATCTGAGCATCGACTCTGAATGATGCACTTTCGGAAGAAGTGTCAGCGGCAAACGACGTCGCAAGCACAGCGAACACACATACGAGTATCGCAAGAGCCGTAACAGCCGAAATTATTTTAGTTCGTCTTTTCATATTAACCTCCGTTAAGCCCCGAAACAGACATTACTTATATCGGAATTATACAACATCCGAAATACATAGTCAACACTCACACAGTTTAGGTCGACACCCGAAAAAGCAAAAAATATACCGAATTCCGAAAAACGACTTTCGAAACACGGTATATTTTCTAAGTTAAAGTGTAAGCTGCTCGCCGACATCGTCAGCCGACAAAGTTGCACCGGCGGCAGGCAAAGTTCTCGTTCTGTATCTCGCAGGCTTCACAAACTCGCCCTCGGTATACTCTTTTACGGAAGACACCCTGTGCCCTTTTTTGAGCGTCATAACCGATACGCCCATAGAATCCTTGGTCGTCTTGACGGCTATTGCGCCGGTATTGAGAAGAAGAATTCTGCCGGCGGTTGACCGCATAACGTATTCCTTATCCTCAGTCACACAGAACATATTGACTAACGGGAATTTCTCACAATACGCTTTTATCAGCTTCTTGCGGTTGGTTTTGGTCTCATACGCGGAAAGGTCTATTTTGGCAAGCTTGCCGTTTTCAAAGAAAAACAGCATAAAGCCCTTATAGTCTGTTGTAACAGCCATATAGACGGCATTTTCCTCAGGCTCCATCTCAAGCTTTGAAGCCACATAATCGCCGAGGACGCTCGCCTTGCTGTCGTCAAAGTCGGCAGCCTTGGCTTTATAAACGCGGCACTTATCGGTAAAGAACAAAAGTTCGGTATTGTTTGTAGCCTCAACGGTCTCGATTATTTCATCGTTTTCCTTTAGTTTTTGCTCGCCGCTCATACGCAGTGACTGCGGAGTTATCTTTTTAAAATAGCCCTCTTTTGTAAAGAAAAGCGTAACCGGATAATCCGGTATCTCCTCTTCGGGGTCCGCTTCGTCAACAATATCGCTTGTATATATTATTTCGGAGCGACGCGGTTTATCGTATTTTTTCACAACGTCGGAAAGCTCGTTTACGATTATTTTTTTGACGCGCGAACGACTCGACAGAATATCCTCCATATCCTCTATATCGGTCTTTAACTGCTCAATATCAGCCGTTCTTTTTAAGATATACTCACGGTTCAAGTGGCGCAATTTGATTTCAGCCACATAATCTGCCTGTATCTTATCTATTCCGAAGCCTATCATCAAGTTCGGAACAACCTCCGACTCTTCGTCGGTAGAACGTATTATTCTTACAGCCTTATCTATATCGAGGAGGATTTTTTGTAGTCCCTCTAAAAGATGAAGTCTGTCTTTTGCTTTGGAAAGGTCAAAATAGACGCGGCGATTTACACATTCGGTACGGAAAGCTATCCATTCCAAAAGCAGCTCGCGCACTCCGAGGACTCTCGGTGTTCCGGCTATAAGGACATTAAAGTTACAGCCGAAAGAATCTTCGAGCGGAGTCATTTTATAGAGCTTTTTCATAAGCTTGTCCGCATCTGTGCCGCGCTTTAAATCAATTGTTATTTTAAGGCCCTTTTTATCGGTCTCGTCGCGGATATCGGAAATTTCTTTAACCTTGCCGCCCTTTGCGAGTTCAACTATCTTATCGATTATTGCTTCCGTAGTGGTGGTTGCCGGAATTTCGTATATATCAATACAGTTATTCTTTTTATCATAGCTGTACTTTGCGCGAATTTTGAAGCTTCCGCGACCCGTGCGGAAGATCTCGTTCATCTTATCTTCATCGTAGAGTATCTGACCGCCGCCTATAAAATCGGGAGCCTTCAGCGTTTCGGTTATATCGGCGTCGGGGTCCTTTATAAGCGCCGCGGTAGTATCGCAGATCTCTTTTAAGTTGAACGAACAAATATTTGAAGCCATACCGACGGCTATACCCATATTGGCATTTACGAGCACCGACGGGAATGTAACGGGTAAAAGCGTGGGCTCGGTCATGGTATTGTCGTAGTTCGGTACAAAATCGACCGTGTCCTTATCTATATCGCGGAAAAGCTCGGCTGAAATCGGTGCTAATTTTGCCTCGGTATAACGCGAAGCCGCATACTGCATATTTTTTGAATACGATTTACCGAAGTTACCCTTTGACTCAACATAAGGGTGAAGGAGCGACTCGTTGCCGCGCGCCAAACGAATCATGGTTTCGTAAATTGCCGCGTCGCCGTGCGGGTTCAGCTGCATGGTGCGGCCGACAATATTGGCGGATTTTACAGTGCCGCCCTGAAGCAGCCCCATTTTATACATTGTATACAGGAGCTTTCTGTGTGACGGTTTAAAGCCGTCGATTTCAGGAATGGCACGCGACATAATAACGCTCATGGCGTAAGGCATATAGTTGAGCTCCAAAGTATCGGTTATATGCTGCTCCACTACCTCGCCCGCACCGAGTATATGAGCGTTTACGTCTGTCTCTTCCGGGCTTCGGTCTGTTTCGTTTTTCTTGGTTCTTTTTGCCATTTTCCGACTCTCCTAAATCAGGGAATAATTATTACCGTAAAAATCAATCGTCAAGAAAGGTCAGTCATATCAATATACTGAGCGCCGTTTTCGGCAATATAATCTTTTCTGCCCTGCAAATTATCTCCGAGCAAAAGGTCAAATTTTTCGGCGACGGCTTCGGGTGAATAATCCGGCTCTACTTTTATAAGACGACGGGTTTTAGGATTCATTGTTGTAAACCACATCATCTCGGGTTCGTTTTCGCCGAGACCCTTTGAACGCTGTATGGTATATTTTTTGTCTCCTATTGCATGAAGAGCGTCCTGCTTTTCCTTTTCGGTATAGCAGAACCAAGTCTCGTCCTTGCACGTTATTTCGTAAAGCGGAGACTCGGCTATAAATACCTTGCCCTCTTTTATAAGCGTAGGCATAAGGCGGTAAATCATAGTGAGTATCAGTGTTCGTATCTGATAACCGTCAACGTCGGCATCGGTACAGATTATAACTTTGCTCCAGCGGAGATTATCCATACTGAAGAGCGAAAGGTTTTTATTTGCCTTTGAGCTTACTTCCACGCCGCAGCCGAGTACCTTGATAAGATCCGTTATAATATCGTTTTTAAATATTTTGGGGTATTCCGCCTTGAGGCAGTTAAGTATTTTTCCGCGCACGGGCATAACCGCCTGAAAAGCGCTGTCCCTCGCCTGCTTGCAGGCGCCGAGAGCCGAGTCGCCCTCCACTATGAATATTTCGCGTTCCGAGACATCCTTTGAGCGGCAGTCGACGAATTTTTCGATTCTGTCCGTCATGCTGTTGCTGCTCTGAAGCGTCTTTTTAATATTAAGCCTTGTGGTTTCGGCTTTAACGCGCGAGCGCATATTTATGAGCACCTGCTCGGCGATTTTTTCGGCGTCTATTCTGTTTTCGATAAAGTATACTTCAAGCTGATGGCGAAGAAATTCCGTCATAGCCTCCTGTATAAATTTATTGGTTATCGCTTTTTTGGTCTGGTTTTCGTATGACGTCTGAGTTGAAAATGACGACGAAACAAGCACAAGACAATCCTCTACATCTTGGAAATTTATCTTGCTGTCGCTCTTTAAATATTTGCTGTTTGCTTTTAAATAGCTGTCAATCTGCGAAACAAACGCGCTCTTTACCGCTTTTTCCGGAGCGCCGCCGTGCTCGAGAAAGCTTGAATTGTGATAGTACTCTTTTAACTGTTTTTTATTGGAAAAGCACAGCGCCACATTAAGTTTTACCTTATATTCGGGTAAGTCGGCTCTGTCTCTGCCCTTTCGCTCGCCCTGCCAAAACTGCACGGACGAAAATGCATCGTCGCCCACAAATTCTTTTATATAATCTACTATACCGTTTTCATAGCAGTACTCGTACTTATCGAAGCTTTTTTCACTTGTCTGATTGCGGAGTATAAACTTAATGCCCGCATTTACGACGGACTGCCTTAATATAGTCTCCTGATAGTATTCAAGCGGTATATCGATATCGGTGAATACCTTTATATCGGGCTTCCAGCGAATTCTTGTACCTGTGTCCTTTTTGCCGTACGGTTCTTTTTTGAGCTCGCTTACAGGCTCGCCCGCTTTAAAATGTATCTCGTAACGAAAACCGTTTTTGTGCACCTCGGCATCCATATACTCGGAGGCGTACTGTGTAGCGCAAAGTCCGAGTCCGTTAAGCCCGAGCGAATACTCGTATGTTCCGCCGTTGTTTGTATTATATTTACTGCCGGCATACATCTCGCAGAAAAGCAATTCCCAGTTCCAGCGCTTTTCCTTTTCGTTATAATCCATAGGCATACCTCTGCCGTGATCGACAACCTCAACGGAGCCGTCAAGAAAACGGGTTACGGTTATCTCTTTACCGTAGCCCTCACGCGCCTCGTCTATGGAGTTTGAAAGTATTTCAAATACAGCGTGCTCGCAGCCCTCTATTCCGTCCGAGCCGAAAATAACGGCGGGGCGAAGTCTTACACGGTCCGCGCCCTTTAACTGCGAAATACTCTCTTCATTGTATGCCGCTTTTTTTGCCATTTAATTAAACCACCTTTGTATGCCGAATGGCGGGAAAATTTACTTGCAGGAAAACCTGCCCAAAAATACCGCCATATATTTTACACTATATATAGCGGTCAAGTCAAGTTATTTGCCTTTTTAAACGGATATTTAGGGTTTGTACGCATAAAGCGCCCACAGCCGATATCAGTTTTTGTCGTCATCGGAGTGCTTTTTGACTTTATGTTTATTTCCGTTTTCATCAACGATATACGTATTTTCGAGATTTGCGACAAGGTTTCTCTTAAAAGAGTCGATATACTCGCGGCGCAAAATTGCCTGCTCCTCTTTTTCGTCGGGAGACAACCCTTCGCCCTTTTGCTTCTTTGCAAGAAAGTTTATACGGTCGATTTTATTCTGTTCCATACTTATCACCACATACAGGTTATTTTTTACTATTTTATAATATTTTTTCGATAAAGTAAAGGCACAGCTCAACACTTGAAAATATTCGGTGAATATCATATAATTTCATTATGTTAAAGGAAGGAACCCGATATGTTTAAATATGTTCTGACAGACATTGACAATACGCTTTTGGATTTCAACAAGTGTGCCGAAAAAGCTATGACCGACGCCTGCAAAACCTGCGGGGTCGATTTCAAAGAAAATATGCCGTCCGTTTTTCACAAGGTCAACGATTCGCTTTGGCAAAGGCTTGAAACGGGAGAAATCTCAAGGGATCAAATACACAAAAAACGGTGGAATATGGTTTTTTCGATTATGGGTATTGATTTTGACGGACGCGAATTCGAAAAAGAATTCGTAAAGGGAATATACGACAGCCACGAGCCCGTAAGAGGTGCAGAAGACGCGGTTAAATACCTGTCGAAAAAATACATACTCTGTGCCGCAAGCAACGGTCCGTTTGAACAGCAAAAGCACCGTCTGACGCTCGCCGGAATGATAGACGGATTCTCACACCTTTTCGTCTCGGAGAGAATAGGCGTGCAAAAGCCCCAACGGGAATTTTTTGAGCGGTGTCTCAATGAGCTTCATGAAACCGACAAATCACGCTTTATACTCATAGGCGATTCGCTGACCGCCGATATATCCGGAGGAAAGAACTTCGGTATCACCACCTGCTGGTATGACCACAACGGCACGGGAAATGATAATGTGGGCGCGGATATGAGAATAACCGATCTTGCCGAAATTAAAAATATACTCTGAGGAATTATTATGATAAAGCTCCCCGAACAAGTAAATAAGGCAATATGCCTGCTGAAAAGCAGCGGTTTTGAGGCATATGCCGTCGGCGGCGCCGTTCGCGACTGTATGCTGAATAAAAATCCCTTTGACTGGGATATAACCACAAGCGCACGTCCCGAAGAAACAGAAAAGGTATTTTGCGGCGAGCGGATAATAGAGACCGGTATAAAGCACGGAACGGTGACTGTCATAATTGACGGTATGCCGCTTGAAATCACCACTTACCGCATAGACGGTGACTATACAGACCACCGCCATCCGCAATCGGTATCATTTTCGGACAACCTCAGAGACGATCTCTCAAGGCGCGATTTCACAATAAACACGCTTTGCTGTAATTGCGACGACAAAATAATTGATGTTTTCGGCGGCATAGACGATTTGAAGAACAAAATAATACGGTGCGTCGGCGACCCCGACACACGTTTTTCGGAGGACGCGCTCAGAATTATGCGTGCCGTCCGTTTTTCGGCGGAGCTGGGATTCACAATAGAAAAAGGCACATCGGACAGCATACTGAAAAACAGGCATCTGCTGTCGGATGTATCAAAAGAAAGATTGCAGGTCGAATTCGTAAAGCTTATCACGGGGAAATACGCAACCGACGTTATACGGAAATATCACGCGGTTATAGAGGTATTTATTCCGGAGCTTGCCCCACTAATAGGTTGTGAGCAGCACACAAAATATCACAAATATGATGTGTTTGAGCACACGCTGCATGCCGTAGACGCGGTAGATTTTGACGACAGAATTTTGCGCCTTACAATGTTTTTTCACGATTTCGGAAAGCCCGATGCCAAAACCACCGATGAAAACGGCACTTCGCACTTCAAAGGACATGCCGTGATAAGCGAAAAAAAGACGCGAGCCATACTTAAAAGGCTGAAATTTGACAACAAAACAATAAACGAGGTCTCGGAGCTTGTTTTGATACACGATATGAAATCCCCGCGTGACAAAATCCAGGCAAAAAAAATGATGTGCCGTTTCGGAGACGAAACATACCTCAACCTTATAAAAATCAAGCGTGCCGATAATACGGCAAAAGCCGATCCGCACGCGATAGACGAAAAACTTAAAAATATGCGTTTGTTTTATGATACCGTAAAGCAAAACGGAGAGTGTTACAATTTAAAATCGCTCGCTGTAAACGGCGATGACATTAAGGCTGTCGGTATTTCCGAGGGAAAGAAAATCAAGGACTCGCTTGATTTTTTGCTTGACAGCGTTATAGAGGAAAAATGCCCTAACAATAAAGGCTCTCTTATAAAATATTTAAAAGAAAACCGTAAATATTAAAAGCACCGCAATTCGGCTAACAGCGCCGCATTTGTCAGACAATGTGATATAACGTCTGACATATACGGTGCTTTTTGTTATGTCGTGAGTCCACAGTCCCTGCGAAGCAAAAAAATCGCGTCGCTCTCATCGACCGTTCCGTCACGGGTTAAGTCGGCTTCTTTAAGCTTTATCGGCGACAAGCTCATTAAGCCTGCCGAATATTTAAGTATCATAACGGCGTCTGCGCTGTTCATTTTGCCGTCGGAATTCACATCGCCGAAATTCACTCTCGCAACATAAGAAAAACCAGTTCCGTCTTGACAAATTCGGATAATCACGCCGTCCGTAACTACGGAAGAATCGGGCAAAACATTGCCGTCGGCATCCGATACGGTCAATTCGTCGGCTGAAGCAACAGACCCTTTAAACGTCAAAATGTCCTTTAGCGTTTGCACCGTCATACCGACAGCCGTATTTATGATACCGTTCTCGCAGTTTACCGACACACAATCGAAAGACACTCCTACATCTTTTACGGTTCTTTCCGCTTCGGAGAAAAACTCGGAGTTGCCGTATATTGCGCAAAGAGAGGTACAGCCGTCAAAAGCCGTGGGCGCTGTATTCAACGAACTGCCGAAAGCGATAACGGTTTTTAACGACGTACAATCCGCAAACGCTTTATCCGAAACAAGCTCGGTATTTTGAGGCAAAGTAACTTTTTCGAGAGAAGTATTTACCGAAAAGGCAAAGGCACCTATCTCTTTTAAAGACGGTGAAAAGCTTATCTCAGAAAGTGCGGTACAGTTATAAAACGCCCTGTCCCCTATTGTTTTTACGCCGTGCAGCACCGCTTTTAAAAGAGACGTGCAATTCTCAAAAGTGCCCGTATAAAGCTCGGCAACGCTCTCGGGCAATATTATTTCATCTAACGAGCAGCAACCGAAGAAAGCCTTTTCTCCGATGTATGTCACGCTGTCAGGAATTATTGCCGACGAAAGCGCCGCGCACCCCTTGAAAGCTCCCTTGCCTATATACGCAACATTGCTTTTAAGCTCTGCAGTTTTCAGCGAACGGCAACCCGCAAAGGCATTATCCCCTATTTCTCTTAGAGCCGCTCCGAAGCTGACGCAAGACAGCGCCGCACAGTCGGAAAATGCGTTTTTACCCACAGCGGTCACTGAGTTCGGCAAACCGATAAATTCCACAGTTCTGTTTGACGAAAACGCATAGTCATCAATCGACACCACGGTTTTGCCCTTAATTTTATCGGGTATCAAAACAGTACTGCTCACGCCGCGGTAACCGCTCACATAGGCTTTTCCGTTTTTGATATAATACACAAAATCACTGTCCCCCGAAGCAAAAGCGTCGAGAGGCAGCGACAATATGACACAAACAACCGCAAATGCAACTATCGACTTTATTTTATTACAAACAGCTGACATCTCATTCCTCCGACCCCTTGATACGCTTGATTGTATCATCTTTTTTGGGATTTTTTGGAATTTGTGCTGATTTATCACAAATTGGTATTAGGAGCAGTCACATAATTTTAAATCAAGGAGGAATCGGGTTCGACCGCGGCAATTCATTAACTTTGCAAAGGAAACATTTTTATTATAAAAAACAGGTCCATTTCGGGACCCGTTTTCAGATGCTCTGCTTATGCCAAACCATAAGCAGTTCTTTTTCACCGGTGAAGTCATCCGTACTTTCGTTCTTAACCCAAAATCCCTCGCGCATATAAAACGAAACCGCACGCGTGTTCTTTAGGTAAACGCTTAAAGTCAATTCGGATTTAATGCCTTTGACAAAATCGAGCAGCAGCTTGCCGATTCCCTTTGACTGCGCGGAGGACTTTATAAACAGCCCCTCAACAAAGTTTTCCGTTAAACCGATGAAACCGTCAATTTGCTTTGTATTGTCATCTTCATAAACATACACCTCGGCTTTTGATATTGCGCTCTTTACGGCATCAAAATTACCGGTCCAATAATCTCTCGGAATAAAACTGTGCGATTGTATATTTGTATGAAGCCAAATTTCCATAACCGAATCCAAATCGGCAATCGTAAAACTTCTTATCATAAATTATTTCTCCCCACGCGTAATGGCTGTAATTGACAAAATCATTATGTCATCGCCGATTTACATTTCAGCTGTTTTTAGCATTAACGGGAAACCGACGAACGGCAACAAACACACGGTTTATACATTCAATCTGCTGATAATTTTGCAGGGATTACCTGCCGCAACACAATTTTCGGGAACGGACTTAACCACTACGCTCCCTGCCCCGATTACCGTATTTTTTCCGATGGTAACGCCGGGAAGAATGATGGTGCCGCCGCCTATCCAGACATTATCCTCAATTGTTACAGGCTTTGCAAATGTTCTGAAAAAGGTTTGAGCCTTGCCCTCCCAATCATCAATGAGACGTTCCTGCGGCAACGTGGGGTGTGAGGCGGTGTATATCTGAACATTGGGTGCAATCATAACATTATTGCCTATATAAATTTCACGATTATCGACAAATGTGCAATTCAGTCCTATCACCACATTATCGCCTATAAAAATGCTCTTGCCGTGGTCGCAATAAAACGGAACGCCAACACCGACATTTTTGCCGATTTTACCGAGAAGTTTTTTCAGAATGGCAGATTTCTTTTTTTCGTCTCGATAGTCGCAAAGATAGTATTCTCGCGTGAGCTCCCTGCAGGAAATACTCAATTCTCTGTTTGCCGGATCTGCGGTTTCCAAGAAGTCTTCTCTGCTGTATTCCATAAGTACTCTCCCTATAAAAAAGTTTTGTATTTATGACTTAATTATATCACCGGTACAATTACATAGCAATGGATTATACAAAAACGGACTTCTGCAAATTTTTCGGCACTAACACGCAAAAATAATTCGTATCAATTGAACTTAATAGAATCAAAAGTGTTAGAAATGCGTTAGAAAAAGAGCAAAAAAATAAAGCCATATACTACGAAATGGCTTTATAACAATGGCAGGGGCAGAAGGACTTGAACCCTCGGCACGCGGTTTTGGAGCGAAAAGCACGCTTTCAGTTAAGCCGCGTGTCAAAATACAGTCCCCTTAAATTTCGCATAAAAACAGCACTTTCAGGATTAGAAAGTGCTGTTCGTTTTTGTCTTTATAGTTTTTGTTGAAAATTGATGCTTTTTTGATGCTCTTGAAAAACGAACTGTATTTAGAACGCAAATATAATGCACCCCACTGCAAGAAATAGTGACAAATAATAGTAAAACCCTTTTGATATGGATTTACTATTTATATGTTTATTATAGCATTTGATTAGAACTCGTGTTTATGTTTATTCATTGATAGATAATAAATTGAAAAGTCCGAGGCTCAATTAAAATCCACTTATTCCAAAGTGACATGAGAATTGTCACTTTGGATGTCACTTTTAATTTATAAACAATTGTAGTATATCGCCCTTCATCAGCGTGAGGAAATAGCAAAATGCAATTTCTTATTTTTTAATTTAAAATCGCTTAAGTTAAGCGTAAGTTTTATAAATAATATGATTGGTCAATCTAAACAAAAAGCTCAAATCTAAGTATTCAAAATAATTTGTAAATTTTCTTTCAAAACACATCAACAAAACTTGAATTTTTCTCCGTATTATAGAGGGGTATTTTTTCTATAATGAAATTAAATGTAAACAAGGTATAAAGAATTTTGCAAAACACCCGAACAAAATTGAAATTTTTCTCCGTATAGTAGAGGGACTTTTTTATGGGTGAGTTTTTGTTTTCAAATTTACTTATGCTTTTTTCTTTTTTGAAAAAGTATCTCTCGAGTAATACGAAAGACTAACTATTAAAAG